>NZ_LUKE01000005.1:0-143244 GCF_001592735.1 Bdellovibrio bacteriovorus
AAAAAGCGAACCACCCAAAAAAATAAAAGAAAGAGACCCCGCTGGCAGGCGGCAAGCAAAAAAAAAATCCACAAAAGTTGACAACGGTAAAAGCCCGACCCCAAAAACCCCCGGCACAAGCAAAAAAAACACTCCTTAACGTTTTGGTACCCACCCCAACCCCAGCCACCGCGGCAAACCCCCTCGGGAGCGCAAACCCAAAAAAAGCAATCCCGCCTGCAACATCCCCCCAACAAGAACCCCCCAGGCCAACCCATCCCCGGCCCCCTGAAACCATTCCGGCGGCATAAAGGTGAAGATCAACATAGAAACATTGAGTAAAGCCGGAGCCAAAGCCGGAAGACCAAAACTCCCCAGGGCATTTAAAAGTCCCATGTAAAAGGCATACATCGTCACAAAGAACGTGAACCCAAACATGATTCGTCCCATGCGCAGGGTGAGCTCCCACTTTTCCGCAGAAAGAACGTAAAGGTCCGAAAGCAACAGTCGAAACAGGGGTTCGACAAATACAACCCCCAATAGAGTCAAAATCCCCATGCCGATCAAAAGAACGCTATAAACCCCATTGGCCACGTTTTTCGCGCGAAGGCCTGAAGGGTCCCCGGCTTTTTCTTCCATAAAAACGGGAATAAAACTCACAGAAAGGGAGCCCTCGCCCAAAAGACGACGGAAGAGATTAGGAATACGGAAAGCGGCCGTCCACGCGTCGGTCACCGTTCGATCAAAGAGTGCTCCCAGGGCAATATCCCGGAAAAGCCCTAAGATGCGGCTAGTTAAAGTGCCCGAAGCCATATAAAGGGCCCTTTGCAGGACATTCTTGGGCTGATCTTTTGCACTTGCTTCGTGAGACACCGTATGTTAATCCCTGTGGTTCGTTTAAATAGTATTTAAATTTGATTTAAGGACTTATTAAAAGTCCATTTAAGAATTCGAAGATTACTGTGGAGGTTATCCCTTGGCAAATCATAAGTCGGCAGCAAAAAGAGCTCGTCAATCTATCCGTAAAACTGCTGTTAACAACGCTCGCATGAGCACTGTTAAAACTGCAGAAAAAAAACTAGTGAAAGCTATCACAGCTAAAGACGTTAAAGCTCTTCCTGAGTTGTTGAAAAACTTCACTTCTCAAGTGATGAAAGCTGCTAAAACGGGCGTGATCAAAAAAGAAACGGCATCTCGTAAAATCAGCCGTCTTTCTACACGCGCTTCAGCGAAATAGTTTAAAGAAGGAAATAGCAGACTCTTATGCCGCTTTAGGGACGGAGTCTGTGCGAGCCGAAACAAAGGAACGAATTTGGCGTTTGATGCCGAATTCGATTTCTAAAAAGCTCAATCCATGGGTGACTCTTGAGTCACCCTCTTTTTTTTGGGTTGAACGCACGAGCGCTCTTAAAAACACAAAGTCCCCTCCGGGCACCTGAAAGCTGACGACCAATTCGTGGCCCTCGGTCAATACGAACTCAGAAAGAATAGCCATCCCCCCCTCGCCCACTTCGCCAGATTCACACACAAAATAAGTTCCATCGCAAAGCACACCGACTTTACGCTTCATCGCTCGGCGTGGATACTGCCGACGGAAAAATCCCTTATCTTCGTGTTTTGTTCCTGGATCCATCCTTTTCTTATCGGCGCGGAGGGACGTCTTCTAAATAGCTCAAAGTCTAGGCCTGATGACGACCCGAGCTTTGGGGGCTTTCAAAATCAGACATTTTCTTAGGCTTAAACTGAAACACCTTGGCCGGATGTGGCCCTGAGTTCCCTGCCAACACCTTCTCGGATCCTCCATGCACGACGCGAATCAAGAGCTGGACTACTTTACGCATTTGCAGAGCTTGGGCGGAAAGTTCTTCAGCCGAAGCGGCGGTTTCTTCTGATGTGGCGGCATTAATCTGGGTTGCTTGATCAAGTTGGTTCATGGCTTGACTGATCTGCGAAATCCCCTGAGATTGTTCCGCATTAGCCGCCGCCATTTCGACATTCAATGCCGCCACCTGCTCGATGGCGCGCATCACTTCCTCTAACACCTTTCCACTTTCTTCAGCCTGACCTTCCCCTTGCGACACTTTTTCAACGCTGGCGCGAATCAATTGCGAGATGTCTTTTGAAGCGGCCGTGGTTCGCTGCGATAAGGTGCGTACGGCTTCGGCGACCACCGCAAAACCTTTTCCTTGCTCGCCGGCGCGGGCAGCTTCCACCGCCGCATTTAAGGCTAGCAAGTTTGTTTGAAAGGCGATCCCTTCGATGACCGCAATGATCTCTTCAATTTTTTTAGAATCACTGGCGATGTCTTTCATCGAAGACATCAGCACATGAATTTTCTGATCTCCTTGGGCCGCAATATTCTTTGCATGCGCTGCTAAGCCCGAGGCCTTTTGTGCGTGATCGGCGTTGATCTTAACCATGCCGGTCAACTCTTCAATGGCGGCGACGGTTTCTTCAAGCGAAGAGGCTTGTTCCGTGGAGGCATGCGACAATTGCACCGAGGCTTCAGCGATTTGTTGAGAAGCTTCGGTGACTTGATCCGAGCCCCCATTCAAATCCAGAATCACTTCGCTTAGCAACTTGCTTAAGGCTCTTAAAATAAGAGCCGCGAGGACGACACCTAAAAAAATCGAAACACCGCTAAAAATCAGCATCCATTTTTTGGCTTCCTGGTAATCCGCATCCGCCATCTGTTTATCCGCATTTAAAGCCTCGTTTTGGTGATGCACAATTTCTTCTAATTCAGAGTCTACTTTTTGTCTCAGCGGCAGTGAGTTTTGTTTAGAGAATACCCGTGCTTCATGAGATTTTCCGTCACTGATCATCGCCACGATTTGATGATCTACCTTGTACCATTCCAGATATTGATTTTGAATCAGCTGCATTTCTTTAAGGTCCGCTTCGGGAGTGTTTGGTACTTTTAAAAATTCTTGGATTTTACTAAGAATATCCACATGACGAGACTCAATGCTTTTCACCGCATCGGCGATCTCTTCCGGGGATTCTGCTAACATCACGTCGCGCTGTTTTATGGCTTGAGCATCAATCATGCTGCGCACGTCTTTGGCAAGAAGGGTGCGTGTTACCGATTCATCAAGCATTTCGTGAACCATGTCATCCATATGATGAAGCTTACTTAAGCCCATGGTGGCAATGCCAATAGATCCGATAATAAGGATAAGAACGATGGATCCGACTTTAAAATTTAAACTTCGATTTTTCACCCGAACTCCCAGTTATGACGTGCCGAAATGTCCTTTATTACTTTTCGGATAGTATGGCGATGAACTGTTGAATAATTAAGATCTCAAGAAAAATTGAGACATTGAAATTTGCTTAGGCAGCCTAGCAGTCGAGGTGTTTTTTTAGATCTTTTTGAGACTTTTTTAGTGCGCCATGACGGGCAAGGCGGAGCACGTTTTAAGCACCATGTTTTCAAGCCAAATATGACTTGAAAGTGGTGAGGACTTTAAAGCTTTATCAGTTTCAGACAAAACCACTAAAGTTTGTTCTAGCTTTTTAATTGTCCAAAGACGGGACTGATCTAGATAGTTTTCTAAGAAATAAGGCGGCACTTGGGCGAAGTGCGCAAGTTTTGCCCCGTGCAGGCCTTCTTCCGTGCCTCTTTTTAAGGTGAGAAGAATGCGCACGTGGCGCGCAACCAGTGACACAATACCGATTTCGTTTTGGCCTTGATCCAGCAGATGAACCAGATGCTCGAGGGCCTTAACGCGATCGTTTTCACCGATAGCTTTAGTAAAATCAAAAACGTTTTCTTCTTTAGAACGAGACACAGCTTGCGCCACATCTTGCATTTCGATACGACGTTCACCACCGACGAATTCGCCTAGCTTTTTGAGCTCTGCTTCGATTTCCGTTAAGTGATTGCCTACAAGTTTATGTAACAAGTGAATCGCGTCGTTACTGATGGTCAGGCCCAAGCTTTGCGCGATGTAATTCACCCAAGATGGAATCTGATTTTCATAAGGTTTTTTAAATTCGACACAATCCGCTTTATCTAAAAGCTGGCGGATTTGTTTTTTACGTTTGTCGATTCTGGAAGCCAAGATCACAAATACGCTGCTGTCCACCGGGCTTTCAATCAAAGATTCAAGCTCTGCCCATTCTTTGTCCGTCAGTTCCTGGGCTTCTTTAATGATGATCAAACGTTTGGCGGCCATCATCGGCAAAGTTTCAACCGCGTCTTTGACCGCGACGATATCCGCATCGCTCGCGTAAAAAAGGCTGTAATTAAAATCAACCGCACCTTCGGTCAAAACCGCGTACTTAAAACGTTCCACACTTTGATTAAGTAAATAAGGCTCTTCACCGAATAGGAAATAAATGGGCGCAAGCTGACCTCTTTCGAGATCTTTATAAAACTTTTGCGCGTCAATGAGTGCCATGCTTTGTTGAAATCCTGTTGTGAACCGATTTAAAAATTCTCGGTGATACGATCATGGGCTTCGACCATCATGTCGTTCGCCATAATGTCAATGTTCTGCCTGCGGGCTGAAAGATTGTAAAGAGGATTTACCGAGTTCACGCCTGCGAGCGTCACTTGCGGAGCCGCGTAGGTTCGCTCCCCCGTAAAATTGCCGGACCACAGCTCTGTTCCATCAGCCTGACGCACCAGTTTTACCGTCACACTCATCAAGATACGATATTCCGCAGCAAGGACGGTGCCTTCGGGTAAGTAGGTGGTTTTTCCATCGGCCACTCGTTTTGCGCCGGGAATGTATTGAACGGAATCAATTTGTCCAATGATTGCAACTTCGGACAAAGAGTTGTCCACAATTCGCGCAATGCGAGAACGGTGAAACTCTTGAACCAATGCATTGGTGTAACCAACCTCAATACCGACTTCTTGCGTTTTATTTTTAAAAACAGGAATAGAAATTTGCTTATATCCGCCCGGAATCGAACGCGCGCCAGAGCCTACCGAATAAGCACAGCCCGAAGAAAAAAGTGCGGCAAAGCCCGCGATGAGAAGACCTTTAAGTATTGCGTCCACAACCCCAGTTGAGTATAAATTGAACTAGAGATCAAGGAAGAAAAATGACATCTTTGCCCGATAATTCCGATTCTTACAGCTTATTAGCCCCCGGCCCGGTCAATCTGCATCCCGAGGTGCTAAAAACGCTGGCACTTCCTATGATTCATCATCGCACCCCTGAATTTGATGCGATTCTGAAACGTGTTTTAAAAAAAATGAAGGACATTTTTCAGACGACCGAAGACGTTTACATGCTGACCTCCACCGGTTCTGGCGGCATGGAAGCCTTGCTCGTCAATGTGCTCTCTCCGGGCGATAAAGTGATCGCGATTGTCTCTGGAAAATTTGGTGAGCGCTGGGCTGAAATGGCGAAAACTTTTGGCGCAGAAGTTCACGTTATTGATGTTCCTTGGGGTGAAACGGTTTCCGTCGCCGCAGTGTCAGAATTATTAAAAAAACATCCTGATACGCGTGCGGTTCTTTGCCAAGCTTGCGAAACCAGCACGGCCGTCGCCCATCCGATTGAAGATCTGGGCCGAGTGATTGCCCCTTATACCGAGACTCTTTTTTTTGTTGATGGCATCACCGCTTTAGGAGCTTACCCACTGCCGATGGACGCTTGGGGCATTGACGGTATTGTCGCCGGCTCGCAAAAAGCTTTTATGTTGCCAACAGGAATGAGCTTTATTTCGTTTTCTAAAAAAGCGGCGAAGTTTTTTGATTCAGCGAAATCTCCCAGATTTTATTTCGATGTTCGTAAAGAAAAAAAAGCCAATGCCGCTGGGGAAACTTTTTTTTCTTCGAATGTGGCTTTGATTCGCTGTTTAGATGTGGTTTTAGATCTTATCTTAGCTGAGGGTTTGGATGCGCACTATGCCCGCATTCACCGCAGAGCTGAATTCACGCGTAAATTTGCTCAAGAACTGGGCTTCACTCTTTACGCAAAGTCCCCGTCGGACTCTGTCACGGCACTCAAAGTCCCCCCCGCCATGGATGGACAAAAAATTCGTCTGCATTTAGAGGAAGTTCACAACATCACCATCATGGGTGGACAAGATCAGGCCAAAGGTAAAATCATTCGCATTGGACATATGGGTTATATCCAAGATGCAGAAATGTTGCGCTTGATTGAATGCCTGGGACAATGTCTTTACCATTTTGACTCGGGCTTTATTACGCTGGAACAGGTGGCGATGGTGGTCCGAGACGCCCAAAATTACTTGGAGCAAAACGGATGAAAAAGAAAATCTTAGTCACCGATCGTTTTGCGCAAGACAGTTATTTATTCTTGCAACAGCATGCCCAGTTTGAACTCGTGCGCAGTGATCACCCCCAGCATCTGCCTTTAGAACATTTGGTCAGTGCCAATGCACTTTTGATTCGCAGTCGGACCTTGATCAATGAAGAGCTTTTAAAAAAAGCCCGTCAGTTGCAGTTGATTATTACGGGTACTAGCGGCTTTGATCATATTGATTTAGAGGCGACACAAAAATGGGGTGTCACGGTCATGCACACTCCTTCAGCAAATATTGAATCTGCGGCCCAGTTAACATGGGGTTTGGTTTTAAGCTGCGTCAATAATATCCAGCAAGCGCACAAAATGATGAAGGCTGGAGAATGGCGTCGCGATGCGATCACGGGCATAGAACTTAAAGGCCGAACTTATGGGATCGTAGGTTTGGGACGTATCGGCAGTCGCGTGGCAGAAATTGCCCAAGCTTTCGGCATGACCGTCATTGCTTATGATCCGTACCAAGAGGACGACGTTTTCGCTCGGCTGAAAGTGCCGCGCTTAAGTTACGAAGAAGTTTTAAAAACTGCGGATATTTTAAGCTTTCACGTGCCGAAGACCTTAGAAACCGAGCATATGCTCAATCGCTCCCAGTTTGAGTACATCCATCGCGGGATTGTTTTGATTAACACTTCGCGTGGCTCGGTGATCAATGAAAATGATCTCGTCGAAGCAATTGAGAACGGTTATCTTCGCGCCGTGGGTTTAGACGTGTTTGAAAAAGAACCTCTGCCGCGCACTTCGAATCTTTTAAATTACCCTCACGTGGTTTTGACACCGCATATTGGCGCTAATACCGAAGATGCTTTCTTTAAAGCGTCTCAAGTGGCCGCTAATAAGCTTATGGCGTTCTTTAATGACGGCAGTACTTCTGACACACTTCCCCCAAGAGCTCCTTGGTACGGAGCGACTCCATTTAAAGGTGAATAATTTCTTGCATGAATTTCCCGCTTAGGAGACAGTTCTTATGTCTTTTTTTCTAGGGGAAAATTCATGGCAGGTATTGTTGTAGTCGGCGCCCAGTGGGGCGATGAAGGCAAAGGTAAACTCGTTGACGTGTTCGCAGAAAAAGCCGACATGGTTGTGCGCTATCAAGGTGGCGCCAACGCAGGTCACACGCTGGTCGTTAACGGAGTTAAAACCGTTCTGCACTTAGTCCCTTCCGGCATCTTACGCCAAGACACTCAATGCGTGATTGCCTCTGGTGTTGTGATCGATGTTTTTTCTATCCGCGATGAAATCAAAAAACTACGTGCCACAGGTTACTTAGAAAACGCGAAGCAGCTGATGATTTCGGATACGGCCGCAATCATCCTTCCTTACCATAAAGCTTTGGATGCCGCCCGCGAAGCTTCTTTAAGCAAGGATGCTAAAATCGGAACGACGGGAAAAGGTATCGGTCCTGCTTATGAAGACCGTGCTTCTCGCCGGGCTGTTTTATTTGGTGATATTTTTGATCAGCAAACATTGCGCACCAAAATTGAACTGGCTTTAAGAGAGAAAAACTTCATCTTAGAAAATTATTATAAAGCTCCTACCTTCAATATCGATGACATCATGAAGTCGTTAGCGGAAGTCGCCGAAGATTTAGCTCCGTACCGTTGCCGTGATACTTCACTGGTCGTAGGTAAACAGCTTAAAGCCGGAAAACGCGTTTTGTTTGAAGGCGCTCAAGGTACCATGTTAGATATCTTGCACGGAACTTATCCGTTTGTAACAAGCTCTTCGACCTTGGCTTCAAATGCGTGCGCCAGTGCGGGTATCGGTCCTACGAATATTCAAAAAGTGATCGGCGTCTTTAAAGCTTACACGACTCGTGTGGGTGGCGGTCCTTTCCCCACGGAACTCAATGACGAAGTCGGCGCAAAAATTCAAGCCGATGGTCATGAATTTGGCGCGACCACCGGTCGTCCCCGTCGTTGTGGGTGGTTAGATCTTGTGGCTTTGAAATACGCGATTCGCATTAACGGTATTACGAACTTAGCGATGATGAAACTAGACGTCTTGACGGGACATGATCGCATCGGGGTTTGCACGGCTTACAAAGTCAACGGCGAACTGGTCACAGAACTTCCGACATCCCCTTATGAGCTTGAAAAAGTGGAGCCGGTGATCGAATGGATTCCGGGCTGGAAGGAAGATTTAACGAAGGTAAAAACCCTCTCGGACCTTCCACGCCCGACCACCAACTACATCGACTACTTGGGGTCTCAATTAGGGACACCGATTGATGTGATTTCAGTCGGACCGGGTCGTGAACAAACGCTTTGGGTTAAGCCACTGTTTAATAATTAAAAACACTTCCCCCTGTTTGCCGAGCGAACAGGGGATTGTCTCAATCCAAGACCTTTGTATGATCTGTTAGCCAAGAGATTTTCGCCACAGCCGAACACGTGTTATTATTAGAGAAATCTTAACATGTGGTGTGATGAAAAATAACAAGGGCTTTTCACTTATAGAGATCATGGTATCTCTGCCAATTGCTTTAACTGTTCTGGGTGCCGTTGGCGCAGCCATCATCGCTTTTTATTCCATGTCGTCACGGACTAAGGAAAATATCAGCACCGATCAAGAATTGAACTTAATGCTGAACAGCTTGCGAACAGCGGCTCGTTTGGGAATCAACGTTCGTTGGGCGAATACGTCAGGTGGTGGTTTGCGCAACACCGGATCCCAACCTTCGGGCGGTGAAGGCTATGTTTTGAACAACTTCACCTATTCTCAATTTACTCATCTGAATGGTCCCGCTCCTCTGATGTATTTTAATCGCGAAACGGCACAGTCCGGCACCTCCGCCCCGCGCGCCACGGCTTTATTTTTTGTTCCGCCAACGGCAAATACTCCCGGACAGTTGCAACTGACATTAGCCAATACGGCCGGTGCCCTGACTTTAAGTCCTTGCCTAGCCACCGGCCCTTGTACGGCCAACCCTCCACCTTCGGTGATTCTTAATAACGTGGTGGGTGTGCGACTTTATGACAATCAAAATTCTCCTGTCTATCGCATGATGAACAGCGTGAAGCTGGGTATCACTGTGCGCAGTTTTATTGCGAACTCGGACAAACCCCGCCGATATTGCCCCCAAGCGGACTGGGCAGCCTCTTGCGCTGACGGCGGTCCTTACCGCGATTTCGAGCGCATCGTAGTTTTGCAATTTGATAACAACCGACAAGATTCGATGAATGCAGGATTTGATTTGCCCTATGGTGTTTACTTTTTTCGGCCCGCCGGGCCCCGCTGGTCGAATTAGGAGGGGCGCAGAATGGGTGTGTTAGCTCCTTTAATAGCTTTGATCGTCGGAATAACATTGATGGCTAATGTGTCTGATTTCTTTGTTTCTTCGCGAGAAACTTCAAAGCAAAACTTTATGGCCATGACAAAATTAGATGTGGCGCGGGAAATGGGTCCTATCGTGCGTAATGCGTATGACATGCGTTTGCGAGGCGCCTGCCCATCGGGAACAACCGCAAGAAATTCCGTAGAAGGCATTCAACTTTGCTGGAGAACCTTAGACAACGGATGCATTCGCCCCATGGATAAAACGATTTGTTTAGCCTCCGGGTTTGTATCACATCACTCTTCCCCTATCCCCTGGTATTTGAAATTTCTTGGCGTCGAAAACGCCTACGCTCAACGTGCGGCTCCTTGGCCAACTTCTCCGCGCGGGGGAGTGGCTTCCGGGAACGGAGTTTGGGTGGGAGCCCCCATTCCGGGTCCCGCCGCCGCCGCAACGACGTTTTCGCCTGTCTGCGGATCGGCCGGCACAGTTTGTATCACGATGGATTTCTGCTTAGGCGAAAAAGATATTAAGGTGAATGGCTGTGCCTCGACCAGTCCGATTTATATTCGCCAGACTTTTGCTATTTGGAATTTTTAGTTTTTAATTTTTTGAAACGTTTAACTAAAGGACTTAAAATGTCATCACAACAGCTCAGCAAAAAACAATCTGGGTTCTCGCTTGTAGAAATGTTGATTGGGTTGACGATTGTCGGAGGCGTCTTTGCCATCCTTTACAATTTCGGACGTATGAACGCTCAGCGCGTAAGTTCAGAGTCCATCACCGCCTGTGAACAAATCGCGCGATCATCCTTAGACAATTTAAGATCTTTTGGTCTTGAGAGAACCAGTGCCAATATCAATAGGGAAGCTAATCTCATCGGACCACCCGATGGTACTAAGGTAAACAGTACTGTCATTCGAACAGAAGATGCTTGGGGTGTCACGGATCCTTCCCGAATTCTGTTGGATCGCAATACGCCCCCAAATCAACCATCTACATCCAACTTTCATCTAAATACCATCGGGACCATGAGTACCCTGGCCAAGCTTTACTCTACCAATCCTACCTACTGCTCAGGAAGTGTTCCTTATCCTGGCAACCTTTTAGTACAAGGAGGAATCGCCAATGGTGGTAATGACCGTTTTCAATCTGTGAATACGACACTTAAGATTCAATCTTATCAACTTTCGACGGGACAAATCGGTTGCCATCCCTTTTACCCTGTCCCTGCTTCCGCGGACGCCAGCCCGACAGCAGGCGGCACGGTTCGACTTCCACCGGAAGCCTCGTCGGATTACGGATTCTGGGTGACCGTAAATACATCTTATGCTGAAGCGAATGGCAAAACCGGATCATGTACGGCCTCTTCGCTCTTTCAGTATCCCGCCAAACGAAGACCCAGCAGTTCAAGTCCTTCAGGATTTATGACAGCCTCGGATCCCGGCGGGCCGGGTGTGTGTAAACCGACTATGACAGGCACAACCACAACAATCTATATGCCCGCCCAAAGTGAAGGCAAAGATTGGGTCATGGTTTGCCAAGATGCTTCTTATTCAAGTCCGTTATCAGGCCCATCTTGCTCAGGAAGGGTCAGTCAAGAGCCGTTTACGGTTGCTAACAATGCGTGGGTAGACTGCCGGCAGGTCACATTATGCAACGAGCCTGCGGCAAACAACTCTGTATGGGTGTCACCCAATGAAGTGAGAGTCTTCCATTCGAAATTAAAATGGGGCTGTCACCCAAGAATGAATGTCCGAGTTGTCGATTCCGCTCAAAACTTGGTCGGCAGTCAAATAACGATTACAGACCCCAACATAGATAGTTGGTGGTCTCAGGGACCTGGTTGCCACGGTCCAAACAGATGTGGACACACATGGTGTGACTCGGAGCCGTACTGTCCTCCAATTGACCCAACTCCTCCTTGCTCTGGTTGGTGGTGCGGTTGGTATGGCGGCGGTGATGGCGGCGGCTGGAGCGGCGGTGGCGGCGATGGTGGTGACGGCCACGATGGCGGTGACGGCAGCGGAGGCGGAAGTGACGGATGCGACTAGCGTCTTCCTCTCGTTTTTAGACTGGATTAAAAGCTCTGCTTTAATTCTTCCGACTCGCTTTTTGAGCGAGTCGGATTCGCTTTCATGGCGATGGTTTTTTTCGGCGTTTTTAATAGCCTCTTTAAGCACGCTGCTCTTTTCAAAAAATTTAAAAAGATCCTTACGTCGTCTTAAAGCCCATTTGTTTTCCAAGCGAGCGAAGGGTGAGCTTGCATTGGATTTAAAGTTTTTCGCTTTTAAATTTTTCTATGACCCCATCGAAATGATTTTTTACGGAATCTTTTTTGCGCATGCGACAGTGTGGGTGGAGCGCAGCCTGCGCTATCTCATGTACCCCCTTTTGCCTCAACCCCTGATCTTTTTTGATCCTGTTTTTGGGCCCATTGCTTATATCATCCTTCTGTTTTTACTAAACGATTTTGCTTTCTTTATCTTTCATTACCTTAGCCACAAGTATGCTTCGCTGTGGGATCTGCATGCCGTTCATCACCGCGCCCGGCACTTAAATCCTTTAACCAAATACCGGGTTCACCCCCTTTCCATGGTGATCAGCTTTTTTGTTAGCATTGCCGTGGTGGGCGTCACCCTGGGGATCGTAAAGTCGTTTGTTTATTTTCCGCGCTATTCAGCCAACGACACGACTCGTATGCTACAAAATATAATTCTTTTTAGTTTCGCCTGGAGTCACCTCCGCCACAGCGCTTATTGGATCTCTTTCGGTAAGTTCTTAAGTTACATTCTTATTAGCCCTGCCATGCACCAGATCCATCACAGTCGTAAGCCTGAACATCTCAATAAAAATTTTGGATCTGTTTTTGCCGTTTGGGATTATATCTTTGGGACTCTTTATATCCCCGTGAAAAAAGAAAAACTGTGGCTTGGCGAAAGCGCGCTGGTTCAAAAAGAACCTTGGACTTTTACCAAAGAAATGCTGGAACCTTTGCGTTCTGTCAAACGTCGTTGGATGCGGAAAGTTCCCTATCCACGACTCGCTTTTGCAGTTACTATTCTTTTCTTGATGGCTTCTTTGCTTTCCATGCGTTATTTCGATCACAACATGGGAACTGAGTCACGGGTCTCAACAAGGGTTTCCAACGCTGACACTGATTAAAAGGAATTTATCAATATGAAAGCAACTTGTATCACCTTCTTGGTATTCACTTTAGTTTCTTTATCCTCGCACGCTCGAACGAATTATCTTTTTCAATCCCTCAATGATCTTGATAAGTATATAGTTACTCCGCGAGATTTAAAGGGCACCGCTTTGATCATCAGTATCCCAGAGCCCTGCAATTCTTGCGAATCGCTTAAACCTTTCCTTAATGATTATATCGCTGATGAAAATAGACCCCGTGCCGAACTCATCATCGCGGTGGGAGCTCCCCTGTGGCGTAAAGCAAAAGACATGATTGACAAAGCCACCTGGCTTACGGCCACTGAAAAACAAATGACCTACAATGACCCGAATGCCCGTTTCCGCAAGACGGTGGGAGGGAATGACATCCGCGTCGTCTTAATGGAAAGAGACGGATCCGTGAAGAAAAGTGCCTCGTTCGATATCAAAACCCGTTACAAAGATTTCGTTGCCCAAGGAGACAAATAAAGATGCGCCGCTTGATTATTTTCTTCAGCTTGAGTTTCAGCCTTGCCTCTTATGCGCAGAACTGCAAAAGCATTTCTCAGGTTCAAGTGCCGGGCGCTTTTTTAGAGGAATTTTTTAAACCCTCCCAAAATAATAAAAAATATTTTTTCACTCTTCCGGAATCCTATTGCTCTCAAGTCGGAAAAAGAATTCAGCTTATGGATCCTTACGGAAATGAAGCGGGCACGTTCACGGTGCGGCAGCAATGGACAGGAAAATACAACCTAGACACGCTGTCAAACTCTCCACGCGAATCATTGCCGGTAATGTACCAAGAGTTCTTAAAATCAAAAATATTGGATGACACTTCTTTGACAACGCTGATGCGCCTTAGCTTTGATCCGGATTTTTCCCTGGAAAAATCTAGCGTGCACCTTTTAGAGGGCGGCTTTGTCGTCAACGATCGCTACACGCTAAACTGGAATATTAAGACGGAGCCTCTCTCACTAAAAACTGTAAAAAAAATCGACTATGAGGGCGTAGTTGATTTGCTCGGATCGTCCTTAGTCATTGATGCGCTTCCGGATTCCCCCTCGCGACCTAAAAACAACTGGAAAATTCCCACCGCCATCGCTTCCCCGCTTCCGCCCCGTTTTCCTTGTGGGCTTAGCAATTGGCGGGAAATTCTTTCTTTAAGTCAAAGTATCAAATTTGAAAAATACCAAGACAAAAAAAATCAGCCGGTGATTGTATACTCCTCGTATCTTGAGCCTTCCTGCGCCATAAATACCATCGTTTATTTGCAGCTGCAGGGTTTTAAAGATGTCCGTTGGTTTGAACTTGCTGCCAGAGAATGGCAATACGGTGCGGAAAAAGCGCGCCAAGATCAAATGAAACCAGATATCAAGCAAATCAACGGTGCCGAGATTCTAAAAATGAAATCCTCCCCCGACGTAGCGATTATAGACGTAAGAAGCGAAGACCTCTACAAACAAGGACACATCCCGGGCGCCTTTAATAATCAATTCATCCTGGTGAATGTGTCAGATTTCAATAAGCAAACCAAAGCGACCCCGTGGGCGAAAAGCATGGTGAACCAAAAGATGGAGACGGCCGGTATCTTTAAGACTACGTTTGAAAAAATGTTGTCGGATAAAATGACGACCGTGATTTTTTACACCCAGACGTTTTTACCTACGGACTTTGTGGGTGTGGCCAAGCAACTTCACCGTCACCATAAGATGCCTGAAAAACTCAAAGTTTACTTTTACCAAGGTGGTATGGCCGAGTGGATCGGAGCGGCAGAGTGGCAGCCCGATCTCTACAAGATAGAGTCTAAATCCAACTAGGGACTTTCTAACACAAAAGTCCCGCCCCTCTCGGGGATGAGATAAACTTTCCCCTCATGGGGAACGACTTCACCAGAAAGTCTTCCGGGTAAATCCCAAGTTTTAATTCTTTTAAAGGTTTCTGAATCAAAAACACAAAGGCGGGTGTCATCACACCCCGTCCACACCAAAAACTTGTTCTTACGACCTTTGTCTTTCGTTATAATCGGCGAAGCCTTTCTGGCCCCCCGAGTGTATTCTTTTTCTTCACAGACCAAATCTTGTTGCGGGCTTAACGTGAATCGACAAAGCCCCCGGCTGCTATTGATAAAACCGTATTTACCGTCGGGCGTAATGGCGATGCTGGACTGATTGGGAATTTGGATTTCTTTTCTCCAGAGCACAGTTCCGGTAGCGACATCCAGGGCATAAACATGGCTATCCCAAGTCGATAGATAAGCGATTTCGTTATGAATGCTGGCCGTAGATTTCATCGGCTTCCCGATATAAAGCCGCCATGCCGTTTTGCCATCGGTTTCACGGATGCCGTTGACGTAGCCCGCATTATCCCCGACCACTATGATCTTTGTTCCCTGATATTCCTTGGCCGACAACGAAGGCGACGAATGGCTGTGATCCCCCAGCCATGCCGATCTCCAAATGACTTTTCCTGTGTTGGCCTCAATCTTCGCGATAAAACCATTGGGTGCATTCGTTTCAACGCTGATCAGAACATATCCATCATCCGTAATCAAAGGTGATGCACCAAAGGTATCCCCCAACTGCAAAATCCAGGACAGCTGGCCATTATTTTTGTCTAATCCCAGCATAAGCCCGGAATAATCACCGGCAATAATTAGATCTCCCCAGGCCGCGGGCGTGCCGTGAAATCCGTAGGCGGAAGTAAAGTTGCGCAAGTTCCATTTCACATTTCCCTGCAAATCCACCGAACGGAGCAAACCCGCGTCGGTCGCAATCACCACCTGATCGTCCAAGACCAACGGACTTGATTTACTCGCCTGGTGAACAGAGATATTTGTAGCGTCATTAAGTTTTCTAAGCTTAAGGGAGGTTGAAATTTCAAGATCAAAAAAACCCGTTCGTTGAACGTTATGACGATAAAATGTTTTTGGCGCAGCCACGTCCGGATTTAGTTTTTTTAAAATCACACTGGGTCCGACCTGTGGGATTTGTTGAAAATACGGTCGCTCCGTCCACCATGTCGCCCCTTGGTTGCCCGATAGGACCAACAAGCCGAAGCTTGAGGCTAAAACAAAAAAGCCGTAAATACTAAAAAACCGAAGCATACGAATCCTGACAGAAATCAGTGGTGTTTCTTATGATGCGAAATTCGCTGTCCGTCGAGCGTCGGGAATAAAGAATAAATCCCAGCTTCTGGTCCGCATTTAGATTTTCACAATAACGTCTTAACTGCGACTCAAACGAACCAGGATCACAGCGCGTGCGCATGGCATTGGACTGTGAGGTCTCGACAAAGTAAGTAGAAGAGTTTTTAGGATCCTGCACATAAACCAAGGGATAACACACCGGACGGGCGTCCAACATATTGACGCGTAATCCGCGAAAATGACCTTCCAGCGCGGGATCGCGTCCCCAGAAAAAGGGGTACGAGTTAAAGATCAAAAATGCGACTAGAACCGAAGCCGTCACCGGCGAAATTTCTTTTAGAATCTCTCGGTCATATTTCTTCCAAAGACTCATGGCATAAGGTGCTAAAGCCAGAAACATCATCACCGGATAAAAATATCCAACGATGTGCCAAGAAAACAAATGAAACAAAAACAACTGCAATAAGGTCACAATCCGCAAAGGAAGACTTTTTGAAAGCAATCCCCATACCAAAATCAGCTCAAGAATAACGACATACGCCAGGGCCCAAGCCAGCCACTTGCCCTGAAGTATAATACTGGGAACCAGAAGTGCAGCCCCGCTCAGCCATTCGTTATTGAGCTTCAATGTCCCGGCAAGAAAGTAAAACATCGCCAACACTAAAAAATAAGAAACGCGTTTTTTGGGTAGGAAAAATAAGGCCCCTACCAAAAAGAATTGAATCAGATGGTAATTCCCCATCAAATTAAATCGACTTAAAAAAAGCCCCAGCTTAACTGCGGTTACTAAGAGCAACAAACCCAAAGCAAATCGGCGAAAGCGAGGAATTAAAATAAGAATCAAGGCGCTCGACGCAACAAAGGCGTAAGAATAAAGGATTCCGCGAGCGAGGTCCGAAGAAAACTTGATGGTCTGCGCGCAGGAAGGAAAAAATCCGTGGCACATAGCATGGCCATTTGTGTCGGGAAAGGCTTTCATAAAATTCGGAGAATGCCAAAAATACGCCGTCACCAAGTGCATCACGATCAAACAGACCGAGGCCACCCAAAGAACGGGATCATGAAGGATCTCGTCAGTTGTTTTTTTCCACCAATTTTTCATCGCTGATCATCCCCAACTCGTGTGCCGTACTGATAGAAAAAGGTAATTTTGTTTTTGAATCAAATCTAGCTCCACGAAATGTGGTGCCTAAAACCCAACTGTTCTTAAGATTCGCGCCTCTTAAATCCGCTGACGAAAAATCACAGAAGCTTAGATCCGTTTCTCTCAAGTCTGCTTTTTGAAAGGATGAAGAAACAAATCGGGCTCGATAAAACTTGCTGCCGCGTAAATCCGCATGGTCAAAGATGGAGCGGGAAAAATTGCTGTCTTTCCCGCGGAAACCCCTCATATTCACCCAGGTAAAATTTGAGTCCATAGCTAAGCCTGACCACAGTTCAGCCTCTTTCAGCTCTGCGCCTTTTAAATTTTTCTTTTTTAAAGTTCCGGGAATGCGCATCTTATAAAAGGTGCTAAAACTTAAGTCGTCCGGCAATTCTTTAACTTGCAAACGTCCTTGAATTTCATAATTCACGCAAGCCCCTTTGGATTTATCCCCTTCACACAGATAAGAATCCGCTCCTGCAGTTGCGGCTAAACCCATAGAAAGGACCAGAATCAGCAATCGCATCTTAAGCCTTTTTTAAAGAACCAAAGGGGTATAAGTGAATGGAATAAAAATCACTCTTAGATGAACCTAAGCTTTTTATTTCTTCAAAACTTTGAATATCAAAAAACTTTTGAGTTCCTTTGTCTTCTCCGTCTCGATAGTAAGACACCGAAAGGACTCGTCGACCCTCAACGTCAATTTCAACCATGGATCGCGGACGTTCTTTAACATCAATGGATTTAATCACTTCAAAACTCGATTTATCGACGACCAGAATTCGATCCGAGATCGTCAAGGTCAACCAAATACGGTGATTGGCTTCATCCACAAAGGCGTTGAGGGTTTCCCCTTTCAAGGTGAGGCCCCAGTTTGCAGAAACCACTTCCATTATTTCTTTTCCCGGACGGTAAACTGAAAAAGAGATATTTTCATCCTCAGTTCTTTTTTGGTTATCCGCCCCAGTAAAATAAATTTCGCCATTGGGCTGCTGCCAAATATGCCCTGGCGCGTATCCAGGTTTATCCAAAAAAATTTGTCGTTCTAATTTTCCGGTAGCTAACGATATCCAAGAGACATTCGCCTCATTTTTTCGCGTGCCCGCATTCACGATTAAAAATTGATCCGGGTTTTTTAAGTCCACCTGCAAGTCGTGAGGGCGATAACCGTGCGAATCAATTTGCTGCAACACTTGCATCGAAATGCTGTCATAAACAAGAATCACACCTTCTCGATTTTTTTTCTGCGCGGTGATATAAATCAATGAACCATCCGCCGAAAAAAAACCATGTCCATAAAACCGGGTTCCTTCAGGTGATTGAACGATCCGCGGGTGCATGTGTTCATTCTGCACGTCAATAACAGCTCCCAATAAGCCATCTTTTTCAATGGCCATAAGCTGCCATGGCCTTGCCTTATTCTGCCACACGGAATGCGCCTTTAAGGGTATGGTCCAGCTCCGCAAAAGCTCTGCTTTTGCGGAAATAAGACCGACTCTTCCCAGCTTGTCCACGCGACGATCGTAATCTCCGATGATGAACTTCGCATCGATAGGCTCTTGCAGGGATGGCTCCACCCAGCGCCACAGTGCAAAGGTCCCCACACCCACGGCAGAGATGGTCAAAAATTTTCGGCGTGAAATGGCTATAGACATATGACCTACCTTAACATACTTGAGCACTGAGTGACCCGTTCACCTAGACCTTAAACTGATTAAAATGCGTAAACTTTTAAAGCGCAGCTTGCCAGCATTAAGACCAATGTAAGACAAAGAACTAAGCGCCAACCATAACGAGGCTCTTTGGCTCGCACCCACGCACCAAAACCAGGTAAAGATTCGACCGCTTTTACGACGGGCGTTTTAAACTCTCCCCACAGGGTTTTCTTTTCGTGTTTTGCTTCAGCGGACTCACCAAATTGCAGGGCTTCTTTTTTTTCTGGAACGTACAGTGTTCCAAACATTAAATCCCAAATGGCAAACATGCTTCCCAGATTTTTCCCTTGATGCTGAGGAGCATAGCTATGATGGATTTGGTGCATCGCGGGGCTCACCAGAACTCGACTTAAAACCGGCCCATAGGAAATCCAATAGTGACTGTGGCGGATGTGCCCAAAGATAAAATGGGCGCCAAAAGCGACCGCTAAATAACCAAAGTCATATCCCGGAGTCGAACCTTGAATGGAAAAAAAGGCGTTAAATACACCCATCATGAACGCGCCCATCGTGAATGAAAAAGCATTGTTAATCAAATTATCAAAGGGATGGGTGCGATATTTTAATAGTGGTGTTAAGTACGTCGAGCGATGATGAACAGAGTGCAAATGCCAAAAAAAGTTCACCTGATGTTGGATTCGATGACTCCAATAATAAGCCAGATCATAAAATAACAAGACCCATAACGCTTTGAACGCATATGCCGGAACCCCATGGAGCACAATAGCATGAGCTTCCGTAAGATATCGCGTTAGACCCAACCCGTGCCAACGAGCAACGCTTGAAATCCAAATAAAAATGGGCGTTAAAAAAACAATCTTCAAAGGTTGGTATAAGATTTTAAGGATAAAGAACTGAACATCTAAATGAGCTTCACTGCGCGCGCGTCGCGAGCGTAAATGAGCTTTTAAACGTCGCCATGAGCGTTTTTTACTTTTTGAAAAAAGCAGGGTCAGAAGAACAACCGCCAGCAGATTCCAGGCAAACCACTGCCAATGAAGCAGATCCTCCAAATTGGAAAATCCCCCCGGGAAATCAGAGAAATTTTGGATGTATTCATCGACCCAGTTTTTTATCATCATCGCGCCCAATACTTTATTGTACTGCGATGCCGAGTGCGAGTAAACAGCCGTCCCGAACAGTCCTGTTTCAAAATGAGATCAGGAAATTTTGCCGAGCGATCACTGTCCCGAATTAACACATGAGCTAGACTTCGTCTTCCGCCCTTCGATAAAACTTAAAAGTCCCGCGACCATCACCCACTGAAATATATTGATCACCATCGTCGCTTCAAGAGCCAAATGAAAGCAGATGGCCAAAGCTAATAACCAATACCTTAAGCGAGGAATCCAGATTAAAACCGCCAGCACTCCTTCAATGATCAAAGTTCCATAGGTTGCCAGATTGATTAGAATTCCAGAACTTACTAAAAATTCAAATTGAGTCCTAAAATAAGGCGGCAATCGGGTGGCATAGTAAACGGCCGTCCCCGCTCGCCAGTTTGGCCCGTCCAATTTATATATGAACGTGGAAAAATAAAGAATGCTCATCTGAAACTGCATGGCTCTCACGGCCCAGGCATTTTTAATAAGCTGCTCTTGCCAAAGATTTTTGAATGACCGCGTCTTAAGATACGCGCCCACTGATGCCACCCTATCTGCCGGAACGAAGATCATAAAAAACATCAGATTCGCCGCAAGATTATGGCCGGAATCAAAAACTAAATAATTCCGCAATGTAAAATAATTTAGAATAATCCAAACAGTAAACGCAGACACGCGGTAAAGCGAACCCAACGTGAACAACAAAATACCACAAATGAATAAGGCATAAACGAAGTCCAATCCTATAGGTGACAGCGCAAAAACATCACCCGAAATACCAAAAAATTTAAGCAGCGTCGGAAAAGATCTTTCACTGCCCGCTGGCCCGAAAACGCCCCCTTCACCAAACATGGCATGACGTTCGGGCAAGTAAGAAAGCGCATCGTAAAGAAGGGCCAGACCTAAAATAATGCGGGTTCCGGCCATAGCTCGGGCTGAGGCCGTCATAAACCAAAAACCTGTAAGAGATCTTAGCTTAAGGCTCATAGGTTTTACTAAATCCTATGACTTCTGTGGGTGGCAACCGCCTCATGTCCTGTAACGTTAAGATGCCTTCATTAATATTAGGAATTCGACCTTCCTGCCACACGAGTTCGGCCCGCAATATTTTTTCACCTGAAATACTTTTTCTCTTCGTTACTAAAGCATCCAAAAAATTCTCGCAATTGGTACGGCAATCTGTTTCGCCCCAAAGACGAATATAAAATAGAGCCCACAACGTTTGATCGACGCCTTTAAAAAAGCCGTGCTCACGGAGGCTGTAAAAATCAAATATTTTTTGCTCTGAAAACTGATGGCTTGAAACATTGCTATAAAAACGCGCCGTCAAAACCACGGGATATTCACGACGGGGGCCCGGGGCAAACATACTCCACTGCGTTTTCCACCCCAGGGTTTGAAATCCTCGACGAACGGAGTGGACCGGTTGAACCTCGCGCAGTCCGGGTATCGTGGCCAAAAAATAAAACAGCGTGATCAACGTCATTAAAATCGCAGCAAGCATTTTTAATTTCGTCTCACGCTGTTTCACATCGGTCTTCATGGCACTATATTACCTGCGACCGAAATCGAATTCACGATATCTTTTAAAAACTAATCTTTTTTGGCCTTTTTCAGTTCTCCGGATTTCGCGTCGATCACGTATTCCATTTCTTTACCGTTTTCAAAACCTTGGAATTCGTAAGCCCAACCCGTTAATGTCCCTTTTTCTAGAGACCACTTGCCTACAGGGTTTTTGCCGGCTTTTTTCGCTGCCGCCACCGCATCTTTTAAGGTCAGCATTTTATCCGGTGGATTAAAGACGTCTTTATCGACGTTTGTTCCTGAAGCTTCATTGAAGGCCCCGTCCATACCGAACTCGATATCAATAAGGCTGCCATGATCAGTTTGCATTTTTACTTCTTTTGAAGTTTCGTGGACAACTTTGCTGTTGGGAACAAATTTAGAAGCCATATCCGCCGACTTGGCTGCAAGTGCGAGTGATGATGCAAAAAGCAGAGAACCGATAATTACTTTCTTCATAAAACCTCCGTTGATTTACGATGCTAAGTACAGAGATTTAATGAAGTCAAAGTACTGTAACTAAATTTGCCCAGACACAAAGTTTTGCTCACTTTACTAATTTTTTTGTATGTTCAATTAAGTCCGGCGAATAACTAGTGCCATGCCCCGGAATCACCCACTTGGCGTCAAAGCGCGACATCTTATCAAGTGCCTTTGGCCATTCTTTTAAGTCGGCCTCTTTGATATATCCAAGCTTTGGCAAGCCCACGATAAAACAACCGCCGTAAAGAATTTTATAATCCGGAAGATAAACAACCACGTTGTCTTTGGTGTGGCCATGGCCTGGGTAAAAGATTTCAGCCTTTTTTTCGCCAAAGCTTAAGGTCTTGCCTTCTTTCAAAGGAAAAGAATGATTGGCTTCGCGGATTTTCATTTTTGCAAACTCTGCTTTAATTGCGGGATCTGACACGCGCGACGCCAATGATTTTAACTCCGTCGGTTTGCTTTTTTTGACATATTTTATGGTCAGGTCTGAACTATAAACGTCGGCCCCTTCAGCTAAAAACACATCGTTTCCCGCAACGCGATCCATATGTGAATGCGTATTGATGGCCGTGATTTTTCTGTCACCAAATGTATCTTTGGCCCATTTTAAAAGATCGCGTGTTGAAGCGGATGTCCACGGCGCATCGATGATTAACAAATCTTTAGGGGAAATATCCACGACCATCGAGTTTGCTTGCGCAATCGGGAATTCGTGACTGACAACGAAAACCCCTTTTTCGATTTCAAGCACAGACAAATTAGGCGCAATCGTCACCGGTGCCGCTGGCGACGGAAGGGTCGTGTGTGCTGGCGCGGGCGCTTTAGAATTGCACGCTGCAAGAAAAAATAGAATTGGTAGAACTAAAAATCTTTTCATGCCCCCAGCCTAAGCTAGGGACGTGATTTTTTCAATCGCCGACTATCAGATCGTAAAGACAGGCCCATAAGATCAGACCGCGGCACGCCATGGCTGGGCTTAATAAAAAAATGAACCCTATAATCATCGATTTCATAGATTTAGTATGAAACTTTTGAAACGGCCTTGTAACTACGCACAGAGTTAGTGTCTTGGGAGTCTGAATTGCTCGATCTTTAAGAATAACGGTGCTAGATTCCGCCCATGGCAAAACGTTTTCAAAAGATCAATATCGAAATCAGCAATATCTGCAACCTTCAATGCAGCTTTTGCCCCGAGGTCGTGCGTTCTAAGAAAATTATGCCTTTGGATCTGTTTGAACGAATCATCCAACAAGTAGCCCCATTAACCGAACAAGTTTGCTTTCATTTGATGGGTGATCCCTTGGTTCACCCCGAGCTTGCTGACTTTGTGCGAACTTGCGAAAAGCACGACGTTAAAATTTTCTTTGTGACGAACGCCGTTCTTTTACGCGAAAAACAGGCCGAGCTTTTACTAAGTCCCGCCTTTCGCCAGGTGAACTTTTCTTTGCACAGCTTTCATGACAATTATCCCGATCGCGATCCCACCGCGTATCTGGAAAAAGTTTTTGCCTACACCGAAAAAGCGATGCTTCAGCGTCCAGATCTTTACATCAATTACCGCTTGTGGAATCTACAAGAAGTCCGCGGAGCTTCAAGCCGCAATCAAGACATGCTTCGCCGAATCAGCGAGCGCTTTGAGTTTGATATAGATACCATGATCGACGTGCGCCTGAAAAAAAGTGTGCATTTAAAAAACCGTCTGTATCTTCACTTTGACACGGAATTTATTTGGCCGTCGGTGGACTTGCCGATCCTAGGAACCAAAGGCAGCTGTTACGGCCTGACTTCCCATTTCGGAATTTTAGTGGACGGAACTGTCGTCCCTTGTTGTCTAGATAAAGAAGGTGCGATCCCGCTGGGAAATATTCAAGATCAAGATATCGTCGATATTTTAGCAAGCCCGCGTTCGCAAGCCTTGCTAGAAGGCTTCCGCAAAAAAAAGCTGGTCGAAAACCTTTGCCAGCGCTGCCAGTATATCGAACGGTTTACAAAAGCTGTGCCGAGCTCAGTCTCTATTTCGCCCACGGGTAATCCAAAAAATGTTTTACTACGGAATGATCAAATGTAGTTGGATCAATAGCATCACGATACAGGCTTTCTAAATCCATTTTACTTATATGTTCGCGCAATTTTAAATGTTCAGAATCTAGAGTTGTATTTATCCAATCAATTGCAATATTTGTTGTATATACAAAGTTGTTAACTAATGCCGGCTCTAACCCGATTGTCATCGTCATGCCGCGATATATATCTAAAACAGCTTTTGAAGATGAATTAGGTTCTAGAGCTATATTGAGAAGAATGGCTCTGTATGGACTCTTATCCGCATGAGCATAAAGCTTATCTCGAAAAACCTGTATCTCGTTGTGAACATCCTTTACCGCCGGCTCTTTAAAAATATCATCAGGATTTAACTTCCTAATACTTCGACTATTTCCGGGTTTAAAAGGACGGCAGTACGCAAGGATCCCCTGACTCACTAGAGATCCATAAATCGTGGGCGACTCCAAATAATTCTGACTTTCGATAAATAGTTCTTTAGCTGAATCGAAGTCTTGAGCCATTCCGGCGTAAGCAAAAAAGTCTCTAGCGAATAAAGTATCTTCCGTTAGAGGAACAAATGGACATTCAGTTCCATCTTTTTTAGCCAGGAAAACGTGCACGACACCTGTGGTACTCTCTATGATATTTTTCATCGCCTTATTTTATAACCGCAATTTGGGACAATATCGCGCTAAATTAGGGCAAAAACAAAAAACCCCGCATCTTTCGATACAGGGTTTTTATTTTTCACAAAATTGGCGTTCCCAAGGGGATTTGAACCCCTGTATCCTCCGTGAAAGGGAGGTGTCCTAGGCCCCTAGACGATGGGAACGTTTAGGTCCGAAACAGAAAATGGTGGCTCGCGATGGATTCGAACCATCGACCCCTTCATTAAAAGTGAAGTGCTCTACCAGCTGAGCTAGCGAACCACTGTCCGTTTAGGAAGTGCTAATTTGTAGTAACCGGACCTTATTGTCAATACGATTTCTTACGGATTTTTTAGAATTTATTGATTTTTTTTGCCGAAAATCCCCCCTTGCTTAGCCCTTAAGCAAATACGCGCGCTCCAAGCTTTGAACCTGAGGGTTCTTTGGGCTTCTTTCCCGCGCCTGCCTTGAATATCAGCAATTCCCCCCTGCTTTCCAGTAGTTATACGGCCCCTTGACGTGCCGCTTAAAGATGGTTTATATTTAACTTACTAGTTAATTAACTGATAAGTTAAATATAAAATGGATTTTGGAGGTGCCCGATGCGAGATCATTTAAGCCAGACATTCTCTGCCTTGGCGGATCCTACCCGTCGGGCGATCTTGGCCCGATTATCTCAAGGGGAAGCCAGTGTTTCCGATTTAGCAGAACCTTTTCTAAAAGACATGAGTTTGCCCGCGATCACCAAGCACCTCAAAGTTTTAGAAAAATGCGGCCTGGTCACCAAGACGCGCGAGGCGCAGTGGCGACCCTGCAAACTCAATGGCGCTCCCCTTAAGGATGCCACTGACTGGATGGAACAATACCGACAATTCTGGGAAGAAAGTTTTGATCGACTTGATGCTTATTTAAAAACCGTCACAGCAAAAAAGAAAACCAAAGGAAAAAAACATGGCAACAAAAAATAAACCCAACGAAATCTATATCAACCGAATCTATGATGCTCCGGTAAAGCTGGTATGGGATGCATGGACAGACCCCAAAAAAGTAGCACTGTGGTGGGGCCCACGTGGTTTCACCATCACCACACACAGTAAAGACCTAAAACCCGGTGGGCATTGGGCTTACACAATGCACGGACCTGACGGCACGAACTGGGAAAACAAAACGATTTATCACGAGGTCGAAAAATACTCACGGCTGGTTTACGATCATGGTGGCAATGATGATCGCCCTCCCCTTTTTCGTGTGACCGTTGATTTCACGGAAATCGGAAAAAATAAAACTAAAATGGAAATGACCATGGCCTTAGCCACAGCCGAAGCCGCCGCTGAAACCAAAAAGTTCATCAAGCAAGCCAGTGGCAATTCCACTTGGGATCGTTTGGCAGAATACTTAGAAAAAGAAGCTTCTGGAAAAGAAAACTTCGTCATCAATCGCGTCTTTGAAGCGCCGATCAATTTGATGCGCGAAATGTGGACGAACCCCAAACACTTCTCACAATGGCTGGCCCCCACAGGTTTTAAAATGGAGTTTTTGCGTTCAGATATCAAACCGGGCGCATCGACATTTTATTTTATGACAAACGGTCAAGGTGTCGATATGTATGGAACCGCTAAATACTTAGAGGTGTCTGCGGATCGCATCGTGTACACGCAACAGTTCGCCGACAAAGATGAAAATATCTCTCGCCACCCCATGGCGCCGACGTGGCCTGAAACGATGCTGACCACGGTACAACTAGCAGAAGAAAGTCCCACCGAAACACGCGTCACCGTGACATGGGAAATCTTTGGCGAGGCCACTCCGGCAGAGATCGCGACATTCGTTAAAGAAAGAGCCGGCATGACTCAAGGATGGACCGGGTCCTTTGATAAGTTGGAAGAGTACCTGCTTAAAGTTAAATAAAACACAAAGCCCGGGTTTCGATCCGGGCTTTTTGTTTGTGTCTTAAGAAATCTTCACCGCCGGAAAATCTTCAACGTAAGATTCACCCAACGCTCCATAATAAGTGACCTTGCGATTGATAAGATCCGCGACATAGCTCACAACACCTGATTCCCAAGTAGATTTGATAAATTCAGGGAAGGTGCTATCCCCGTTTTGGCTGATGCGCAAAATATTAATAAATGCATTTTTATCAAATGCAGGCACATCGGCCATGCCTTTGACTAGAAGCTCCCCTTGGCTGACGACATTTCCTTTATCGGTGATATAGATACTTTGACACGAAGGAAGATTGTACGTGTACTTTTGAACTCCGGCCTGCCTTAGACATTCAGCGAGGTAGGGATAGCCGCCGACTTTAGGTTTTATTTCCATCGCGCGCTGATAGGCATTTTGAATAGCCTCTTGTGGGCTTGTCATTACAGGCTCCTTTTATTTAATCAATCGGCAGGGCTTTAATTTTTTCGTGACCCGCCATTTTCATTAATAGAACTTTTAATTGATCACGTTCTGATTTTGTCAAAATCGAAAAAAAGGATTGGTCATTTTCATCAGCAATCTTGGCCAACTGAGGCACAAGATTTTTACCCTTGCCAGTCAGCTTGATGTCTTGATAGCGCCGGTCATCCGACGATTCTTTGCGGCTGACTAAATCCTTATCTAAAAGACGCGTGATCAATTTTGAGACAGCTCCCCGAGTGAGTCCGGTCAATTCGGCAACAGTACTTGGAGTCGTAGTATCTTGATTTTCAAACATCTCCCGCAAGATAACCCATTCAGCCACCGTCACCCCTTTGGATTCAAGCTTTCGAGCAAAGGTGTGCGAAACACCGTTGGAAACCATGCGCATCCAGTACCCTAAATGTTCCTTTAAATGACTGACCTCTTTAGCTGGCGGCACCGGGTATCTCCTAGACATCATATTAGTTTACTAGGAAACTATTGTAAAGAAAAATGAGCTATTTCTTATAAGTTGTTGATTTCATTCAGCGACCCCAGAGTGCCGACAATTACCAAAGAAGAATTCTTTGCTAAACCCATGATGTAGAAGATAACTTTCAAGGGAGGCGTAAAAACCTTTCTTAAAAAATTTTTCTATCGAGGTTTTCATGAAAGCATTGGGATATAAAAAAGCGCACACGTTGGCTGACTTTGAAATTTCTGAAATTCAAATCCCCGTGCCAAAACTTAAGCCCCATGATGTCTTAGTCAAAGTAAAAGCCCTGGCGATCAATCCTGTCGATATCAAGATACGCCAAAATCGTAATGCTTCAGGCGAATATGTTATTTTAGGCTGGGATGCCGCCGGAGTGATTGAAGACCTGGGTACTGACGTTCATGGCTTTGCCAAGGGCGACGAGGTTTATTATGCCGGAGATTTAAATCGCGACGGCAGTTATGCCGAATTCCAAGCGGTGGATCATCGTATCATCGCTAAAAAACCGCACAGCTTAAGTTTTATCGAATCCGCCGCACTGCCATTGACCTCACTGACCGCTTGGGAAGCTTTATTAGAAAGACGCTTTGAATACACCCCTGAAACAAAAGTCCTTGTAATTGGTGGAGCTGGCGGCGTTGGATCGATTGCCGTGCAACTTTTAAAGTCAGAAACCAAAGCCAAAGTGATCGCGACAGCCTCGCGTCCAGAAACAAAAGCATGGTGTGAAAAATGGGGCGCAGATCATGTGATCGATCACCGCCAAAATCTTGCCACTGAACTTGCGAAATTAGATATCAAATACGTGGATATTATTTTCGGCACCACGCATTCTGCCGATTATTTGACGCAAATTCCGGGAATCCTAAAACCTTTCGGTCATTTTGTTCTTATTGATGACCCGAAAGTTTTAGATATCGCGGCTTTCAAATCAAAATCGCTTTCGGTGCACTGGGAGTTCATGTTCGCGAAAAGTTCGCACGGATATAAAATGGAAACCCAAGGCCATATCCTAAAAACCGTCGCCCACTTAGTGGACTCACGTAAAATTCAGTCCACCGGAAATACCGTCTTAAAAGGTCTTACGCCAGGACACATTCGCCAAGCCCATCAAATGATTGAAAATGGGACCAGCATCGGAAAGATCGTGATCAGTATTGATTAGTTAAGCGCGCGCGGGTTTTCTTTTTTGGTGAAAGCCCGTGATCCACTCAGTGGCAAAAGCTAACAGTGCCAGGGCGGGCATCGCCATTCCCACGACGGATGTCAAAGCCCAGCCGCCTTTGGCGTAAGCCCAGGCTCCCAAAAAAGAACCCGCCGCACCGCCGACAAAGATCATCGCGATATAAAGCCCATTTAAGCGACTGCGATACTTGGCTCGCAATGAAAAGATCGCGCGCTGACCTAAAACTAAGTTCGCGGTAATGCCGGCATCTAATAAAATGGCCGATAAAACTAAGAACACCAAAGACATCATCGAACCTGGCGCAAAAATATGAGTCATCAAAAAGGCAGCAATCGCTGAAAACATCGCAACGGCCGTTCCCTGCCGACTCATCCCTAAATCAGCGGCTCGCCCTGCTAACGGAGCAACGATGGCCCCCGCCACACCCGCTAAAGCAAAAAGGGCGATTTGAGTTTGTGAAAGATGATATTCTGGACCCGCTAACAAGATAGGAGTTGTCGTCCAGAAAAGACTGAAAGCCCCAAACATAAAAGCTTGATAGAGCCCACGGCGGCGCAAAACCGGTGTACGCAAAACAAGTTGCACCATGGACCCTAGCAAATCGAGATAACCAATTCCCAGGTGGTTCGGTTTCCTTTGCGGAAGAAATTTCATCAGAACCAACGACAACACTAACATCAAAGCGGCAGAAAGAAAGAAAACCGCGTGCCATGAAAACATATCTGTTAAAAAACTTGCGATGGGACGCGAAAGCATGATGCCCAACATAAGGCCGCTCATCAAACTTCCGACCACCCGGCCACGGCTCGCTTCCGGAGTTAAGTGAGCCGCATAAGGAACAATGATCTGCACGGCTGAAGCCCCTAAACCCAAAACAAAGGCCGCGATAAAATACGGAACACTTTGCGTAACGAAAGCCAAGGCCAGCAAAGACACAATCAATAAGCCGATCAAAGAAAATATCAGCTTTTTATTTTCAACAATATCCCCCAGCGGCACTAAAAATAGAACCCCGACCCCATATCCAATTTGGGTCAGCATGAGGATCATTCCAGCTAAGGCCGGATTTATTTCTAGTGATCCCGCAATCAGCGCCACGATCGGTTGGGCATAATAAAGATTGGCAACGATAAGACCCACCGCTGTTCCCAGCAGAAGAGTAAGACCTTTAGACATTTGGGTATTGGCAGAAGAAGTAATAGAACTCATAGGGCATCTCTTTTCAGACGATCAGAGCTTATAAAGTAAACCCGTTTAAGATGAAGCGCAAGTTAGGATACCTCGTATTTTCTTGAACAGAACAAAGACCTTCGATTAGCATCAGATATTATTAACTACTAAGGAGTCACTCATGAAATATACCGGCGGTTGTCATTGTCAGAAACTTCGTTTTGAAGTCGAAGCCAACATCGAAAATCTTTTAGCGTGTAATTGCTCTATCTGCGGTAAAAAGGGGCACCTTTTGACGTTTGTGCCAGACAGCCAATTCAAAATGCTCACCTCCACGGAAACTCTTTCAGACTATCAATTCGGAAAAAAGAATATTCATCATCATTTTTGTTCAAATTGTGGCGTCAGTGCTTTTGGTGCGGGCTCAATGCCAGACGGAACTAAAATGCGTTCGATCAATGCCCGCTGCTTAGATGGACTGGATGTGACGAAATTTCCGGTTCACCATTATGATGGAGCTAGTCTTTAAGGAGTGCCTGACGGAGGCGCGTCGGCGTTTTCACCAGGGAATAAGACTTTAATAGGTAAAGCGGTGGTATTCTCTGTCACTTGGGATGCCACCCATCCACGAACGAATTGTTCAATCGACAACCGTGCTTCGGTGCGCACTTGTTCACGTAACGCGATAGAGTTTTCAGATAAAAAACCCGTAAGTTCTTTTTGCAGTCTTTCACGAACTTGATTTTCGTCTCTGATAAAGCTGCCTTTTTTAATTTCAAATTTCATTTCACTGACATTCACCGCAGGTGTTTGCCCCGACAACTCTGGCGCATAAACCATAAGCATCCCATCACGTTTTTCAAACTTCCAACCCGCTGTAAGACTGACATTGTAATTGTATTCCACCGGAAAAGTGATGCTGACAATGACGTCTGGCAAAGAAAAACCGAAAGCTTTGGCTTTCGATGTGCGTTCATAAATTTCCATGCGATTTAATCGAGCGACATGCAAGCTCTGTTTGCCGCTGACTTTCGTGGCATAGGCGTGAAACTTATCGTTCACATCCTCAGAAAATATCTTTTCTAAAAGGTGGGGCACCACATTTTGCGTGCGATAAACAGAGTACATGAGCAAAGCTCCCCCGCCGATGATCACGGCGAGGAAGGTCATCTTAAAAGAATTCTTCATCCCTTTAAGAGTAAAACAATTATTAAATTCTGCCATCTATTTTATCCGTCTTTTATTTTCACCTCGAGCTCGGCCAGCAAGAGTCAGCTTCTTCCATAGCTTGCGATCTTCGGCATACAGGCTGCGATCTTGTTTACGAAGCGCATGTCGAATCTCAGCGGCAAGCTTTAAATAACTGGCCCATCTGTCGGGACTGATGAGTCCTTCGTCTAGGCCACGTTGAATGGCGCAGCCGGGTTCGCCGTGATGCTGACAATCTGAAAAACGACATTGTCCAATCAGCTCTTCGATTTCAGAAAACTGCGCATGCAAACCCTCTTCATGATCCACCATGGAAAGCTCGCGCATCCCTGGCGTGTCAATAATCCAACCTTCAAATCGAGTCGGAAAAAGTCCGCGTGAAGTTGTCGTGTGTCGTCCTTTGCTATCGTCTTCTCGAATACCTTGGGTTTTTAAAACCTCGTGACCAATAAGATAATTCACCAAGGTGGACTTACCTACACCCGACGAGCCCACGACCACCACCGTTTGTCCCGGGCCCAGATACTTTTCAAAAAACCGAGCTTGAGCAAAATCATTCATCGAGAGTGTATACACCCCGGTTCCCGGGAACTCGGCGTGAACCTCGGTGATCACCGAAGCTCCGCCATCTGATAACAAGTCGGCTTTGGTTAATAAAATCACCGGCCTTGCCCCTGAAGAAAAAGCCACCGTCATATAACGATGCAAACGCCGAACATTGAAATCATCATTGAGCGATGTCGCAATAAAAATGGTGTCGATGTTGCTAGCGATGATTTGCACATCAGCCGCGGTGGAGGCAACTTGCTGCCTTTGCATCACGGTTTTTCGCGGGCACACGGCATGAATCACCGCACGATCGGCCCCCGGGGGGTGATCGATTAAAACCCAATCCCCGACGGCCGGGTAATCGGCTCGTCCGCGCGCACGGTGTTGCAGTTTTCCGGTGATCGCTCCCCAGAAAGATTGATCCGGCTGTGTTTGTAAGCGATAAAGTTCGCGCTCTTCGCCAATAACACGCGCCGGGGTTAGGGTTGATAAAAATGGATCTTTAAATATACTTTCAAAAAACTCATCCCATCCTTGACGGGATAAAAAATCATTGTCGTTGAACGACATTGGTGAACTCCTAAAAATTTATGAAGTGAACGAAGCCCCAAATGCTAGGGGACTGACTTTCCATGAATTTTAAAGAGCCTGGCTTTTAACGATTTATCAGGATCGATTTAGATTGAAGAACCGCAAAGAAGGCTCTGTGTGACTTTAGTTACAATCATAATGTCCTCCTTTGGGTGAATGCGGCCTTTAAATGGGCCTAATTCAAAAAAGATAATAAATACTCGTGACTCCGTCAACAACTGTCTCTAAAAGGGGCCATCAAGGTCCCAAAATCGTTCGGCATAGATTTTGGATATCTGGGTCCATCGGCCAAAATGCCGGTGTCGTTTTATCCTTCGGGGGTGCTGTTTGAATCTTTTGGCGAATTTCTTAAGCAAAAAGACCGCGGTGAGCGGTGTACTTTTTACCGTGATGTTAACTGCTTGTACGGATCAAACAAGCCTTCATCTTCTGACAGGTCCTGAACTTAAAGATGGATTGTACACCACCCGTTCTGAAGTTGCAGAGCCCTTTGTCACGATCCTTCGCCTCAAAAACCCAGCACTTCTGGAAACTGCAAAGCGCGTTGATGGCAAACTGGTTATCGATCCGGAGCTTTTAGCAAACATCGAAGCCGAACAAGAAGCCACGATCGAAGAGCTTAAAGGCATCTCGTCTGAAATCCGCGTTTTGATCCGCTATAAATCCGTTTTAAACGGCATTGCAATCTGGGCCCCCGCCGACACCTTAGAAAAAATCACTTCGATTCCGAATGTCACTATGACCGAGCGTTCCGGGCATTTCCGCAGATCTACTTTGGCCGAAGTTAAAGCTTTTACCCCCGTCGGTAAAAAGACCTCTGTCAACTTTATCGGTGCGGATAAAGCCCACGCGAATGGGATCCGCGGCCAAGGTATGAAGGTAGGTATCATCGATACCGGGATCGACTACACCCACAAAATGTTGGGCGGAGAAGGTACAGAAGAAGCGTTCAAAGCGATCGACCCTTCGGCCGCTACACCGGCGTTCCCGAATAAAAAAGTAGTCGGTGGTATTGATTTAGCCGGATCTAAATTTAACACATCATCAAACAATCCTGCAGAACGTATTCCTGTTCCAGATAGCAACCCGATTGATGAATCAGGTCACGGCACTCACGTGGCCGGAACCGTTGCGGGTATTGGTGATGGTGTAAACACTTATAGTGGCGTGGCTCCCGACGCCGTCCTTTACGCGATCAAGGTTTTTGGCGCCGGGGGAACAACCAGTGACGAGGTGGTTATTGCCGCCCTTGAGTACGCGGTCAATCCTTCAGGAGATTTAAAATACGAAGATCAATTAGACGTCGTGAACCTTTCGCTAGGCGGTGGTTACGGCAATCCACATATCATGTATGCCACAGCGATTAAAAACACCGTGCGCGGCGGGACCGTCGTGGTGGCTTCCGCCGGTAACGAAGGTGATAAAGGTTATATCGTCGGCGCACCGAGTATTTCCGATGAAGCTATTTCGGTGGCCTCTAGCATCGACAACATGGATCAGAATGTTTTCTTTCCGGCCGCGACCTTTATGTTTGGTGAGCAGAAGTTAAAGGCTGAATTTTCTGAAGCTGCTATCACTAAGTCATTGTCAACGCTTGAAAGCCTTCAAGGCGAACTTGTAGATATCGGGTTTGCCGATGCAGAACTCGCCCCTGAATTAAAGCAACAACTTGCTGGCAAAGTCGCCTTTATTGAACGTGGCAAAGTGTCCTTCGCCGATAAAATAAAACGGGCTCAAGAAGCTGGCGCCATCGCCGTGGTCGTGATGAATAACAGCGACACCCCGGTCCTTTTTGTGATGGGTGGAGACGCCACTTTTAATATTCCAGGAGTGATGATCTCTCGCAAAGATGGCATTAAAATCCGTGAAGAGATGGCCCGCAGTCCAGTTTCGGTGAACTTAAAAACGACCGACAAAGTGGAAAAACCTTGGTTGATCGATACCATTTCTGATTTCTCATCGCGCGGTCCCCGCTCTGAAGATGGCATGATTAAGCCTGAAATTGCGGCACCCGGTACAAACATCATCTCGGCAGATATGGGTATGGGCGATAAGGGCGCCGCGCTTTCGGGAACTTCCATGGCCGGCCCCCATATTGCGGGCGTCATGGCGTTGTTGAAACAAAAATTTCCTAGCTTAAGTGGCTTAGAGTTAAAATCCGTCCTTTTAGGTCACGGAAAAGTGATCGCTGATGCCAAAGGAAATACTTACTCCGTGAGCCGCCAGGGTGCGGGACGCGTGCAGGTATTTAGTTCCTTTAACGCCACCGTCGTGACGACGCCTTCGACTTTGTCATTTGGGATCACGGATTTAGAAAAACAAAAAACTTTAAGTATGAATCTTAAAGTTAAAAACATCTCTGCTAAAGCAGTTTCTTTAACGCCGACATGGAAGGGATCCAAGGCTTTAAAAGTTTCGGTACCGGCAATCTCGCTTGCCGCCGGAGAAGAAAAAACGGTTCTAATCAAGGCCGCTTTAACAGGCTCTCTGATGACCGCGCAAACAGAAGAGCTTGATGGGTTCTTGCAGCTGCGTGATGGTGAAGACTTAGCTTTGCAAATCCCTGCCCTTGCGATTGTTCGTCAAATTTCGCAAGTTAAAGCCACCTCTTTAGTTGTTGCGGCGACTTCGGAAGTCGACAGCTCTGGCAGTACGACGGAGTTAACCTTGGAAAACAAAGGGGTGAATTCGGGGGATGCTTATATCTTTAATTTGTTGGGGGTTGATAATCGCAAACCTAACAACAAACCGGACTGGTTCCCGAATCGCAATTGCGATATGCAATCAGCGGGTTACCGTATCGTGGAAAAAGACGGCACCCGTATCTTGCAAATCGCCGTGAAACTTTATGAGGGCATGACCACATGGCATTCTTGTGAAGTGAACGTGCAGATCGATTCTAATAACGACAATATCACTGATCAAGAAATCGCGGGCTTGCCGATGTCGAGCCTTCCGGGCCTTGATGGCGATCAATTTATCAGCCTTCTTTTAGATGGAACTAAAGCCCGTCAGTTGCGTAAGCAATTTGAAGCCGCGGTCAAAGAAGATCCCAAACTAAAAGAAGACTACACGGCCGCGGTTCAAGACACGCGGGGCATGTTGGCGGTTGATAACTCAACTCTTGCCATCATCGAGGCGAATATTTCTAAACTTGCGCTGTCAGACGGTGGCGAATTAAGTCTTAAGATTTCAACCACGCATCAAGATGCGGGAATTAATGAGTATGACGACTATCTAGAAAAGCAATCCACCCAATGGAAAAAGATTTCCGTGCACGCGCAAGCTCAAGGATATGTGAATATTCCAGAGGCTGTCACCCTAAAGGCGCAAGAAAAAGTGCAAGTGTCTTTGACGAAGGGTTATGGCGCGGAAAGTTTAGTGGTGTACATGCCACAAAATCGTTCGGTGCGTGATGTGCTTTTAGAAGACTCGCAGTCCCAAGTGATCAGTCCGGTGTTTAAAGTCACTGACGAACAAGAATAAAACTAAAACGATCCTGTTTTATAAACCCTGCGCCAATCCCGCAGGGTTTTTACTATCAAGACCTTGCTTTTAAATTCTTCCCTAGCAAAGATGCGCAACAGTTCCGGTCGCATTTGTTTATGCGCGCTTTTTAAAACCTTAAACATCTTTTGCGTGTGTTCCCAGTTTCGTTCATCGCATTCAGGTGGCAACTCAGGCCGGCGTGACCATAAGTTCTTGATTTGTCTTTTTACCAGCCACCACTGATGGCGCCATAAAGGGAAATCGATAAAGATAATGCGATCGGCAAGTTTAAAACGATTTTCCAGCATGTCCAAAGGGCCATAACCATCAATCAACCAACGCTCTTGGTTTTCAATCGCTTTAATCGCCGTGCGAATTTCCGGCAAGGCGCGAATCTTCATTCCTGGCAAAAATTGAACACTATCAATATGCATCAGGGGCAGATCCCACAGGGTGGCTAAACGGCGGCTTAAGCGCGTTTTTCCGGCAGCGACGTTACCCACGACCATGACTTTTTGGGGAGCATTTTGCCTCAACTTAAAATCCTTTTAAACTCTTCCCGTTCCGCAGCTTCCATGACGAGCCATTCGGGTGGCACAAGCTCCACCACTTCTTTCCATGAAGCGATCACCATTTGTTTGGCTAGGGGCTTGGCGTGCAGATCTTTAAGTAATTGCAAATGGCGTAATAAAATCGTGCGTGTGGGTTTATAAAAACCGTCTTTGTCCTTACCGGCGTTAGAAATCTCTTCGGAGTTTTCGACGCGAATGATTAAATCTGCAAAGAATTTATCCAAGCTCATGGATTTATCATAAAGAACTTCCCCGCGTTTGCCTATTCTTTGTCGATCAGCATGACTAAAAATCTGTATTTTAACGAAGCTTTGCCATCTTGGGCGCAAGTTTTTAGACTGCCCTTTTAAGGAGGTCCTTATGGACAGAAAAGCCAGTGCATTATGGGAAGGTGATATTAAGAATGGCCGCGGTCAACTTTCATCAGACAGCGGGGTTCTAAAAAACCATCCGTATTCTTTTGCCACACGATTCGGCGATACACCGGGTACTAATCCCGAAGAACTTATTGCCGCCGCCCATGCGGGCTGTTTTACCATGGCGTTAGCGGGAGCTTTGGGTAAAAAAGGATTTACAGCTGATAAGCTGGAAACCTCTGCAACCGTCACAATCGGTAAAGACGGCGAAGGTTTCAAGATCGGATCTTCACGTTTGAAATTGCGCGCCCAAGTTCCAGATATTGACGAAAAAACCTTTCGTGCCATTGCCGAAGACGCTAAAGCCAATTGCCCGGTGTCTAAAGTTCTGAATGCCGAAATCTCACTAGAAATTGATTTCCATCAATCCATTCATGCGGGTGCTTCCCACTAACTCTTAGCAGCACGTCGTAGAACTTTTGTGATGCCATCTCTTCCAAGAGGTGGCATTTTTATTAAGAACCTTTAGAAAGGATATTTATGAGAACTCTTTATGTAGGTCTTCTTGTCGTAGCTTCGGCTTCTCTTTTGTCCGCGTGTGCCAGTACCAACACCATTCGTGATGTGCCTAAAATCGATCCTGAAAAAATCGAAGTGCCGGCATTAAGTGCTCTGCCCAAAAGAGACATCAATTTGCAAATCGTAGATGCCCGCAGTGCTTCCGTGAAAGAACAAAGCTTGGAATTACAAGCCGAAGTGGAACGCGCCACGAGCCGTGCTTTAACTCGCACGGGTATTGCGGTGACTGGATTAAGCAACAATGCTTTGACGATCACGGTGCAAGATTATGCCACCGAAAAATTCCAAGAAGGCTGTGTTAAAATCAATGGCGCTTTATTGATCCCTAAAAAAGCGAAATTAAGTTCCGACGCCACTAGCTGCTATGAAATGAAAACTCCGGGTGGACGTTTGATGAGCAGTGATATCACTAAAGCTTACGAAGAGGCTTTGACTTTGGTTTTTAAAAATCTAGATCAAGCTTTGGGAAAACTGCAAACTATGTAATAAAAAGGTCCTGTAACTAAGATATACACTTTGGGGCAAATTCTTCTTTGCCCCAAAGAAGTCTTAAAGTGAGACAGGACGTTCTATTAATTTCGGTCTGATTTACTTCATCCTCCCGCCTCACATTCCGATGAGGACATGTGCTCTGTGAGAGCCTCGATTCAGCGGAGGTAGTTCCTTGAAAACGTGGATGAAAAAGCTTGTCGACCAATTCGATATGGACTGGGGTGGAGCTCACCCAAATTCAGAAGATGGCACAGCCAAGAAACCTAATACGCCGGTCTTAACCGAAGATCGTGCGACGTTGCTGTATATTTTAGACGTCTATAATAAGCATCTTTTTGAAATCCAGAATCATTCCGTGCGCAAAGTGCGCGCTAAGCTTGATACTTTTGCTAAAGAGCTAGTACAAGCCAATCCTGAAGAAGCCGAAAAAACGATGTTCCGCATCCGTCAGTTTATTTCAAGCTATCGCATTGATGAATACTCTTACGTGCAAAACACCTTTGATGATTTTAAGCGCATCATCTGGGACTTTGCCGACCACTTAAGCGAAGAGGCGCACGCCGAAGACTCTTCCCAAGCGGACATCAACCAAAGCCTTGAGGGCTTACGTGAAGCCGTAGAATCAAATTCGATTGAAGACTTGCGTGCAAAATCTCGTGAGTTCATCAACTTCTATTTAAAGCACCAAACGACGAAAAATGATCGTCGTTCAAAACGCATGGAATCTATCAAAAAGAATCTGACGACGGTGAAAAAACAACTGATGGAAGCCAATCAAACGGCCCGGCGCGATCACATGACCGGCGCCCACAATCGTCGCAGCTATGATGAACAAGTCCGCCGTTACTTGCAATTGCAAGACATCGATAAAGAACCGATGACGTTGATTATTTTAGATATCGACTTCTTTAAAAAGATCAACGACAACTATGGCCATGATTTTGGCGACTTCGTCTTAAAAGAATGCGTGCGCTTATTACAGGAAAGCTTTTCACGCGAAGAAGACTTTATTGCCCGCCTAGGTGGTGAAGAATTCGGGGTCATCCTTCCGGGATGTAACGTCGAAGCGGCAACAAAAATGGCTGACGAGGCCATGGCTCGCATCCGCAAGGAAGCCTTCGTTCATGAAAACCAAACGATTCGCTTCACCGTTTCTATGGGTATTGCTCAATACTCCCCCGGTGAATCACCCGATAACTGGTACAAACGCGCCGATGAAGCTTTATATGAGTCCAAACAAACTGGACGAAACAAGTATTCTCTGGCCTCTAAACCCGGTATCAAGCGCGTGGCATAATCCACAAAAAAATGGCCTTACCCGCGCAGGCAAGGCCATTCTATCGGTCCTTAGCACAACTTTACTTTCTTTGTCCCAGACCGTAACGAGCTTCACAATTGATATGAATGGCTCCTTTACCCAGCGTAAAAAACTCCACACCTGTATCTAAGCCTCCGGTAGCTCGCGTGAAATTTTTCATAGGATCAAACAGTCCTTTTTGGTAAGTAACGATGGTCACCCCCGGCCAAAACTTATCCTTATTCATATCCGGTCCTGGCTCGTTCACATGATAAGAGGGGTACTGTCCCACACTTGCAATACGGAAGTACGTCGTGACGCCATCCCGCTCGACATTTCCCACAAATAAAAATCCCGATTTGTCGACCACTTTACCTTCCACACCATCACTAAAGCTCTTTTGAGTCAGATCAACAGACCTATCGTTCACTTGGCAACGCACATCTTGGAAAGATTTTAGTTTGTTAGATAAAAAACGGCCTTCATCTGCAGAGCCGATTTGCCCATTGCCTGCAAAAGCCGAGATACTTAAAGAAAGTAGGGTCATAAGAACCGCAGCGTTGATTGATTTTTTCATTTTGGTCTCCTTGGTTTTGTGGAGAATCTCACCAGACTCGCGAGGGGCGGAGGACTGATCTTCTCATCGTTTATTACGGACCTCCCTACAAGCAGTGTGCCATCCATCCAAAGAACCTTTATGGCTCATAGGCATATTAAAACTTACAGACTGCCGCAAATGGCGGCCTCATTGGTGTCAAAGTGCTCCGAGTGGAGCACCTAATAGTTTTTGACTTTGGGGGCACAATCTTCTGAACTAATTCTTTGGGGGATCTATGAAAAAACCATCCGTTTTTGAATATTTAGATATCGTCACCTTTTTGCGTGACGATTTCGCGTATAGGAAATCCGTGGCGCCCAATTTCTCTTATGAGGCATGGGCCTCAGAGTTGGGTTTCCAAAGTCGCTCTTATGTCCGTATGATCTTGTTAGGCAAAAAAAAAATATCCGATAATTTCGCCGAATACTACATAAAAGCTTGCCGTATGAATTCCAAAGAGGCCGAGTATTTTTTAATCCTATTGAAATACTCACAGACAGGAAGGCTTGAAGAAAGGCAAGTTTACGGGGAAAAATTGATGCAGATTCTGAGAAGTGTCTCACAAAGAGAAATCATAAATCCATCGGCAGAATTTTATTCCCGCACGCTTTATTCCCGCCTTCTAACACTTTTGGGTTTCAAAGATATCCAAACCTCCGTGTCTTCTTTGTCCGAAATTCTTGTGGTGGACCCCATGGAAGTGCAAAAAGCCCTGGAGCTTTTGGAACAATTAGGATTGGCGGCGGCCAATGAGCACCAGGGCGTGCGGGTTTGGCAAACGGCGCTTGGAAAATACACCGTGCCTTCTCAGATCGGCAGTGCTGATTTGATGAAATATCACGAGGGTAGCTTGATGGAAGCCATTCAGGCTTTTCCCCAGTCTAAAGAAAATCGATACTATAAAAGCTTACTCGTCCCTCTTTCCCCAGAAGAGGTCGATCAATTAAAACAACTAGTTGAAACCTTTTGCTCTGAACAGCTAACCCGCTTCCAATCTTCTTATTTAGCGCAGCGGCGGCTCTTTCAGGTGAATCTGAATTATTATGCTGTTTCCCAACCCTTGGCCGACACGATTGTCGAGAGCGATGTTTCTCTTTCAGAGGAGAAGTGTCGAAACTTTAGACAACTGTCATAGGGCTTTTGGTGACCAGAATTTTCTGGTCATTTGATCTCGTTTACTATGCGCATAGAAATTTCAGTGCACTTTTTCGAAACTTACAGTCGAAATTAAAATTACGCGCACTACAGGCTGGCAAGCTCGTTGCTTTAGGTGAATGTCATGAAAACTGTGACACTCACAACGAAACTTTTTATCTCAGCAATTTTACTTTTCCCTGCGATGGCGCGACCACAACAACAAGAAGATGTGGTGGTCGCGATCATCGACACCGGAATTGATGTGAATCATCCCTTATTAAAAGATCACCTTTGGACGAATCCCGTTGGCGGACTCCACGGATGGAATTTCTCTTCTAACAATAGCGATATCGAGGACAACCACGGACACGGTACTCATATCGCGGGGATTATTTTAAGAAAGGCTCCTTCGAAACGCATCAAGTTTATGGTCTTAAAATATTATGACCCCTTAAAAACCGGCGAGGACAATTTAACGGCGTCCATTGAGGCCATTAAGTACGCCACAAAAATGAAAGCAGATATTATCAACTATTCGGGCGGTGGTGATTTAAAGAGCCCGCTGGAGGAAGCTGCCATTCGTGATGCGCAAAAACAGGGAATCGTTTTTGTCGCCGCGGCCGGTAATGAAGGGCGCAATACCGATCGCGTCGGCTACTTTCCAGCGGGCTATCGTTTGAGCAATATTATTTCGGTGGCGGCCACCGATTCGCGCCAACGTTTACTTGCAAGCTCGAACTATGGGTCTGAATCCGTCGACATCGCTGCCCCCGGCAAGAATGTTTACTCTAGCTTGCCCGGCGGTAAATATGGATTTATGTCTGGGACCTCCCAAGCCACGGCCTGCGTGACGGGACTCGTAGCGGCCCTCATGGTGCGCACCGAAAAAACTTTGAGCCCCGAGGATGTAAAGCGGGTTTTGGTCAAAGCCGCGACCAAAGATCGTCAATTGGCTAAAAAAATACGCTCAGAGGCCCGGATTTCATCTCTTCAAGCCTCATTTTTTACGAACTAATTTGACCTGGCCCAGGATGGGATTCTAGGCTTTAAGGATGAAGCCACATCTTTTTCTAACCTCTATCATTGCTGCTTCCGGAATTTTAAGTGCCTGCTCTCCGTCCACCCCCGCTCAAGCCGACTTTACGGTGACGACAAAACCTTCTGAGGAATGCCTTCACGATGAAAAGACCTTTCGCTGCGTGAAGGTTTTAAAGAACTATGACGGCGACACGATCACCGTGAACATCCCTAATGTTCCACCCTTGATTGGCAAAAATATTTCGGTGCGGGTTTTCGGAATCGACACCCCGGAAGTAAAAACTAAGAACCAGTGTGAAAAAGAGGCCGGCCGCATTGCTAAAAACTTGGTCAGCGCGACTTTAAAAAATGCCAAAACAGTAGAACTGCACAATGTTCGCCGTGATAAGTATTTTCGTATTTTAGCGGATGTGAAAGTCGATGGTCGTTCTTTGAAAGATATTCTTTTAAAGAACAAATTGGCTTACGAATACGATGGTGGCACCAAGAAACGCCTTGATTGGTGCAAGGTTGTTCGTCTGCCCGCCAATTCGGGACGATAAACTATCGGATATCAGATCCGGGTTTGATTTCCTCAAACATCGGAGCGACTTCTGAATCCACAATCTTTGCCTGCATGCAGAACTCTTTCATAAGACCGGCAAGTTTGGCTGTTTTTTCGGGATTCATATTTTGCAAAGTCTCAAGCATTTGTTCTTGAATCGTACCCGGGATGGTCTCTAGTTTCGCAAGACCCGCTTCCGTCAAGGAAACCACCACACGGCGAGAGTCTTCAACAGAAACCGTGCGAGATACCAACCCCTGCTCTTCCAGCTTTTTTACGACAACCGAAACCGAACTCTGATGAGTTGTCGTTCTTAGAGCAAGGTCATTAATAGAAAGACCCGGCTCATCTTTTAGTTTTTTTAAAACAAAAATCTGCGCCACACTTAATCCCAATTCTTTTTCAAAATGGCTAGAAGAGACACGCAGAGCTTTAAAGATATGACGGATGTAATCCATCACTTCACCGACTTCAGGACGATATTTAACAGAAGTTTGACTCATGAAAATATTTAGGATGATAGCAGCTTAACATGCAACATTATTATATATGAACGCGCATACATGACATTTTGCAGATTTATAGAGCAATGACTTCAATTTTTGAAGGCAGTCCGAATTTTGCGGCTTGCGCACAACTCTGAAAATCGATGCGGTAAGAGCGAAGCGCGATTGTGTTCGGCGCGCATTCCACACTGGATCCGTACAAAATGTCTCCAACAATCGGAAACCCGTGGCGACTGAGATCAAAGCGCAGCTGATGCGGTCTTCCAGTCACCGGCTCTAAATCCCATTGCAAAAATCCGGCGGGATTTGTTCCTAAAAAGTGAGCATGAGTCAGACATGGCTTTCCTTGTGAACTTTCATAAGCTCGACGTTTCCCACGCAGCTGGCGGCTTTCCCAGGCATACCCTTGTCCCGGAACCAAAGAAATCGCCTCGCGATTGTTTTCAACATCGGCCGGTATGTGAACAAAACTTTGAGATGTCGTCAGAGCTTGATAGGACTTATGGACCTGTTTTTTTTCAAACCAGCCGTTGGCCGCGCGATGGCTGTCGGCGTTCTTGGCGAAGACAACAAGCCCTGAGACCTCAAAATCCAAACGGTGTACGGGGTAAATTTGAAAGCCCAACTGATCTTGCAGTTCCTTACCTAAACAGCGACGCCCATCTTCTTCCGCAAACCGACTGGGGGTCGTCAAAACTCCAGAAGGTTTATCAGCAATAAAAAAATGTTCATTTTCAAAAACGGCCGAGATCATTTTTTCGTGATTCCCACCAAGAATATTTCTTTAGAAATCTTGCGGGTCGAGTCCGGCTTCACAGCTTCCACTTTCTGGAAAACCCTTTTCATTTCATCACGAAGCTTGCTGAAATCGTCGCTATGAAAAAGTTTGCAGACAAAGTGCCCGTCTTTTTTTAGAAATCTTCGCGCCACATCCAACGCCAGTTCACAAAGCTCCATGGACCGGGCTTGATCGGTCATGCGGATGCCCGTGGTTTTTGGCGCCATGTCGGACATAACAATATCAAAAGGTGGCAGAAACCCGTGCTCCTTAAAAATATCTTCTAAATTGAGATCGCGTAAATCTGCTTGGATAAAAACGGCGTTTTTAAGTTTCACCGTGACTGGACTTAGGTCCACACCCAAAACGCGGCCGTGATCGCCCACCACTTTTGAAGCATATTGAGACCAGGAGCCGGGTGAAGCCCCTAGATCTAAAACCGTTTTTACGCCACGAAAGATTTTGAACTTTTGGTCGATCTCTTCAAGCTTAAAAACGGAACGAGCCGCGAAGTTTTCTTGCTTGGCTTTACGGAAATAGTGATCACGAGGATTGTAAGTCATATCGAAGGTTTATGTCTTTTCAACCCTCGATTGTCCACCACTTCTTTTGTGGTTCCCTTTTCTAAGCACATATAATAGAAAAGATTCATCTTAAAGAGGAGATATCGTGAATTTGATTCTAGGCATGGCCTTCTTTTTTATCATTATCACGCTGATATTTGTGGCGATTGCCATTTTCTTACCAGAGTGGATGGGAATCACCGGCAATCACGCCAAACGCATTATCGCGGAACAACAGGAACAAAAACCGGAAGAACAAGGGGCCGAAGAAAAAGACTCTGCATCACCGACTTCCTCCCCTAAAACTCACTAAGCCGGCTCTTTCACCTTCATTAAAAGCCAGCTGCCCGAAATAAAGAGCACTAAAAGACCCACCAATCCTAAACGCGAATTGCCCGTCACGGTCACACCGACGGCCACCACCAATGGCCCCAGGATCGAAGCAAAGCGGCCCACGATATTGAAAAATCCAAAGTACTCGCCACTAAGGTCTTTAGGAATCATGCGCGCAAACATGGAGCGGCTTAAAGACTGAACACCCCCTTGCACCATCCCGATCATGATCGCCAAAGCATAAAATTGCCAAGCTTCGGACATCCAGGTCGCCAAAATCACGGCGACGGAGTAAGCCGCGATACAACAGAGAATCGGTTTTTTTGTGCCCCAACGCTTGGTCACTGTTCCGAAGTAATAAGCACAAGGGAAGCCAATGAACTGGGTGATCAGCAAAGCCGCAATCAAATCTTTTGATCCCAATCCAATCGACATACCGTAATCCACGGCCATCGTCATCACGGTGTAAACGCCGTCAATAAAGAGCCAATAAGAAATTAAAAAGATCGCGATATTCGGTTCGGCCTTCATGGATTGTGCAGTCTCTTTAAGCCGTTGAATACTGGCTAACGTCAAACGCCCTACGTTTTCAACCGATCGCTCCGCTGCCGGCTCCGGAATATTTTTAAACAACGGAATACTGAAGATCGTCCACCACACCGCCACCGTCACAAAAGATAAGCGCACGGCGGTGACGCCATCTGTAATTCCAAACCAGTGTGGGAATAAGTACATCAAGACGTTAAATAAAAATAAAACACCGCCGCCCAAATACCCCATCGAATATCCCAGCGAGGAGACGTAATCTAAGTCTTTCGCGGGAGCCACATGAGGCAGTAATGATTCATAAAAAACAATGGCCGCATTAAACCCTAAAAACCCGATCCCGTAAGCCCACATGGCCGCTTCCCAGCCCCCCATGGGAATGAATCCCAACCAGAAGCTGCTAAGAACTCCCATCGCGGTGAAAAAAAAGCAGAAACCTTTTTTAAAGCCCTTGAGGTCGGCCACCACTCCTAATGTGGGGCTTAGGCAAGCCATGATAAGACTGGAAATAGAGATGACGGTCCCTAAGCGGGCCGTGGTGGTGACGGCGTCAATACCGGGGCTCCAGTATTCTTTAAAAAATACGGGAAAAAACCCGGCCATGATCGTGGTTGCAAAGGCACTATTGGCCCAATCATAAAAAGCCCAACTGCGAATACGCTTTTTTTCTGCCACGTCCACTTGTGACCTCCAACGTCTTCATTAGAGTTCACGCTTTCAGTATCACGGGCAACAAAAAAATCTTTTACTTACGCGCAGGTTCGACTTGTTCCGGTCGCTCTAAATTTTCACTTTTAAATTCTTGGATCAAGCACACCGCGCCAATTATCGTGCACGATGCGCCTAAGAGCAGGTAGACGTAGATACTCCGCCGATTCTCTTTAAAAAGATAAAAAGACAATCCGGTTATTATTAGCAACGGTCCTATGACCGCAAGCGAGTTGAGCATTTGCCTTAAGGCAAATGTCCCGAAATCAAAGTTCATAACCACCACCTACGTTCCGTTATTTGGTTACACTTTTACATTTAATTATTAAACTTATCGGTGGTTAGATCGGGATCTTAAGTGGACTCGCATTACATTTCGCCGAAACGAATATAAACCGAGAGTCTCAAGAAGGGTCGTCTCGGTTTGGTAACTGATGAACAAAAACTAGCGTGCCGCCAGTTCCTGTTGTTTTTTATGTTGGTAATAGTCGTAATCACCCTCATAGATGCGCAAATGATTGCGATCAACTTCAAACACGCGAGTGGTGACTTCTCTTAAGAAATGGCGGTCATGCGATACGAGCATAACCGTGCCCGGGAAGTTTTTAATAGCTTCTAAAAGCAATTCACGCGAAACGATATCTAAATGATTCGTCGGCTCATCCAGAATTAAAAGATTCACCGGTTGCGCTAAGATCGTCGCTAACACCACGCGGGATTTTTCACCTCCAGAAAGGATCGAGATTTTTTTCTCTGCATCTTCCCCGGAAAACTTAAAGGCCCCTAATAGAGTTCGCACGGTGCCTAACCCCGCATTGGGCATGCGTGAGTGAACCTCATCAATGATCGTCATTTTAGGATCTAAAACGTCCAAAGAGTTCTGGCTGAAATAACCTAAATTGATCGAAGCCCCTAAGGCCACCTTGCCCGAAGTCGGCTCGGTTTCACCGGCGATAATTTTTAACAACGTGGATTTACCTGCCCCGTTGACCCCGACCACCGCGATGCGATCCATGCGTTTAACTAAGGCGTTGGCCCCGGAAAATACGTTTTTCTCTTTGCCGTCATCGGTCTTCCAAATTTTTCCTAGGTTTTCAAATTTAACAACCTCATCCCCGCCGCGAGGGGGGACGGGCCATTCAAATTTGATTTCCAATTCTTCTGGCGGGATTTCGATACGATCAATTTTTTCCAACTTCTTCACGCGCGATTGCACTTGCGCCGCATGGGAGGCGCGGGCGGCAAAGCGCGCGATAAATTCTTCTTCTTTCGCGAGCATGTCTTCTTGACGTTTTGCCGCGGCAATCAATTGCTCTTTGCGAACTTGGCTTTCACGTTCATAGAAATCGTAGTTGCCCCCGTAAACGGTGATGGTTTTATTAGCGATTTCGACAATCTTCGTGACCAAGCGATTCATAAAATCACGGTCATGCGATGTCATTAAGATGGCACCTTTAAAATTCACCAGCCACTCTTCCAGCCACACGATAGATTCCACATCTAAGTGGTTCGTTGGTTCGTCCATCAGCAAAACTTCAGGATTGAGTACAAGGATTTTTGCTAAGGCGATACGCATTTTCCAACCGCCGGAAAAGCTTTCGGTCGGACGATTATAATCATCAGGGCCGATACCAAGACCGGTTAAGATTTCTGCGGCACGTGATTCAAGATCGTATCCACCAAGACGTTCAAACTCCCCTTGAAGTTCCCCGTAGGTCTCTAAGATCTTCATCATTTCATCCGGATCTAAATCTGGATCCGAAAGTTTGGCTTCGTATTCCTGCATGCGTGCTTGCATGTCACCGATATTGCCCACCGCGGATTTCACTTCTTCCAGTGCCGTTTTCCCGCGCATGTCTTCGATGTTTTGCGAGAAGTAACCAATCACCGTGCGATCCGATTTTGAAACCGTTCCGCCGTCTACACCCTCTTCGCCGGTGATGATACGAAAGATCGTGGTTTTACCCGCACCATTGGGACCAACCAGGCCAATTTTTTCGCCGGAGTTAATTTGAAAAGAACCGTTACGGTACAGGATCTTATTCCCGTGCTGCTTAGAAATATTGCTTAAGTGAATCATGGTTCTTTATATATAACCCACGATCGACCAAGTCTCTGTTTAAATTTTTATTTTTTCGACCAGAATCTGGGCACACTTCACACCTTAAACAAAATGCCGCAAATTCAGGATTCTTTAAGATTAAAAACCTTAGATTTTTCAAATACTTCCGTAACACTTTGGATCCTCACATGGCCCGCCCGTTGCTTAGTTCTAGCGTAAGGGGCCCCGATGACGACAAAAACACAATTTTTCACTCTGAAAAGCATGCAGTCCGTTTTGGTCGTAGCTTACTTATCTCTGATGTCTATAGGTTGTGCAAAAATGGGGCAATTCCCAGCTCTCTCTATCGACAATTCGAATTTAAGTTCGGGTATTGAGACCCCGGATAATGACTCTGCGGGCGGGCTCCCCCCTCCGGTGACGGAAGATCCCAGTTACAAAATGAAGCCCCTGGCTTGGGAATCAAGCTCTTACCCGGAACGCGCGAAGTGGTCGGCGTATTTACAAAGCATCATCATGAACCAATGGAGCAGTCTTCTTTCTGGCTCCTCCGACATCACCGCTTTTTGCCCGACCTATAACTCTTTACAAAATGCCGAGCGCGCCAACGTGTGGGCGCAGATTTTTGTCGCCATCACTAAATATGAGAGTGCCTATAGTCCCGTGTCCCGCATGCACGAAACGACGATGGGAACAGACCCGGTCACGGGGCAACCTGTGTACTCTGAAGGGCTTTTACAGCTGTCCTATCAAGACGTGCAGTGGGCCAAGTGGTGTGAGTTTAGCTGGGCTGCGGATAAAAATTTAAGCCCTACTTCGCCTACGAAATCCATCTTAGACCCTTACAAGAACCTAAATTGTGGAGTCGGCATCATGGCTCAACAGATCAAAAATAAAGGCGCTATCGTCTTGAATTCCGGGGTGTATTGGGCCGTGCTCAAGGGCAATGGTAAGTACCAGCAAATAAGCGGAATTCAGTCTATTGTGAAGTCTCTTTCATTATGCAAATAGTTCATAAAAACGCGGCTGAGGCAAAATATATAGAGCTTTTGCCCGCCACATCGTCTATCTTGCGCTTTCATAAAACAGAGGGCATTTGATAGAGCTTTTGCGGGCTAATGAGAGTTCGCATTCGACGAAGCTTCACTGAAGGTCCTCTCCATATTTGGGTGCATTTTATTTGATCACCCTTCAGGAAGGTTCCCTTAATGACTCCAGTCACTACTGTTGATAATTTTGAAAGCTTTGGTTTAAGCACGCTTCTTTTAGCGTCTATGTCTGACATGGGTTTCACCACCCCTACTCCCATCCAACGCCAAGCTTTGCCTTTGCTTTTAGCCGGCGCTCAAGACTTTATCGGTCTTGCTTCTACGGGCACGGGTAAAACAGCGGCTTTCGGTATTCCTCTTATTGAAAACATTGATGCCACCATCAAAGACACCCAAGCTCTGGTGATGAGCCCCACGCGTGAATTAGCCCTGCAAGTGGCTGAGCAATTGGCTTTGTTAGGTAAGAAAAAAGGCGTTCGCGTCGTGACGATTTATGGTGGTTCCAGCTACCGCACACAAATGGAAGGTATTAAACGTGGCGCCCACATCGTGGTCGCGACACCGGGCCGTTTGGTAGATTTCTTAGAACAAAAAATCATCAAACTGCAAAAAGTGAAAACGGTCGTTTTAGATGAAGCCGATGAGATGCTTTCTATGGGCTTTAAAGAAGACATGGAATTTATCTTAAAAGCGACTCAACCCGATGACGCTGCTGATTCGGCACGCGCGGCTTGCCGTACTTGGTTGTTTTCCGCAACGATGAGCCCTGAAGTAAAACGTCTTTCATCGACTTACTTAGACAATCCAGAAACTGTTCAAGTCAATAAAGTCGGCGCAGCTGAGACTATCGAACAAGTTTATTACACGGTGAAAGATTCTTATAAAACAGAAGTGATCGGCCGCTTGTTACAAACTCTTCCAGAATTTTACGGCATCATCTTCTGCCAAACCAAAATGGAAGTGGCAGAGCTTGCTGACGTATTAACTCAACGGGGTTTCCCCGCAGATTCTTTGCACGGGGATAAATCACAACAAGAGCGTGAAGCGACTTTGAAAAAGTTCAAACGCCGTGACGTGAAAGTCATCGTGGCGACGGACGTGGCGGCGCGTGGTTTAGACATCAAAGATCTTACTCACGTGATCAATCACTCTTTACCATGGGATTCAGAGTCTTATGTTCACCGTATCGGTCGTACCGGCCGTAACGGACAAAAAGGCACGGCGATCACTTTGGTCAATCCCGCGCAATTAAACCTTCTTCGTCGCGTGATGATCAATACAAAAGCGGTCCTTGTAAAAGGCGTGATCCCTTCAGCAGATGAAGTTGCGGGTCTAAAAATCAAAGACGTTTTAGAGCGCGTCGGCACCATGAAAACCGAAGCTCCAGAACTCGAGTTGGCGGCGGATTTAATCCAAGATCTTATCCAAGCCGGCGAAATCGACTTTAAAGAGCTTTCTAAAGAAGATCTTTTAGCTCGCTTTATTGTCGCTTACTTCCCGAACGTGTTTGTTAAAAATGATTCTTTCATGGATTATATGGGCGACCGTATTCCTCGCGAATTGTTGCCTCGTGATGCTCAAGACAACCGCTTCACTCGCAACCGTGAAGGTGGCGGTGATGATCGCGGGCCTCGTCGTGGCGGTGGTCGCTTCGGCGGTCGCGGCGGTGGCGGCGGATTCCGTGGTCGTAATGACCGTGGTGATCGCGGCGAGCGCGCTGAATTTTCTGGCGGCGGTGAGCGCTCTGAGCGTCCTCGTTTTAACGACCGTGGTGGTGAAGACCGCGCCCCGCGTGGTGAGCGTTCTTTCCGCGCAAGACCTTCTGAAGGTGGCGTAGGTGGGTTTCGTTCTGAGCGTGCTCCCCGCGCGGAAAGATCTGAGCGCAGCGAGCGTTCTGAAAGACCGGCTTCTGCTCGCGGGGCCGAAGCCCGTGGTGGGGACCGTCCAGAACGCCGTGACCACCCCGGAATCAAAAGATTCCGCGCGGGTAAAAAGCGTTACGATGACTAGTCGACATTAAAGATGTGCAAATATTACCCGGCGACCGAAATGGTCGCCCCCTAACAGGGGCTTTGGGGGAAAATTACAATAGGAAGGGCTGAAACCCTTCCTATTTTTATTTGGCGAAGGCCCTACTGTTGCTATGCCCCCTGATAGGATGGAGTGCCCCCGCATGAAAAAAATGGCTCTGATTATTTCGATGGTTGTTGGAAGTTTGGCTCACGCTTCTTTAAGTTCGAACGCGGACCTAGATTACGGCCAAACCCCTTCTGCGCAGTTTTACACCAGTTATCAATTAGAAAAACTGAACGCCGAACTCCTAAGAAACCTTTATTCCGTCGAAGTCGCCGGTGCAGGTGCCGAGTCCATTGGCAAAGTGAATGATCTTATGCGCTTTGCAAACAAATGCGACAACTTTGCCACGCTTGATGATATGGGCAAGTGGGGTCAGCTGATTTTAGAAGAGCTAAAACGCAATCGTTACACCGAGCTTTATCGTGGAGCTCCTGATTTAACCCAAAGCTGCCCTAACTTTAACAGCATGAACGACGACGGTCGCGAAGTCGTATGGGTGATGGTGGTCAATGCCATGGCTCACCTTGAAAGTTCGTGCACTTTAAACATTCCTGCCAAAGGCCCCAACGGTGCTTTGATCGGTCTTTTGCAATTGCACAATGGCGCTGAACAAAAGTATGCGAAATATTGCAAAAAAGGAGATGGCAAAACAGCCGAAGGCACTTTCCGTTGCGGTCTTTCTATGCTTGAAGGTCAGCTTTCTCGCGACAACTCTTTGTTTTCGAGAAAATCTTACTGGGATGTTTTACGCCCACAAGCGAAGAGCCAAAAATATTTGAAGATCCAAAAGGCTTTGAAAAATCTTTCTATCTGCAAGATCGGTTCAGCGCCGATTCCAAGCCAAAGCGAAATAAAGAATATCCCAGTGCCAATTCCACGTCCGTCGATCGTTGAACCTTCCACTGTGGAAGAAGCAATTCAAGCAAGTGAACCCGTCGATGAGGGCAAACAAGCGGGCTCCTTAGGGGGGCAAACGGGGCTGTAATAAGCTCCCCACACTAAGACGCAATTGACTTTTTTTAGAGTGAGGCTTACCTCTTTCTTCATCAAAATTTAGAGGAGCCTCTCTCATGAAGTCTGTAGTAGTTCTTGCCTTGAGCCTGTTAGTTGCGACGTCTGCTGTTGCAGGTCCAACAGTCACCGTTAATGCCAGTGTCCTTCGCAAAACGTACCTAGCTCGCAACACTCAAGTCGCGCGCGCTTTGAATGAAGTGAATATTGCGAAAGCCCAAGTAGCCCAAGCGCGTATGAGCTTGTTACCGGCCGTCAACCTAGGGGCTGTTCTGGGTGGGGGCCAAAGCTTCATGCTTAACTCCATCCAAGTCCTTTTACCTTTCTTGCTTCCAAGCAACTGGTTGAATCTTCGCGAAAACCAATATCTTTTAAATGCTCAAGGCTCTGCTTACTATCTAGCACAACTTAACGGTTACGCTTCGGCTTACTCTTTGTACGCGACGATCGTTGGTGACATCAAATTGCGTTCAGCTTTACAAACGCAATATGAAATCTACCAACAAATCGAAGAGCAACTTCGCATTCCAGCTGAACAAGGCATCATCCGCAAAGAAGACTATCTTCAAGCGCAAGCCCAAACTCAAATGGCTCGCGTTCAGCTTTCTCAAGTTTCAGAGCTTGTGAAACGCGAAAAAGCGGCCGTTCGCCAAATGTTGGGTTTACCTTTAACGACCGAAATTCTTTTTGAAACAAATCGCGTTCCGGCCTCGGCGTTTGAAGGCATGAGCACTTCAGGCTTGTTGGCGAAAGTTCAAGCGCGTTCTCCGGAAGTAGCGCAAATGAATTCACTTTTGCAAGCGGGTAAAACAGCCACTTGGAAAGCAGCTTTCAGTTTCTTAAGTGGTGCTTCGATGAGCTCAACTCGCGATCCCATGGGGGGCTTTACCAACGTTAAAGGTCTTGGTTCTGTGGACTGGGGCTTTGGCTACTTCCCGAACCTCGAAATCTCAAACTTGAACGTGCGTGATGTGCAATTACAAAGACAGCAATTAAACTATGACCAAGCTCAATTGGTCGAAGTGAACTTGCTTTCATTACAAGAAGCAAAAATTCAGTACGATGCTTCAGCTTCTGCTGAAAGAAATCTTAAAGAAGTTTATGAAGCTGAAATCCTTCGTTACCAACAAGGTATCATCAGCATCGTGGACCTTTTGCAAATTGGTACTAACCAAACAAATGCCATCATGGCGCGCATCAAAGCTTCCACTTCGATCGACACGATTCGCATTAACTTGCACCGTATGACTTTGTCTGACCAGTTCCAATACATCCCGAACTGCGTGATCAAAACTAAAGCGGCCAAAAATTTGGGCGACATCTTTAAACCAAAAGAATTGGTCACTTTGGACCAAGCTTGTCTTCGCCGCTAAGATTTTTTTTAAAGTCTTAAAACTAAAAACCCACAATCTTTCCGGACTGTGGGTTTTTTATTTTTAACTACTGCACGCCGCTAGACTCATTGCGCGGAGGACGTCGTCCCTCGCCGCCACCGCGGGGGCCTCCGCCACGATGGGGAGGAGCCTCAAATCCCTTATCCTTCATACAGGCGTCGATCTTTTCTCGTGTCTCTTCATCGGGGGCTTGGGGCCGTTCGCCTTGAGCGGGCTTTTCAATTCCCAGCTCTGCCAGGCAAACCCGAAAGGCGGCTCGGTGCTCTTCATGGCTGGTATCATCACTCTGGGCCATGGCCGAGGTGGCAAACAGGCAAACAATCGCTATAAGCATCAGGACTTCTTTAAACACATTCTTTTTTGAAGGGGCTGGGATCATAGATCCTCCTTTTAAATAAGCTTAGAATGCGACCGTGGAGCCACCATGGAGGGTCTTATAATGAGACGGTCCAGAATATCCCCCATCCTCACGAAAAGCCTCTGTTTTGCTCTTAATCCCCGTATTATGGTGTTATGAAAAAATACTTCTTTATCGCGCTTCTGGCTTTGGCTTCTTGTACGACCACACCTGTAAAACCTCCGGCGGCACCTTCCGTCCCCGCGGACAATGATAAAGAAATTTCCATCGATTATGAATCCATCAAAAGACACCTTAAGATGGAGCGCGAACGTGATTCTTTAGGTTATGCGGAAAAATCTTTTAATACTTGCGAAACGGGATATGGCTATTCTCGTTCCCAAAACTGCCGCCAACAAAATTTGACCGTGATTCATTTCCGTCTGCTGTGCCGCGACTCTGAAGGTACGATTTCAACAGTTTTAACCGAGTCCGATTTGCGTCCGTTAGATCGCCGAAGTGTGCGCTGGAATTTAAAAGGCACCCAAGGGGTGACGTACACCGATAGCGATGGCTACGGACAAATCCTGGCGGCCTCCACCGGGTCACAAAAAAACCAACGTGTGCGTTTGGCCATCGGAAATGAATTTCTTTATATGAAGGCCGGTGAACTGCAAAGAGTGATCACGCCACGCCCTTGGTGTAATCAATATTAAGCTTTAATAAGGCGGATGCCGTTGTCTTCAATGGCGATTTGGCGTTTTTTATACAGGCCGCCTAAAGCCATTTTATACTTTTTTTTACTCACGCCAAAAAGCCGGTAAATTTCTTCCGGATCCGTTTTGTCTGTTACGGGTAAGAAACCCCCTTTGGCCTTTAAAGCTTCTAAAATCTTCACGGAAAGATCCGAAGTCCCAAAATTTCCCATCGCTTGCATTAACAAATCGATCTTTCCATCAGGACGGACTTGCTTTACAAAGCCATTGATTTTTTGACCGATGTCTAAGCGTTCAAAAACTTCGTTGGCGTAAAGCATCCCAGAATGCTTCCCCTCAACTAAGGCTTTATAACCTAAATCCGTGCGCCCCATGATCACCAAACTCACGGCTTGATTGGCCTTATAAATCGCGGGCTCTTTAGAAAGATGACGATCCCAACGCATAGATGCCGCGATTCGATCGGAATTATCGATATACACGGCCACCGTCACGTATTGACCGGGAATAAGATCTCGAGTTTGTTCTGAAAAAGGCAAGAAAAGATCTTTTGGCAGGCCCCAATCCAAGAAAGCGCCCACTTTGTCCACGGATTTGACCTTTAAGGAAGCAAAGGCGCCGACTTCTACAAAAGGACGATCTAATGTCGCAATCAAGCGATCCTCGGAATCACGATAAATAAAAACCTCAAGCTCTTGACCCTGTTGGCTGTCAGGTGGAACTTCTTTAAGAGGCAATAGGACTTCATTGCCATGCCCGTCATCCAGGTAGGCTCCGCGTTCTATAATTTCGACGATTTTTAACTTTTGAATGTGACCCAGATCTAACATGGGCTACAAATGACATAACATAGATACAAACTCAAAGAAATTCCCCTGCCTTCCCAAAAGCTTCATGCTATATCAGCCCTCATGGACGAATTCTTAGATCCCCAACCATTAAAAGCCCTTCTTATCGGCGTGCAGCTGCCGAAAGTGTCAGACCAAGAAACTCAATACTCCCTGGCGGAACTATCACGCTTAGTGACGACCTTGGGTTACGAGGTTGTTGGACAAACCTCTCAAAAACGCAGTTCGACTCGTTCGGCGACCGTTTTAGGTGAAGGTAAACTGAAAGACATAGCCAAATGGACCGGTGGCCCGGGATTTTTAGGTCCGATGTTTAAAAAGAAAAAACATAAAGCCGCCCTTCGCTTTGAAAAAGAGGAAGAAGAAGATTCTTTTGAAGGTGAAGAGTTTTTTGAAGAATCAGATGAGCCTGAAATCTTGGAAGAATCATCCGGTGAAACCGCTCCTCAAGAAAAAGCGCAAGTCGCTATTTTTGACTGTGAACTTTCTCCGTCGCAGTTGCGCAACATGGAACACGTATTAGGCGTTCCGGTTTTAGATCGCACCGGCGTGATCATTGAAATCTTTAATCGCCATGCACGCACTCGCGAAGCTAAACTTCAGGTTGAAATTGCACGTTTAAGATACGTGGCTCCCCGTTTGCGTGAAACCGGTGGTGGCGAAGACCGTGGTGGTGGCGGCATTGGGGCTAAAGGGGCCGGTGAATCCGTGATTGAACTGGATCGTCGTCACATCCGGGATCGCATCAAAGAACTTAAAGACGAGTTGGCTTCGATTTCTCAAGAACACGAAACGCGTCGTGCCCGTCGTTCTCAAGAGCTGGTAGTGGCGCTTGTTGGCTACACCAATGCCGGAAAATCTTCGTTGATGCGTGCGCTGACTGGCAGTGAGATCTATGTCGCCGACAAGTTGTTTGCGACCTTAGATACCACTGTGCGTATCTTGCAACCAGAAACCAAGCCGAAGATTTTAGTTTCTGACACTGTGGGGTTTATTAAAAAACTTCCGCATGATCTGGTCGCTTCTTTTAAGTCGACTTTGGATGAAGCTTCTAATGCGTCTTTATTATTATATGTGGTCGACTGTTCCGACCCCACATTCCGCTCGCAATTAGAGGTTACCAAAACCACTTTGCGAGAAGTGGGCGCCGGTGAAATTGACAATGTTTTGATCTTAAACAAAGTTGATCGTTTGACGGCAGAAGAACGTGCCTCGCTCGCGGCCGAATTCCCGCAAGGGTATTTCTTATCGGCGCACAATCCGGATGACATCACGCAGCTGCATACGTATTTAGTAAAACATTTTGAAAACAGTATGGTCGACGAAGATCTCTTCATTCCCTATGATGTACAAAAAGCCATCGGAGAGATCCGCGGAAAATTTGCGATCTTAGGTGAAGAATACGATGAAAGAGGTGTCACTTTAAAAGTGCGTGCTTCGCCCGAAGACATTCGTCGTCTTAAGACCCGTCACGGCATTTAAAAATTATTGACGTCCATTGGGGTTATCTAGCATAACCCCAAACCAACTAGGGGTGTTCTGCGTGGGTGCAGGACTGAGAGAGTCCCTTTGAACCTGAAAGAGATAATGCTCGCGCAGGGAAGTGGTATGAAAATCGATATCCTATTTATTGTTCTATTTGCGGTTCTTTATTCTTTAAATCTTTCCGCACAAAATCATAGTAATGCTTCTGAGCTTTCAACCGTTGAAGTTTCAGCAAGCCAAGAGGCTTCGCCTGCAACTTATTTCCCACAAATTCCGTTAGAAAGTCTGCCACTAAGTTCGCAAGTACTTTCTGAAAGTGAAAAAGACAGCGCCCAGATTTTGCGTCTTTCCGATATCACTCGCGTGGATGCTTCGGCGTCGGATTCTTATAATGCTAGCGGATACTGGGATTTTTTAACCGTTCGCGGATACACTTTAGACAATCGCTTTAGTTACTTGCGAGAAGGACTGCCAATCAATGCCGAAACCTCTATCCCCTTAGACAACAAAAAATCCATCGAAATTCTAAACGGACTTTCTGGCATGCAAATAGGCGCAAGCTCGCCGGGCGGCATGGTAAACTTGAATGTTTTGCGCCCCCCCGCTTTGGGAACTGCAAAAAAGATTTTCACCTCTGTCAACGACGAGGGTGGCTATTTATTCGGAGCTGATGTCGGTGGCCGACTAGAAAAAAATGCTTATCGTGCCGTCGTCGCTTATGAAGAACTAAAACCACCCATTGATCACAATCAGGGCCATCGTTATCTTGTCAGCTATGCCCATGACTTTATATTTAGTGACACCACTCTTTTACAGTTTGAAATTGAAAACTCTAAAAGATCACAACCTAGTCAAGCCTCTTTAAGTCTTTTAGGAAACCGCATCCCAGATCCGGCTCCACGTGTAAATTTAAACAACCAACCTTGGACGACCCCGGTGGTTTTTGGCGCAACCACAAGCACACTGGCCTTTCATCACCGTTTTTCGGCTTATCTGCAGGGTTCTGTCATTTTCGGCATTCAAGATCTAAAGACGGACGACCGCTTGGCCTATCCCTATGGATGTTCGGCAGAAAATAATTTCGATCGTTATTGTTCCGATGGCAGCTTTGACGTTTATGATTTTCGCAGTGATAACGAACATCGCCGAAGCGAAAGTGCTAAGGTCGTACTGAGTTGGACAGATTCATCCGGGGCTTTGTCGCACGCTTTACAAGTAGGTGCTTTGGCGTATCAGAATCGCGATCGCTTTAATAAGCAGGCTTATAATTATGTGGGGATAGGCAATACGAACACCTCCCCTGTTTTACCTGAAGATGGATCTTTAAACGATGAAAACACCAACCGCGATTCAGATGTTTTGGATCTGTTCGCCTATGATTCGGTAAAGTATTATTCTTGGGGCCTATGGGCCGGAGCAAGGTCAAGCCATATTAAGCGCTCCAGCGTTCGCACCAATGGTTCGCGTCCTACAAGTTATGATGAAAGTTATCTTTTACCTTGGGCCGCCGTTTCTTATGACTTTGAAAATGCTTTTGCCTATTTGAGTTATGGCACTGGCGTGGAAACCTTTGTGACCCCCAATCGTCCGACTTACACCAACCCGGGTCAGTTCGTCGATGATGTGCGCAGCCAGCAGTTTGAGCTGGGTTTGCGTGATCCGAAAGGAGCCGCTTGGAAAATCGCTGTTTTTGAAATCCACCGGCCGGTCGTGGCCGATGCGGCCCCCGAATACAAAGTGGATGGGAAAGCCGCACATCGCGGCATTGAAGCCGAAGTTAAAACAGATGTTTCCGCGTGGACGCTAGGCGCTTCCACCATGCTTTTAGAAGCTAAGCGTGTCGAGAGTACCTTACAGCCCGATCTCAATGACAAACGTCCCGTGAATGTTCCCAAAAGTATTTGGCGCGCTTTTACGAATTATAATGTCAACGCGAACCTTAAACTGTCAGGATTATTTTCCTATGAAGGCGATCGCGCGATCACCGGTGACAATTCGTTACTTTTAAAATCGTGGAGTCGCTGGGACTTAGGCGGCATCTATACTTGGCGTCGTTCACCAAACACATTCAATGCGCAGCTCTTTATTGAAAACGTTTTAGATTCAAAATTCTGGAAAGAATCACCGACTCAATATGGTCATATTTATCTTTACGCGGCCAAAGAGCGCACTTTGACCTTAAGTCTTAATACCACGTTTTAGGGCTTGATCATTTCAAGCCCAACAACATGTCGAAGTCATCTTTACTCAAAGCGCCAGAGCCTGGCCCCAGATCTGCCTCTTTTTCAGAGTTCGAGAATAACACTTCGAACTTTTTATCCTTGCGGACCTTCAGGAGTTCGATCTTTTCCTCTAAAGACTCATGCATGATATAACGAAATACTTGCACGGCTTTGTTTTGTCCTAAGCGGTGCGCACGGTCGGTGGCCTGATTTTCTACGGAGGGATTCCACCACGGTTCTAAGTGGAATACATAACTCGCTTTGGTCAGATTTAAACCCACACCACCGGTTTTTAAAGTCATCACTAAGACCGCACCACCTTCAAGTTTATTAAACTCTGTCAGGATTTTTTGGCGCTGCTTTGTTGGCACCCCGCCGTGCAGAACAAATACCGGAATTCCGGCCTGCGCCAATAACTTGGCCGTGTGTTCGAGGGTTTGAATAAATTGCGTAAAGACCAAAGCACTTTCGCCAGATTCTACAATTTCCGTTAGAGAATCCAGCAGCGCTTCTAACTTCGGCGGCACTTTGTCGTACTGAATATTGGGCAGGGCCCCGGGGTCTGAACACGCTTGGCGCAAGCGCAATAGCGCCGTTAACATCTGCAACTGCACGCGCGCTTCACCTTGAGTCATCAGACTTTCTTGGACGCTGTTGTTATAAGCTAAGGCGATATCGCGATAGATTTCCTTTTGGCGTTCTTCAAAGGCGATGCTGACTTTGGTTTCTTGTTTTTCGGGCAACTGATCAAGGATTTCTTTTTTGGTCCGTCTTAAAAGCAAAGGTTTGATTTTAAGCTTTAGGTCCTCCATTTGCTCGCGGGACACAAGATCGGTATTCACAAATTCACGACGGAAGTCTTCGACTTTTCCTAAACTGCCCGGAACTAGGATATCCACTAATGAATAAAATTCGCCGTAGTGATTTTCCATGGGCGTCCCCGTCAGGCAAATTTTAAATTGTGCGGCTAAGGAGCGTGCCGAACTTGTTCGCTTAGTCGTGATATTTTTTAAGTTTTGCGCTTCATCAAAAATCACCACGCGATATTTGTATTGCGCAAAGAACTGTTCTTGTTCCATTAAAAGACCATAGGTTGTCATCACGACCAGATCTTCTTTATGTTCCAGACGACGACCCACGCGGTCCATGTCTTTACTAGTAAACACCGCCAACGGCAACTGAGGTGTGAACTTTTCAATCTCACTTTGCCAGTTGTAAATAAGCGAAGACGGCACAACGACCAGGACTTGCCCCAATTCCCCCTTAGATCGCAAGTCTTCTAAGAACGTCAAGGTCTGCAAGGTCTTTCCTAAACCCATATCATCGGCCAGCAAAGCTCCCAGGCGCAGACTGTAAAGATCCCGCAGCCACTGCACTCCGCGCAGCTGATATGGTTTTAAATCTGCTTTGACCGTTTTTGGGATTTCAATCTCATGACGTGTTTCACCTAAAGAGTCATAAAACGCACAAAGACGCTTCCACTCTTCATCCCCCCGAATACCGTACCCCGACGCCCTCAAAGCCAAAAGTTCTAAAACTTGATGACGAGGCAGCTGGTAAATCTTGTCGCCATTCTTTTTGGCGGCCGCGTCTTTTTTTCCTTTTTGAAGCTTCAACCAGAAATTTTCCAGGCGGCGTAAGGACGGCATCTGTTTTTTAGGAACCAGATAAATCTTTCCTTCATGCTCAATCACACCACCACGACCTAACGCGCCCACTTCATTGGGGTCTAACTCGACGCCGTGTAAGAAAAATCGCGGGTGCAACTCAAACCAGTTAAAGTCTTTACCGTGGCCATCGGCCTGTAAGTTGAAATCAACTAAGAAGTCATCATCGTTCAGCTCTTGTAATGCCTGACCATGATAGAAAAGTTTAAACCCATGCAGCAAAAGATCTTGTAAAGACTCTAAAGTTTCGTGAACCCGAGAATCCTCTTCCGAATTTCTTGGAAAATGAAACAGGCCTTCTTTTAATGCCGAATCTTTTTCCGCATCTCCGTCCCAAATACGAGATAAGAACGACGTGCGCGCTTTGCGGAAAATCTCTCCGCGTGTGCGCAGGGCCAGTTTTTTTAGAAGCTCAAAGATCAAACGGAATTCACGCTCGACCACACCTTCTAAAATCACTTCACCGGCTTCAGAGTAAAAAGATTCAGGGGACTTCATCACTTTCAAAGTTTTAGAAACGAAATCTTCAAAACAGCTTAAAACCGGTTTAGAAATAAGCTCAGACAATGTCATGTCTTTAGCTAAGATCACTCCGGATCCTGCAATAAGCAGGGCATGAACGTTTCCATGCAATAACGGAAAAATCTCTTTTTCGCTGACGATACGACCATCGGTCAATTCACCTTCAAAATGATAGGACAAAGTTTCCAGCAACAGGTATTGCAGCACTCCGAGATGTTTTAAAAGCTTAATATCCCATTCGCGACTGCGACGAGATTTTGTCGCCATATCTTTGGCGTCAGAGTTTAATAAATAAGGTAAGCCTTCAGAAAGGGCCCGCAGGTACAAGACCGAGCGTGGGGTCCAACCACGGCTGATGACATCTTTTTGTCCCATCACGCGCGCACGATGTTGGATATAGAAATCACCCTTATCGTTCAGATAAATATCCGTCAAACTGCGCTCTGCACCCAAAGTTTCACTGCCGCCCGTGATTTTAACGGGAATGCTGCGGTGACGAAGATGCTTCAATAAAGATTTCGCTTCAAGGTCTCCGGTCACTTCCACGGAAGGCATGGCCCCGGGCGTGAATGTCAATTCAGCGCGATCCTCACCTAATAAAGACAATGACTGCTCTAAGCCACGGAACTCTGTCAGCCATGGATGCACGATCATCGCTCCGTCTTCCGGCTGCAAAGCAAATGTATCAAAAAAGTGATAGAATTTTTTACGACTGGACACCAGCTTAAATTCCGCAATCAGTTCTTGCTTATCCGCGAACTCTACGCGCCAATCTAGTTCTTCACTGGGGTCAAAGCTGACGGAACGAACTAAGAACCCACGTTCGGGTTCAAATTTGGTCTGGATGTATAATGGAATCTTTCCTTGACGATGCTCAGTCACAATTTGGGCAAACAGGGCCTGCATAATATCCGCCACTTCTCGCATATTATGACTTAAAAACACATTTTCTTTTTGTTGCCCCAGCGGCCAGCGCTGAAAAACATCCACATTTTCTTTACGAGGTTGCGGCAAAAGTTCGCGCGGAACAATTCGATGAAAGGGATGACGTAAGATCTCACGCGAGCTTAACTGCAAACCATTGCTAAAGTTATAAACAATGATGGAAGTCCAACGATTCTGTTCATTGACCTCGTTAAAGTAGTGTTCGGAAAAGGCGGTTAATTTTTTTCGGAAGACTTCCGGCATATGCCAGGTAGAGGGGGCCAACAGCTCACGGTGTGGATTGGGCGTGTGAAATGAATAAGCGCTTAAATCTTCAGTTAAAAATGACGATAAGGACTCGTCTTTCAACAAAGGCGCGTCTTCTAAAAAGAAACTGATCGAATCTAACTTTGTCACCGGCTCGGACACTCTTGGATACCCCACTTGCGCAAAAAAGGCATCGCTCAGAGTTGCTTACTTTTAGCAAAAAGTCATCATAAAACTCCCTCTGAATCCTTTTCTTCTGCGGGTGGTTTTAAAGCAATGCCATGGGAATCCACTATTTCCAATGGTTCCAGACTGAACTGGATATTTGCACTTGCATTTTTTCGCGTTTGATACTTATGCCATAAGCGATTCACCCAATGTCGAGTCAGGGGGTTTTCAAAGGCTCGCTCGCGCTTTTTCTCAAAAACAACGACGGCACACTCGTAATTCATTTTATTCACATAGCCCCGAATGCTGGCTCCTAAACGCGCACACATTTGATCCACTTTAAGATCCGTCCTTGGGGTGCCCACACCTAGCTCCACACAGGATTGATCCATGTATTGCAAACCTAATCCCGCTAAGATCTCACCCCAGTGTATTTCTTTATTCTGTTTGCGCCATTGCGGTGCCACGGTGAAATATTCCATCGTCATGACCTTTCCAGACTTTGAGGTCACGCTTTCTATCATTCCCGCATCTAGACCTTTGAAGTAAGGGTGATCACGATGCGCGTGCAGTTGAAAGTTAAAGTTGGTAAAAAGATTAAAGGCGACGACTTCTTCTTGATAAGTCAACACCCCCGCGTTGTGAGAGCGGAAAAAATCCCCGATGTCTAGCTCTGCACCGGCGTTTTCTAACACTCGACCGAAAGTATTCTTCCAGATGGTGTAAATATCGTTCACCAGTTCTTGCTGTGTTTCACATACTTGCTGTAAAGGCACAATAGCATAATTGAATTTTGGCATGAATTAACATTGAGGGATTGCAATGAAAATACAGAGTCCTGATTTACATTTCCAGTCCATCGTAACAGTCCTGTGTCAAATGTCGGTGAGACTTTAGCCGAAAAGTTGACAGCGTTGTAATACTCCCCTACAAACGGCGATTGAAACATGAATATCCTCTATGAAGATTCTCACTTTTTTGCGATCGACAAGCCGGCGGGGCACTTCGTGCATCCCCCCGAACGCTCGCCTTATCCCGTTCCGCCAGAAAAAATCTGTTTGTACACCTTAAGACGTCACTACAAACAAGAAGTCTTTCCGGTTCACCGTTTAGATGCGCCCACCACCGGGATCGTCTTATTTTCATTTGAAAGATCCGGCGCACGTGAGCTGGGTCGTCTTTTTATGGAAAGGCGCATGCATAAAGGTTACGAAGCTGTCGTGCGCGGGCATTTAGAAAAACAAGGCCGTATTGATCTGCCGCTAGAAGTTTTAGGCGAAGAACAAATGATGGAGGCAAAAACCCAATATCAAGTTCACGCCGAAATAGAGTTGCCGTTTTCAGTGGGTAAGAAATATTCAACCAGCCGTTATTCTTGGCTTAAGATCCAACCAGAAACGGGCCGCTGGCACCAGATCCGCCGCCACTTTGATCGTATTGCGCATCCTTTGATTGGCGATATTGAACATGGTGATACCTATCACAATCGGTTCTTCCGCGATCAGCTAGGCATTCAAGGTCTTTGCCTGAAAGCAACACAGCTAGAGTTCGTTCATCCGTGGACCAAAAAACAAATGGTCCTCACCGCTCCTATTTGCGAAAGATGGAAACGCATTGAAAAGCTCTTCCTCGATACAGAAACTTTTCTGCAAGAGTCTCAGTCTCGAGAATAATTTTGAGTTCTCCGCGAGCCCGTGGGACATCTGTCGTATGGGAAAAAAATCAGAATTTCATATTTACCTTAAAGACCTGCGCCTGCGGGCCGCACTTTCTCAAGAGGCCGTGGCGCATGCCCTTGGATATGAAAGTTCGCAGTTTATTTCAAATTGGGAAAGAGGCCTTTCGCATCCTCCTTTAAAAGCCGTACCGACTCTGGCCCAAATATACCAGGTGTCCATACGAGAAATGTATGAAAAGTTAGAAAGCGCGATCTTAAAGGATCTAAAGTCCTCATTAAGAAAGCGCTTTGAGAAAATTTAGAGTGGATGCTTAAAGTGGGACCCAGCCAATAGTGCTTTGCACGTTAAAACCGTTGTTAATACAGGTCGCGGTGCTCGTTGAAACAAGATAAGTTCCTGTAGACGTTTTAAAGCAGTTGTACAATGGAACAGAGTTTGATGCGCTGTATGTCCAAACATATCCCAAGCTGCCTTCGGTGGTGTTCGCTCCACAGTTTGCCGCCGTCGTTAAATAGCGACCTCCATTGGAAGCAACATAACAACGAAGCAATGAGGCACTGGCTAAGTAAGCTCCATTAAGAACTTTAAAAGTCGGACTGCTTGATTGAAGCACGTAACCACTGCCGGTTCCTTCAGTGGTCGTCTTCGAATATAAATACTGCTTCGCCGAAGAATTATATAAGAGATAAATAGGTGCAGTTACGATCGTCACTTCCGAACCCACGTTAATGGTAAAGGTAGAAATCTTTTGTGCGGAATCGCGAACCCCAATCACCGCCGTTCCAAATGATGTCGCATAAAATTTATTCCCAGAGATAGTACCGACGCCTGAATACATAAAGTAAGAATAGGGGGCAACTCCACCCGCAGCAGATAAAGTAAGCTCACTATTTACTTTCACCGCGCCGGTCGGCGTGTAACCCAAGGTCATTGACGATGACGAGTTCACGGACACCTTGATAACGGCTTGACCGATTTTGCCCGTGATGTCTTCCACATTAATGACAGCGTCAGAATCAATCGACGCGGCAACGTAAACACCTGTATTGGGGTCAATACTGCCGCCACCGCTGCTCAGGCTAAAACGATAAGGTTTGGTTCCGCCCGTCACCGCCAACTGCAATGATTCACCTAAACCAATGGTTTTAGCGGATGGGGCAATTTGTAATTTATTAGCTTCGGAATCACTCATCGACGAGTAGGGACTGGAACCGCTGTCATCCACTTTAGGATTGGAGCAGTTTGTATACCCCAACAGCAATACCCCCATGATCGAAAGCGACAATGATAATTTCATTGCGTAACGAGACATCAATTCCCCCTAAGACTATCTTAGTATGAATTTATCGGAGTATTGTTGAAAAAGTGTGAGGTTTCTCAATATGAAACAAAGAAAGGGACCTCTAGATTAATTAAAATCCTGAGGTCCATGAAACAAGCACTTCATTGCCAACGCGAAGAAGCGTGTACACAGTGTAAGACGAAGCCGTACGAGCCGCATTGGCTGGTTTAAAGCGATAAGAAACCGTACCGGAATCAGTACCCGTCGTCGTTGTTGAGAAGCTACATTGAGTTGTTCCCGTGCTTGTCACAACGAGGGTATAGGTACCGCCATCACGAAGGTTGGCGAAGCTTAAGTTCCCGCTGCAATCATAACTTGTTTTAGCGGTGTTGCCTGAATTCCAATCAATCGATGCCACAGTTAAAGCTTGTGAAGGCGTGCTGATCTGTCCTGTCGTGCGAAGGTTTCCGGTCACCGCGACATTTGTACCATCATCCGAGATGCCACTGGCCACTAGGGCCGAACCATTCCACTTAGACACATAGTTTGTTGAATTAGAGCCTATCTTTGGGTCTGTCTCCGAATAGCTCACATTTTGCCAAGACGCTAAACCCGCCCCATCGGAGGTTAAAACTTTTCCATTCCCGGGCGACCCGCCAGTGATCTTCACTTGCCCCGCGACTTCCAATTTAGCGCCCGGAGACGTGGTGCCGACGCCCACGTTGCCCGATGCCGTAATTCTTATTTTTTCCGTCGATGAGGCCGCGCCGGAAGACGTGGTCGCAAAAGTCATGTAGGAAGCGGCGGTACCGTCGGTGAATGTTTCTTCTGTACCAACAGAAATCTTTGCGCCTTGAACCCAGTCGGTTGCGCCCATACCGTAAAAGGACATAATACCTAACATATCACCGGATGTCGTGGCTGAAGCAGAAGCGGAGGTACCGCGGAGATTGACGAAGCGAGTTTCCGGGAAACCTCCCGAACCGGCAACGGCTCCTTGGTAATTTACGATGGCAACCCGAGGATTTCGAGCGGCGGAAGAAGAAGTATTTTCAATACGAATTTCGTCCGAGGCGTTGGCCGAGCGCACGTGAAGTTTTTGAGAAGGGGAAGCCGTTCCGATTCCCACGGACCCAGAAGACTCAGAAACAGCGCTGGCTACTAAAGCAGTGCCATTCCATTTCGAAAGATAGTTGGTCGTGTTGGCGCCCACTTTGGGATCGGTTTCCGACGAGGAGATGCTTTGCCAAGTGCCGTCCCCACGTAAATAGGTGGTGGCATCAGCGGTCCCGGTACCAAGTCGGCCGGTGGCTAAAACTCCCCCCGTGATAGTCGAAGCATTCAATGAACCGATGCTTTGACAGGTAAAACGATCTGTCACCACACTCCAAGCCATCGTTTCACTGGCAGTACAAGCTGTCGAGGGAATCATTTGTGTGCCACCCCAAGCATTGCGGATGTCTTGCATACGCACATACTCTGGCTTCCACGTATTTGTATCCCACAACATCACTTGACCATCAGCCGGTGCCGTACTTGCTACGGCCCGCCCCTGTACACGCACGACTTTTGGATTAGGTAAACTGCCCGAAAGGTCATCACCTAAAGTGGTCGACGTTGTCACCAGATCCGTTGGCAATACCGCTGCTAGCAATTTTCCAGAGCCATCAAGTTGCGGGATTTGGTTGGCACCCGTCCCCACATTCACCGCTAAAGTCCCTGTCGTTGTGATTGTACCGCCTGTCAAACCAGTTCCCGCCGCCACACTAGTGACCGTTCCACTGCCACCAGCCGTCGGTGTGACCCAGGTCGCATTCCCGTTAGCATCTGAAGCCGTCAGGACTTTTCCCGCGCCCGGTGTACCCCCACGAATGCGAACAACGCCATTCACGTCTAAGGCAGATGTGGGGGATGTCGTGCCGATACCCACATTGCCACCGCTGGGATTAAACACAAGGTCTACGCCCGAAGAGGTGTTCCAATTATACGCGCCAATTGTGGCACTCGTGTTGCCCGTGGAATACCCAAAAAGATAAGCATTTCCCGTAGTATTACTAAATACAAATTGATCGGCGCCTCCGGCGGCGTTTAGGCCCAATTTCACGGTGCCGCCAATATCTAAAGGAGCACCCGGACTTCCCGTTCCAATACCAACATTGCCGCCGTTTTCAAAAACTCCACTTGTGACCAACGCAGAGCCATCCCATTTAGAAAGATAGTTTGTGGCATTGGCGCCCACTTGTGGATCCGTTTCGGTAACAGAAGCCGTTTGCCATGTTGCTAAACCATTCGCATCCGAAGTTAAAACTTTACCCAGACCAGGAGATCCCCCGGTGATTTTTATCTGACCTGCCACATGAAGTTTAGCATCCGGCGAAACCACTCCGATACCTAGGTCACCCGTCGCCGTCATACGCATGCGCTCATTTTGGCCCGTGGCCAAGAAGCGAATGTCTCCGTTTTCAGCAGCCAAGGTTAGCCCCGAGACGTTCGTGGCGGCAACCACATTGAAGCGATCCTGATAAGCCGTGACCGCCGCATAATTTGCGGAAGTACTAAATATATTACCCGCGATGCCCGCATTGTTTTCAATAACAATGCCGGCTTCTGAAGCATTTCCGGTATTGGTGTTACGCAAGCGTAAAGAGGTTTCACCGTTATGATTTTTTTGAATCTCTAATGGATAAGAAGCGGAGGCGATACCTATGCCGACATTACCACTGACTTCCGAAATTCCGCTGGCAACCAGAGCTGAACCATCCCATTTAGAAACATAGTTCGTAGTATTAGCGCCTACTTGTGGATCCGTTTCGGTGACCGAAACCGGTTGCCATGTGCCATCGTCACGCAAAAATTTTGTTCCGTCCGGTGTGCCCGTTGCTAATCTCGCAACCGGAAAAACACCGGTCGCGATTTTGGCAGCATCCAAATTTGGAATATCCGTCGCGGCCAGCGAAGCCCCTGTCGTCACACGACCTTTCGCATCCACGGTGACTTTTGGGTATGTACCGGCAACTAAGCCTGACACATCTTCAAGTTTTGCTCCGGTCACGGCGCCGTCATTAATCTTAGCTGTGACAACGGCATTATTAGCGATAGATGTGGTCAAAGTTCCTGCAGAATAACCTGTCGAAGTCACATCACCCGACAAAGCCGTAGCGTAATTTCCGGGAGCCTGTTTCGCAGCAAAGCTGTCGTATTCTGTTTTTGAAATCGTGCCCGCCGTCACACCCGCGCCACTTGCGGAAGGGATTGAGAATGTGTGCGTATTTGAACTTGTCGTAAATCCGTAAGAAGTCCCCGACGCTGTCGGAGCAAGGGTGTGCGCGGCACCGGTAGCACCATTAACAGAAGTAATCCCCGAACCCGCAGCTCCGGCTGTGAACCATTTCCACTCTTTCGCAGTATCATCCCAACGAAGTGACTGCATATCGTTACTACCGCCAGGATTTACGGCCGTCCAAGGAACATTTGATACATTCGTGATCTTATGCGTATTCATGTCGATGTCGCCAGCCATCTGACCACCAGCTAAAGGAAGTTTGGTCGCATCACTGGAAGAAATTGTTTGCCAGGTCCCATCCCCACGCAGATATTTCGTATTATCTGCTGTGCCCGTACCTAATCTTCCTGTGTTTAAAACACCCGTTGTTATTGCGGCGGCATCTAAAGAACCGATATTCTGACATGTGAAACGATCCGTGAGCACACTCCAGATCATCGCTTGGTTCGCAGCACACGCCGTCGCCGGAATCATTTGCGTGCCACCCCAAGCGTTCCGCACGTCTTCCATTCTTACGTGTTGGGCTTTCCAAGTTGTATTGCCATTATCCCAAATAAGAACTTGTCCATCAGTTGGTGCCGTCGCATCAATCGCACGTCCCCGGAGACCCACCACATTTGGATTTGGTAAGTTTCCAGAAAGATCGCCACCTAGGGTCGTTGATGACGTCACAATATTTGTGGGGATGACAGCGGCCACTAATTTTCCTGAACCATCAAGCTGAGGAATCTGGTTTGCCCCGGTTCCCACATTGACCGCCAACGAACCCGACGTGGTAATAGGCCCCCCCGTTAAACCGGTTCCGGCACTTACACTTGTCACAGTCCCTGAAGAGCCCGCAGACACTGTCGCCCATTGAGGATTGGCGCTAGCACCTTGAGTTTGTAAGTATTGACCATTTGTTCCCGGAGGTAATGCCACCCATCCGGTATTGTTGCGGTAAAGAATACCACCTTGAGTATTGGAAATCGCGCTATCAATCAACGCTGAGATCGTCGTCGCCGTGGGTACGGCCGAGGAACCACTGATATTTGCTAAAAGACTTTTATCGGCGATCGGTGCTAATGAAATAGTTCCGGTCGTAGTGATCGTACCGCCGGCAAGACCGGCACCCGCCACCACACTTGTCACGGTTCCGCTGCCGCCACCACCGCCGCCACCAGCGGCACAGTTAAAATTGGTGCCATCAAAAGTAATAACCTGGCCTGCGGTACAAACCGCCGGACGGGCGACGAAATCCGCCGCCGTCTTATCACCCAGTTTTGCCGCCGATGTTGCGTAACCGGCATAAGGCACAGAACGAATTTGCGTGTCAGGAGAAATCAAACGCCAAGCCGTGCCATCATGAAATTGCACGCGCATGATGCGCCCTTCAGTGGCTGAAGGAGCAAATACAGATCCGCCATCACAAGTTTGATTAACGGAGTTATTAAAACTATCCACGATACTAAAAGACGCACTTAAAGGATAACTATGAGAGGCTCCGATTCTCACATCGAAGATACCGTTTGAGTGCACCATGTTGATGCCGTTAACTTGTTCGCGATACAAAACACAGAGACCTGAGGAGCTAAGGATTTCAAATTGGAAGCTCACGTTGCCGTATTCAAGGGGACTGCCATCTGCTTTTACGATGCGACCTTGATACGTCAGAGATGCTGGAGACGCATGCGCATTTAAGCCTATCATGAGGCTCAAAAGCATTATTCCTTTTAATAAAGAACGTTCCATCTAATTCCTCGGTTTCCAGAAATACCAAAATTGAGTTAAGTAATTATTCGGATTACTTAAGTGATCAATAAAGGGCCTTGGATTACAAAACGGCAAATAATTAGGTTTCGTAATTAAATCATCTCATGGCGAGACATCTTTACAGACGTTTGATGAGTGAAAGGCTGTTTGTAAAAAAGTTTTGCAAAATGCGCTAAAGAAAGTCCGACCTGGACAAAGATAGATAAACAGCCCCCGACCAAAGCAGTGTTACTATTAAAAGCATGATCAAGGAACTTTGGAATACGTTTCCGCATAACTTAGAACACAAGATCAACGCTTTATTGGATGAAGCTGAACCTTCTGAAGAGAAAGCCTTTCAACTCTATAAGAGCTGCCAGCGTGAAGACGCTTGGAGTGGGAGTTTTGAAAAATTCTCAGAGCATTTAAGCAGCTTCTTTGCTTTAGCAAAAACAGAACGACGTAAAAGTGTCTTTGATATTCATTTAGAAAAACCCCTAAGCGCTTATGCCTTTGAAAGCTTTGAGCTGGATTTCCGCAATGCCGAGGTCAACGCAAACTCGGTTTTGGAGATCACAAGCTGGGCTCATCATCTGATGCGTGTCGGGCATAAAACGGATAGCGTCATCATCTCTGAGGATGTTTTAGGGAAAACCCTTAACAACATCATCCATCCCGGTTTTTACGAAAAAGCTAAGAATATTAAGTTTGAAGATTTCTGCATTGCTTGGAAAGCCATCGTTTTTAAACTGTTCGGCAAAAAGCACGATGCCGAATTTGAAAAGATTCTGACAGAGCTTCGCTGGATGTATTCACAACAAGAAGCGGCAATGAAAGAAGTTCGCACGCCCTTTACACCTACAATTTATCTGACTCAAACAGAGATTGACTGGACGTCCTCGGTAAAAATGGCGACAGAGAAGAACTTAGAAATTCCTAAATTCCCTTTATCGCGGGGGCCACAAAAGCAACGTCTTATAGATTTAGAAAGAACGGTGAGCCTTTATAAGATCGTTCAAAAATCTCAAATTGCAGAGTTCAAGAAACACCGAGATTCCATAAAAGCGACAATTTTAAATCACTGTGACACACTCTTGCGCGAGTGCGCCCGCTAAACTTCGATCCTTTGGTTGCCGATGAGTTGCACAAACATCAACCAAAGGATTTTTGTGAGAGCCCTCGCTTTAACGTTACTATTTACTCCCCTAGTCACATTAGCCAACGACCCCACCCCGGGAGTATCCGCGTCTCAGTCCCTCTCATGGCTGAAAAATGGCAACACACGCTACACCCATCATAAACTGCGCGCTGACGGACAAAGCAAAGAGGATGTCACTCGGCTAAGCACGGGACAAAAACCTCATGCCATCGTATTAAGCTGCAGCGATTCGCGGGTTCCACCTGAAATCCTATTTGATCAAAAGTTGGGAGAAATCTTTGTGGTCCGAACCGCGGGTGAAGCCTTGGGCGACAACGCCATCGGCAGCATTGAATACGCGGTCGAGCACTTAGGATCAAAGTTGATCGTCGTGATGGGTCATACATCTTGTGGCGCCGTCAAAGCAGCCCATGGCAGCCTTGACGGATCATCAGTGGGAACCCCCGCCTTAGACAATTTGGTCAAAGATATTCATCCCCGAATTTCTTCGTTTAAAGGAAAATCACCAAGCGCGAATTTCGAACAAGAATCGTGGGCCAATACCGAAGGTGTGGCTCAGGATTTAGGGAAAAGATCAAAATTGCTTGCCGAGAAGTTAAAAAAAGGCGAAGTGACCATCGTGCCTTCTTTGTATAATCTTGAAACCGGGATCGTCACTTTCCGAGAAGGTCCCACCACCTTACCCACGCGCGCCGTTGCTAATTCCAACGATAAAAAATTTAATCCGATCACAGCCGCGAAACCAGCTAAACCCGAGTCCCACGATCATCACTAAACCAGATCAAATAAAAAAGGCTCTCAATAATCGAGAGCCTTTTTTTTATTTCTGTATTCTTAAAAAATTAGTTGGAGCTTAGACGACCCAAAGACTTCTTTTTACGCTCTTTAGCTTCACTTAAGCGTTGGCGTTTTTGTTTAAGACGTTCTTCGTGTTGTTGTCTTTTTTCTTCCAACATTTGCGCTCTTTTTTCGTTCTTTTCAGCTTGCGCGATCAAAGTACGAGTTTGTTGATCAAGGCGCTTTGTTTCTTTGCTTGCGTAAGCCTGCATTTTTTGAAGTTTGCTTTGTGCATTTTTTAGGGCGACAGCACTTCTTTTTTGTTTTGCTTGCGCCTGGCGAAGCTCGCTTTGGCTGTTTTTAAGTTCTTGCTGTAGGCGGCTCATGTCGCTTTGAGCAGACTTCACGGAATTCACTGCTTGTTCATGCTTTTCTGTCGTGCGAGTATTTTGGTCACGCACCTGAGCAAGCTTATTAGAAACCTGTTCGGCCTTAGCACGGACTTGGTTTTCTTTTTGTTCCATCTTACGGATGTCACCTTCAAGCTTTTTCGTATTCGCCGCTAAGCGAGATGTTTCTTTTGAATTCGCGGCTTGCTGAGATTGCAAACGTTGAATTTCAAAACGCACACGAGACGCTGTCTCTGCATTTTTACGGATCATAGACGAATTGCTGTCTTTGGCCACCGCCAATTCTTCTTGGCTGACTTCTAATCCTCCTTGAGCTTCTTCAAGATTAGCTTCGGCGCTTTCAAGCTCAGATTGCGATTCATAAACCGAACCATTTTGTCCAAGTGCATGCAATGGAGCCATTCCACCGACGAAAGACGCTAATACCAAAAACGAAAGCATGTTGCTTGTATACTTTTTGTACATTTCTTATTCCTTTTCCAAGGGGTCGCAACGCAATATCCACAAACCATGCCCGGCCTCAGATGGAAATAAAACAAAGCCAGGTCACAATGCCCGGCTTTGTCAGATAAAACTTTCACGAAGAGATGCCGCAAAAAGAACTTCGCGGCACATAAATGTCACTTTAGATAACTAAGGATGAAGTGTGTCCTTTAAGACCTGATAACGGTTCTGCACCTTTTGCCAAATATTTGAATTTGGTCCGGTAATTCCATCTATCCCCACGCGTCCACCGATCATATTATTTTGTCGAGGGTTGAAAGATCCGCCTGGAAGGAATTGACGTAAATCAGGTGTCCCCGGCGACTTGGTACCCGCCGTATTTCCACCACCTGGAGCATAGCCTCCACGTGCGCCGCCGGCTTGACTGCCAAAGCGACCACCAGCTCCACCACCGCCGCCACCAAAAGTTCCGGCAGAGCCTGCTGGCATATCATTGGGATCGACATGGGCTTTACCTAAACCACCCGCTCCCCCGCCACTTCCCACAGTGGAAGATCCCACACCCGCTCCGCCTTGACGACCATCAACCCCTTGCACATCGCCACTGCGAACCGGATCTACCATCGCGATCCCCGGAGTGCTTGGTAAATCCCCACCAGGATTTGTGGCTTGAGACGGTAAACGTGATGATGAATCCACCGAAGAAAATCCAATTGAATTATCCGACGCGGAATTATCCATCACCCGACAAGAATAAGGATTCGCGGCACACTGACAGACCTTATTAGTTGCCGCATAAGTGGGATCACTGCAACTGGCTTGCGCGGTGGCCCCACAACCAGGGTATGTCGGGTTTGCCGTACAGAAAGCCACCACGGCTTGGGGGGTGGCTGTTGCAGATTGTTTTGCAAGCATGGCCGCGGCCATGCTGCCAAGCTGACCTAAAAGATTTCCGGTGTTGCTTTTAGATTTTGAATCCCCGCCCGCCGTTTCTGTTTTACATGCATCCGCACCATCAGCTGTTGTGCCATAGGAAGCGATATTACGGTCCGCGCTGTCCACTTTGGCTTGAAGATCTAAACACTGATCTGCTTTGGGGCTGAATACTTGTGCAGCCATTTGATCTTTCGTCATGCCATTCATCGGAAAACAGCTGGGGTTGTTATTCGCCCAAGTGATCATCTCGTTGCACGTATTTACGCAGCTCTCCATCCCGGAGTAACAACTTTCACGATATGAAGTCCACGCATTTTTGGCACCCGAATTTAAAGCCGCAGCCGAGTTACATGAGTCCGTCACACCGGTCGTATTCGTATTAGAAGAAGACGCGGAAGACGAAGCATTGCTAATCGCCGAGTTTTTTGTTTCATCACAAGTGTTTTTAGAAGAACTCACTTGCGCATCACATTTTTGAACTAAGTCATTGTATTCGGTCTGACATTTGTTGGGGTTTGCCGTAGGAATTGGAACATCCGCAGAACTGGTTTGACCATTACACTGTTCTTCGGTCATGTGAATGGTTTGCGCCTTACATTGATCCCACTCGTCTTGCTTTCGACGAAGTGCTTCGGCTCGTTCGGTCGGCGAAAGATCTCCAAACTTTTTCCCTAAAGAGGCTGCATAGCCTGTGGCCGCGTTGTTGGCCTGCTTGCCGCACCAATTGTGACAACCTTGACCGGTTTGGGCCGTGGCATAGTGGGGAGTGTATAGAAAAAGTCCGAATAAAACAAAAGCCGTAAGATGTTTCATGGATAATTCCCCCGTATCCTAGAGTGTATCTTATCGGTCTTTCACTCTGAAATCTGGAGCAATGAACCTGTCTCAATTTGAGAATTGCAGAGCGGATTTCCCCAAAGCTTCGGTAATCTCTTTTGCGGAACGGGGTTTATTGAGCGAGGCCGATTGCCCGGCCCATAAAGACGAAAAGTCCCCTTTTTCAGAAGAGCCTGCCGCTTCTTTAAGAGGAGCCAAGGCTCCTCCCGCCAACGGAAATTCCGGGACCAAAGAGTTCATTGCCCCCAGATCTTTCATCAATCGATTCACAATCCCGCGCGCAGGTCGCCCACTAAAAAGATTCGTGAGAGCCGTTGGCGCATATTTTTCAGATAATTTTTCTTTATGGAAAGCAGAAATCTTCGCCTCGGGGCAAAAAAGATACGACGTTCCCACCTGAATGGCTTTGGCCCCCAAAATCATGGCGGCTTTTGCTCCCCGTTCATCACTGATACCGCCACTCGCAATCACCGGAACCTTAAGAGCATCTGCAAGCAGCGGCACCAACGAGAAAGTTCCCATTTGTATTCCCAGATCATCACTTAAAAAGTTTCCGCGGTGTCCGCCAGCCTCCAGACCTTGTGCAATCACCGCATCACATCCGTGAGCTTCAAGCCAAACTCCTTCAGCCACGGTAGTGGCAGACGCGATCACCATAGCCACTTTTTTGACTCTTGCTAAAAGATTTTCTGACGGCAAACCAAAATGAAAACTGACAACTTCAGGCTTTAGTTCTTCAACAAGCGCGCACAAAGTTACATCAAAAGGACTGCGCGACGGAGAGTTCACCTTTAAGTTTGGATCAACTTTGAACTCACGATAGTACGGCTCTAATAACTTCCTCCATGCAGCCTCTTTACTTGAAACCGCCGGGGGCGCTTGATGACAAAAGAAATTTAAATTCAAAGGTTTTTGCGTCGCCGCACGAAACTTAGCGACTTCACCGCGAATTTGTTCTGGATTTAACATCGCACAAGGCAATGATCCCAAGCCTCCCGCCTTAGCTACCGCAATAGCGAGTTGAATATCTTGGGCGCCCGCCATAGGGGCTTGAATGATTGGAAATTCGGTTTTAAGAAAGTGTGACGCCATATCTTTAAGTATGGCGCCACAAGTTGACGGCTGTCACTCACACGGGACGTCAATTTTTTATTCTTGAGCCGTCACTTTTTTGGCCAAGGCCTCTAAGGCCGCCAAACTTTGCGCCCCGTCCATCGCCACACCGTTCATAATTAACGCCGGCGTTCCACTAAAGCCGAAACTTTGAAATTCATCCATGTCCGCGTCGATGATCTTCTTGATCTGGTCTGATTTCATATCAGCCTTAAGTCTTTGCATATTGGCCCCAACTTTTGCGGCCGTCTTATTAAAAAAACTTTCAGACAGGTCTTTTTGATTCAAGAAAAGCTCATCGTAAAACTTCGCCGCTTTATTTTTATCCTGCAACCGAATGGCTTCGTAATAAACAGCCGCGGGATAAGCCATGGGGTGAAAGTCTAAGGGCATGTGCTTGTAATAGAACTGCACTTGATCTTTATATTTTTCTTTAAACTGTTTCAAAGAAGAGTACGCCATTCGACACGCCGGACACTGAAAATCCGCGTATTCCACAATCACGATCTTGCCCTCATCACTTCCCGAAATGCGGCGGTCTTTTTGGATACTTGGTTTTTTGGGATTTTTTAGATCCTGATCTTGTTTTTGTTTTTCAATTTCAGCTCTCTTTAAGTATTGAGCCTCTTGAGCTTTTTGCGCTGCCCGATTAACGACCTCAATAAAACGCTCCGGGTTTTCCTCGATCGTGTCAAAAACGATTTGAGGGTTCTTCCGGAGGGCTTCTTTCACTTGATTTTCACCCAAGGCACACCCTGTTAGCAATGCTGCGATAATTAAAGCTCCAATGATGTTTTTCATTTTCTTCCTCTTTTTAGGCAATAAAAGACCCCTCTCTTGTTTTCGCAAAAGATTTTTTGGGTAGGATCTTTGATTATTATTTAAATTACTCTTCGCACTTATTCTTTTCGACCGGAATACGCAACCAAGATTCAATCATCTGTTCGTGATGAACCTGGGAACACATCATCCCCGTCTCAAAGTTTCGTTGTACGGACTCTTGCACTGTCGACCGCGCTTGAGCCACGGAAAAACCTAATGAAATTAAAACCGAACCAAAGATCATGAAATTCACCAAATTCTTTTTTGGCTTTAGCTCTTGGTTTAAAACCAATGCCTCCATGCGTTCCTTGGTTTCTTTAAACGTGCGACTGGCATTCAATGCCAACGGATTATGTCCCGTCACGCGGTGCAAACTTACCACTTCAATCAAAGTCTTAATATAATCTTTAGCTTTTACTTGCGTCGTCACGACCGCTTGTTCATCCGCCGCCATTTCAATGGCCAGTAAATGCTTTTTTGCCAAGAAATACAGAAACGGATTGAAAAATAAAACACGACGACCCAAGAGTTCTAAAACTTTCCAAATAGAATCTTTATCACGCACATGAACCAGTTCATGGGCGATAATATGGGTTATATTTTCAGAACTCATTTTCAAAATTTCTGACGGCAAAACCACCTTATGCGAAAAAAGACCTTCCGCATAGGGACTAGAAGAATTCTTAGAAATTTTTAAAACCACGCCAGACTTGATTTCAAATTTGAACACAAGTCCTTGGAAGCGACTAAGCAGTTCTTTGTCTTGGGTATCTTGAAGATCGGCGTCGGTTGATTTCCAGATTCTAAAAAGGTCTAATACCGCAAAGCCCACGAATCCTGCCACCCATAAGGCCGCCAAAAAACGCGTCACCGTAAAGAAAGATTTATCTTTAGCAAAAAGACTAAAACAACCACTAGCAAGTTCTGGATCGACACAAACAACCCAAGCGAAACTTAAAATAAAAACCACCAGTGATAAAGTCACCTGCGTATGAAAGAAATATTTCATCTGCTGGCGAGTGGCTTTTTTATCAATGAACAAAGAGGTCACAAAAAGAACTGCCAGCACGATCGCCGAGCTCAAAACCCCGACCGTTAATCCTCTCCATACGTAATCAAAAAAGGTGAAGTCCATTTTACCCCCCCTTTTGATCTAGCTTCGCCGCGAGGGTTTTAAGCTGATTAATTTCTTCGTCCGATAACTTGTCTGAGGAAAGAAAATACGAAAGCAAGGGGCTCATAGAACCGCCCAAAGTCTTTTCGACAAAGTCAGAAACCTTGCTTGAAAGCACATCGCCCGTTTCAAATTTAGCAGAGTACTTAAAAACTCCATCAACCTGAGAGCGAGTTAAAAAACCTTTTTTTCTTAAACGTTCCATCACGGTTAAGACCGTGGTACGCGCTAAGCCTTTGGACTTTTCAAAATGTTCCGCCACGTCTCGCACCGCCACCGGCGCGCATTCGTTGACGTACTTTAGAATTTCCATTTCTTGCTCTCCCAAACGGGGCATCTTCTTCATAAGGTCCTCGCATACTACAGCTGTAGTCTATCATGACTACGGATGTAGTCAAAAAAATCTTGAGGCCAGTCTTTGTTTGAGACAAAATAACTAGACGAAAGGGACTTGACCCTCACACGATGGGATAGCCGACACAGTCCGCTTGTAAATACTCAAAACCTCGAGTTCCGGGGTGATCTTCGCGTGTAAGCTTTTTAAACTCCCCTTATGGAATTGAATCCTGTAAGGGGGTTCGGGTATTGAATTTCAAAAGAGAGGGGGTCAAATGATGAAGTTATTATTCTGTTTACTATTGCTCCCTGTCTTTACAATGGCCGAAGCAGAACAGACACTTCCTGCGCCAACAATGCCCCCGGTGGTGGTTCGTCCTCTGCCAAAACCTGACGACATATTATTCTTAAGTCCGACCATTTATTATAAGCCCGTATTAAGTGCGGATCCCGCCCAATGTGCCGGAACTCCAATGGTTGAGCTTAAAGATATCGAAGATAAAGTCCTGACCGTCTTGTGCCCGAAAGATCACGCCAACTGCTTGATGCAAGGCGCTTGTTACGTGGCTGACGAATGGGGGCGCTTGCGATCCTTTAACTATGTTCGTCGAGGCGTTGACCAATTACCGCGTTGGGGCGAAGTGAATACTTCAAAATGCCCTTACGGCTATGGCGTGCGCAATGTCTGCTTAGATCCGCATTACTCTGTCGCTGCTGATTTAGATTTTCATAAATTAGGCGATGTGATTTTTGTGCCTCGCTTAGTCGGCGTGGCAATGCCTGATGGATCCACTCATCATGGATATTTAGTTATTCGTGATAAGGGAGCGGCCATCAAGGGTCCTCATCGCTTTGACTTCTTCACCGGCTTTGTCGAACCTTATGTTTCAGCCAACATCATGCGCAAGCTTGGATTTTCTGAAAGTAAAAACAGCTTTGTCTATCGCAAAGCGACTGCAGAAGAAGCTGAAATGGTTCGCCGTTACACGGCCTACCCAGGACTTATCCCAGTCCCCACTCCTCGCCCGGAATTATAAAATCATCGGCCCGCTGACAAAATAGTTTGCCGTGCCGATAGCAGCACCTAAAAGCAAACCGCAGATCGCCGTTGGTAATGTCGCTTTCGGATTTCGCTGTGAGGTTACAATCATTGTGGGAATCATACCCAGAAATCCGATAACCGCCCCTTTAAACCACGGCGCCATATCCCAAGACACAAATGGAATTAAAAGACCAATAAACACCCACTGCGCAAACAGCGACGCTATGGAAACACGGGGGATGTTTTTATTTTTAATCATCGGCAAGATATCAATAAGTCCGGCCAAGATTCCAAAAAAAAGAGCAATTAAAACGGCGTACATAAGGCCTCCTTTGCTAGCTTGGCAAAGAGTGTTGCCAAGGGCAAACACGATTCAAAAAAAGGCGTCAAAGATTGAAATTTTGCTGCAAAATCGAAAGATTTGACAGTAAGTTGACTCATGGCCAAAGAACCCCAAGAACTTAAGTGGATTGAAAACCTATTGCCCGAAGGCGGATACCGCCGTCGCGGGATGTTCGGCGGCTTTGGCTATTACGTCGACGACAAGATCGTGCTTTTGATTTTTGAAAGTGAAGGCGGCAGCCGTACTTACAAGAAAAAAACTTATAACTTTGATCTGTGGAATGGCTGCATGTTCCCGGTGGATCACGAGCTGCAAGAAAAAGCTTTGCAGCAATGCCCGTTTCTGGTTCCGCACCCTATTTTGCCTAAATGGCTGTATCTGCCTTTGCATACCGAAAATTTTGATGATTTGGTCGAAGAAGTGATCACGCGCGTTTTTCGTCCAAATTCTTTTTGGGGAAGCATTCCAAAACCGAAGGGCAAAAAAAATTCCACCAAAAAGTCTAAGTCTATCGACGATGGAATTTCCGTTAAAATGGATACCCGTCGTCCGCGCATGTTTTCCGATGAACCTGCCGAAGACGTCTTAGCAAAAGCGACCAAAATTTCAGACTTAAAAAATCTTGGGGCCACGGCCGAAAAATCATTTCATCAAGCCGGCATTAAAACTCCGAAGCAGTTTTTTGCTTTAGGTTGGAAAAAGACTTTATTAAAACTTGCGGCCGTAAATAAAAAGAATCTGCATGCCATTTACGGTTATGCCTTGATTGGGGCTTTGACCAATAAAGAATTCAACATGATCACTGAGGACGAAAAACAGCAGGCGCGTGAGTTCACCAAAGCGGTCCGCGAGGCCGAAAAAGCCAAGTCCAAAGCCAAACCCAACGCGACCGTTAAAAAGAAGACTAAAAAACGCTAACTCCCTAGATCTAGGGCTTTGATTACTAGTGGACCTCTGCGTTAGCCAAAACACCCCCATTGACCTTGCCGTTACGTCAAACCCTATGGTTGATTTAACGGAAAGGATTCCTTTGTATGCTTTCAATTGGTCGTTTTGCCCAACTAGCCCAAGTTTCACCACGCACGATTCGTTACTATGAGTCTATTGGCTTGATAGAGTCCGGATCGCGTGGCGAAAACAACTATCGGTATTACGACGCTGTCCTTGTCGACAAGGTGGAAAAAATTCGAAATCTGCAAGGGTTGGGTTTCAGCCTGGATGAAATCAAAGACATCATTCAAGTTTCTCCGAATTTATTTGTGCAAAACCTGCGTAAAAAATTAGAAGAAGTTGATACCGAGATTGCGACGCTTCGCGAGCGTCGCTCCAAACTGAAAGACCTTCTTTCCGTATCACTTAAAGTGGATTCAAGAGAATCCATCAACGATACTGAAAGGAAACAGTACATGGACGCTATTCACGAAGAGATTTTAACCAAACTTAAAGAAAAGCACGGGATCGTTAGCGAAAAGCATCTGCAATATTTAAAGCGCGATCGCACCTATGCCACCGAAGAACAGCAAGATTTTTTACGAGCCTTAAAACGCTGCTTGGATTTTGCCAAAGAACGAAATTTAAGATTAGGCCCCGTCCGCGGTGGTGCGCCCTCAAGCTTGGTCTTACACGCCTTAGGGGCGAACCCCTTGGATCCAACCCAGCATGAAGGATTTTTTCCAGAACGTCTTTTGACTCAAGCCCCCGAGGTGCATATTGATGTCGAGTTTGAAAGAGGCCAAGAGTTTGTCGACTTCTGTAAAGAGACCAATCGCGTCTTAAAATACGGAAAAATCGAAGCTTTCAAGATGCCGTTCTTAGATATCATGAACAATGTCGACGCAAGATTAGGAACCCCGATTGATTACAATTCTTATGATTCAGATTCGGACATCGTTTTAAAACCTTTCCGCACCGGAGATCTAGAAAAAATATTTGATTTCGATATTTCTCCAGGAGCCATGATTGAAATGTTGGATAAAAGTCTTCCCGGTCATGCCGGATCCGAAGCCTTGAAGAACTATGTTCGTTCTCAGAAAATCCATTCGTTCCGAGATGTGATTAACATCACCGCCGTGTGGCGTCCGTATTCACCAGAAATGATAGATCACTTAAATCAATATCGTGCCGCCAAAATAAATCCATTTAAGCACGAGTGTTTAGCACCTGAACTGCAAGAATATTTAAAGCCCAACTTCGGCATGGTTTTGTATCATGAAGACATCCTACGTATTTTAACTTATTACACCGGATGGGAAGCCGAACGTTGCAATAGACTTCGTCGGGATCTTTTTAGAGCAAACAAAAAAGTCGCCAAAGAGGATCTTGCGGACTATCAAGAGCTTTGCCAGATCGCTCCACCCAAGGTGGTGCAGCTGATCTTAGACAAAGCCCCCACTTCATTTTGTCTTCCGCATGCGGTGGCTTTTGCCGGCTTCACGAAGGCGTCGGCCATTCTTCAAACTTTACATCGTGACATTTATTTTGAAGAGATCAAAAAATGGGAAGATAAAAACAAATTTAAGTGGGATGATATCGGCGTAGCCTGGGAAGGCTTTTCGATATTGCAGACTTAAAATTCATCTAAGGAGTAATCATGACCGACGTGCAATTTCTTGAATGTAAAATCAGAATGCCAATGATGGATTTACCAGTACGGACGACGGTCATCACTTTAAGCAATGCCAAGGTCATGATTTCCCCAGGGTCTAAGCTCACTAAAGAAGATTTAAAAAAAGCCGGTGCGGTGACGGATATCGTGGCCCCTTGCATGCTTCATTGTGGTGGCATTCAACAAGCACGCGATGTTTTCCCGCAGGCGCGAGTATGGGGCCCTCAAGGTGTGAATTTAGTAAAGCCTGAAATTCCGTGGAACGGATTTTTAGATGAAAAGACGTGGCCTTACCAAAATGAACTCAAACTGATTGAACTTAAAGGCCTGCCCCGCAACAGCGAATGTGCGTTTGTTCATAAAAAATCAAAATTGCTGATCGTGCAAGATCTGTTTTTCAATATGGGTAAACCTAAAGGCTTTGGAGCGTGGCTTTTTACGCATTTATTTGGCACCTACAACCACTTTGCCATGAGTCGGCTATTTAAAATTTTTATTAAAGATAAAGAGGCCTTTAAAGTTTCCGCTCAACAGCTTTTAGAAGAAGATTTCACCAAAATTGCGGTTGGACACGGAAATCTTTTTGACGGTGGCCCAGCAGAAGTCCTAAGCGCCTTCCAAGAACGCGGCTTTAAAGTTTAGTCTTGTAATTTTACGTCCTTCGCTGACAGGTCAGTTTAAATCAGGTTTTACTGAACCTATGAAGCTGGCTTTTCTTTCTTTAATTCTCTTTATCCTGCCTACCCACTCCTATGGTAAACTTTGTGCGGTAAGTTCGACGTCTTGCGAATTCTATTCTTGCATGGAGCAAAAAACTCAGTGCGGAGACAGCGGTTATTGGAAAAAGTTAGGCCTTTATTACTGTCAGAAGTTTTTGTTTCATGAATCTGATTTTTCGCCAGCTTCTCAAAAATGGCTCCAGGATTCGCGTCTTTGTTTACAAAAAAGATCCCAGCATCTAGCATCCGCGGGACTTACTTGCGATCAGATGCGGGAAGAAGCGCTAGACACCCACGTTGGCTGCTATGTCGATACCGGTTTTTGTAAGTTAAATCTTCAAGACAAAAATAAAATCTATTGGCGTCTTTCTTCGGCCATGGCTTATCCCGCTATTTGGAAGCAAGTTTTTAAGGTCAGTCAGATATGTCAAAGCCAGGGATCTCATTAGGCAATTTTAAAGACAAGATACTGTTCGTCTTGGGTACGATTGAATTTTAAACGCACACTTTTTTTGCGATCAATCGAATCTAGGATCAGTGAACGGCTTTGCAAGTCTTTCGGAAGCTCGCCTGTTCCTTGCAACCAAATTTCGTCGCCATGGCATTTTATGACTTTCGCAAAATGACCAAAGCCTTCAAACTCCACCACCGTGCCCCGGGCAATAACAAAGTCTTTGACCTTGCGCCCTTTGCGCACCGGTTTCTTCGTAATTGGAACAACGGTCGCTTTGTTTGTCTCTGATCTTTGTTCGATTTTTTTTGTCGCAATGGCCGTCAGCTTTACCGTCCTGGGAGCACTGTCTACGGATGCTGCTTTAGCCGCTCGCACGGCTTTAAGCTTACGTTCCACTTCTTGGTTCAACCGGAATTCCGCACGGAAGACGATGGAAAAAAGAATGATATTTACAACCAATCCCAGCACCGCTTGCACAACACTGAATTGGATGTCTTTTTTGAAAGTATAAAGATTTAAGAATATCGTTACACCTAAGATCGCAAGGACTGGAACCCAGGCAGAACTTTTCCCGCGAAACATCAAATAGCCGACGACAATTTTAGAAATGCGCAAAATCCACTGCACGGTGGTCGCCGCCATAAAGATGGCCCATAACTGAGTCGGTGACCATTTATCGGGAATATGGGGGTTTGAGGCCACACTTAAAAAGAAATTAAAAAATGGAGACGCTAGCAGTAAAGCCCCGGCGATACGAATGTAGCGCTCATCATCGAGCCACTTCATTCGGCTGCCCATTAGATCGCCTCTTTTTTATCATCCGTTGCGGGAACTTCGCCCTCTTCGGCGAAACGCATTCTTAAAGTGGGCTCATCAGAAGCGGATTCAACAATGACTTCTTCCTCTGCGCCACCGGCACGACGTTTTTTGATGGCATCACTGAAAGCAATAACCAAACAGATCGCCAAAGGGTCAAACACCACGACAAAGACCATGATCAGATACTTCACTACATCGTCGATGTTCATGTTAAAGGCTTTAGCAATGTAAATCAGCGGACCGACTTTTTCTTTGACCTTAATGATGTTCAATTTAGCTTGTTCGATTTCGCCTTCGATTTGCGCATTTTTATCTTTCAATTCGCGAATCATTGGTTCGGCTTCTTTTCGAGCCGCCAATTTTTTAGAGATACGTGTATCCGGGATTTCGTCCACCCCGCGTGTGATACGATCGGCTTCCTGATTATTGTGCAACTGTTCGTTTTGCAATTTTGCGAGCTTGATATTTTCAGCTTCAAGAGTGGACGAAGACGCAAGGTAGGCATCCGACAAAAAACCAAAAACACCCATGCTGGTAATTCCACTTAAGATGACCACGCAGGCCACTAAATAAGCTTTAAATACGATGTGAATACGATTCCAGACTTGATGAAGATAGGCGGCAACCACAAACTTGGCAAATTCTAAGGCACTCGCCATCAGCCACACCGCTACGATAGCACCAGTAAATAGCTTACCCAGGCCGACAACTGAAAATGCCGCCCCTAAGGTTGAAACGGCGATTGCCGCTAATGCTAATCCAACTATGACCCAAGCTTGTACCATAGAGAAAATATCGGAATTTCTGCCGATCGACTTTATCAGTTCTTAATGGACCTGGACTATGGGCTGGGACTATTTTAGAAATGCTCACCATTTTCATAGTAAGCCGCTTTATCTAAGGTTTGAAAGACCACAACCACATCTTGGGCCTGGGTCTCCGTCTTCACTTTTTGCGTGATCAACGCTGCCGTTTGATCTTGGACTTCTTGAGATCGAGCAAACCACAAAACCTCTACAAAGGGATACGATGGTGTCGCTTTACCACCAGAAAAGAATTCAGAACCAATCCATTCAAAGGTGAAGTTGTCTTCTGCCGTCCCAATGGTCTTTGCTAAATCTTTAACTAAGATTTCGCTCAAATTTTGCACGTGTTCTTTTTTTAAGGCTCTCATTCGAATATGTGGCATAGATCGAACATACTGCGTGTTGCAGAATTTTGCAAATCAATGTACACCACCAACATGTCGGTTCAAATTTCGCGGATTCTGCATGCGGGTTATCTTTTTGAATGCAATGATTTTAAAATTGCCTTTGATCCCCTATTTGAAAACCCGTTTAGCCGAAACTGCTATGCCTTTCCTTCGATAGAATTTGATCTTGCGGCTGTCAAAGATTTAAATTTCGATGCCGTTTTTATTTCTCACTACCACGATGATCACTTTTCTTTAGAAAGCTTAAATCTTCTAAAACGCGAAACGCCGATTTATATTTTTTCAATTTTTGAAGAGCTTATTGAATTGATAAAAGATCTGGGCTTTAAAGACGTCCATGCCGTGGAACTTTTACGCCCGATTCATTTAGGCCCTTTTGAAATAATGCCCCTTGAAGCTTTGGATGCCGATGTTGACTCCATTTATCACATCAAAGTGGAAGGCAGAAATATTTTGAATGTTGTGGATTCATGGATCGGGCCACGCACCATGGATCGTTTACGGCAAACCACATGGGATCTTGTGATGTGGCCCATGCAAACCATGCGCGAAATTGAAGTCTTAGCCCCTGCTTCCGCAGAGCCCGTGACACCTGAAACTTTAAAACTTCCCATCGAACTTATTGAACAGCTGCAAGAACTTAAACCCAAGGCGGTCATTCCCAGTGCGTGTCAGTTTCGGTTTGAAGATTGGTCGTGGTACAATCATGCTTTTTTCCCGATCACCTATGCCCAATTCGAAAAACAAGTTCAGGAAATTTTGCCGCAAGCAAAGGTGTTAAGACTGAATCCGGGAAAATCTTTATTGCTGACTGATAGTGACATCAAATACTCTGACCGTCTTCCTTGGATTAAACCCGTCGGCGATCAAGAGATTGACTATGAATTTAAGCCGGAATTACCGCCGCAAAGCATCGCCGATATCGCGCAGAGACTGCCCTCTCTAGATGAAAAACAAAAAAACCGGGTTCACGATTTTTGCACAAACGCGCTGATAAGCCGTTATCCGCAACTTTCAGCATTCGAAGAATCTTATTTTCAAAATAAAAAAATCTGGCGCTTAACGACCTACGATCATTACGGAGAAGCCAAACATTATTTTTACGAAGTTTATAGGAATCAGGTAACAATTGCGTCCACGTCCATATCACCCACGTGGATTACGGAAATTCCTGAAGTGAAAATTTATAATGCTTTAGAGGATGGTGAGTCGTTAACGTCCATTTATGTTCGTGTCACGAACCCCAAAGACTCTGACCCTTTGGAAGATCCATTGATTCGCAGTTTGTATGAAGGTCTTGTCGGTGGATATCAAAAAGCACAACTTAAGAAACTGGGGCTTCGCAAATAGCGAAGCCCCGTAAACTCTATTGATGTGTTCCTGTATCTTTTGTATCAGAGGTTCCTGGCTGACTCACTTTTGGGTGATCTTTGCCCTTAGAGCCTTTGTGCTTTTTCATTTTGCCTGCATTTTTGTCCGCTGGATTTTGCGGCGTTGTCGTATCTGTCGTGTTCATCGTGCCATGAGTGTCATGACCCGCAGCCGGATCATTGGCAAAAGCAGTTGAAGATAAAGCCATCGCGATAACAATTACTAAATGTTTCATAAAGTCCTTTCTATTGGGTCCTTGTGAACTCATCTTCGCAATATGTGAGCCGAAGTCTCGTTAAATTTTTGAAGGAATTATCAAGCTCTGTTGAGCAGATCAAGACTGTTATTTGACCTCACGGAAAAATCGTCTATCCTTAAGATCTCTGTATCTCCGAGGATATTCATGCAAAAAGAGAATTTTAAAAGTTGGTCATTTCGCGTTCTAATGAATATGTACCCCATGTTTTTCGGCACCGGGGGCAAGATCACTTTTCTAAGCGCCGATTATAAAAAAGCCGTCGTTCGTTTAAAACTGAATATGTGGACTTATAATTATGTCGGCACCATCTTCGGCGGAAGTCAGTTTGCGGCCCTAGATCCTTTTCACATGGTCTTACTTTTAAAAATCATCGGTCCTGAATATGTCGTCTTAGATAAAGCTGGAAGCATTCAATTTAAAAAACCCGGCCGTGGAAAAATCACCGCCACGATCGAATACGCCGACCAAGAAATCGAGGACATTAAAGCCCGCGCAAAGGCAGAGGGAAAATTTGAGTTGGTGCGCACCACAAACTGGGTGGATGAAGACGGACAGGTCATTTCGACCTTGCAGAAAACTCTTTATATCGCGACCAAAGAATACTTTAAAAGCCGCAAGAAGCTAGATCACTAGTTTCCCATTCTTTCTTTCAAAATTTGGGAAAAGCTTTTCTTAGAGTCACCTTGAGCAAAGTGCTGATGCTGAGATTGAGTATCTAATCCCGAGTTTATGACAGGTTTTGCTCTTTCAATCGCTGCGACCTGTTTGTAAGCACGGGAAACTGCTTGGACCTTCGTCGAATAGATCATGGACAACCTCCATGCCTATCTCTGAAGCAAAAATGCAGCCCACTTGAGCTGCATTTATTTTTTAATAGACACCTCGACTTGTTCCAAAAAACCCCACACGCGGGGACTTGCGGAACAAGACCTTAGCGAGCGGCCTTCATCAACAGGACCGTCCAAGGTTCAGCAAACCGGCTTGAAATCACCGACATATGCGCGTCCTGAACCGGGTCATCACGCATGATAATGTGATCTTCGTGCTTATCGGGCTGAACCAAAATCTTCATCGCCGCGACTTGGTATTCACTGCCGAAAAAATCTTTTTCGTGTAAAAGACTGAAATATTTCGCACGCGGAGTTTCAGACTTCAGCGCCAACCACCCCACCGGTCGACCATCTGCAAAGCGGTCTTGAGGGCCAGCTAGCATCACCACTCCCCTAGCCGGATGAAGCTTTGCCAAATAAGCCGCGTGCCCGGCCCCTTGCGAGTGGCCCGAGAAAATCACCTTATTCCAATTCACACCTTTATTGGAAATGTAACCAGCCCAGCGCTTCGCATCTGATTTAGCCAAAAATTTTAAAAGCTCTAAAATACGCGATTCAAGCGAGTTGATTTTATCTACTTTTACGATGCTGCTGACATCATCACCGGTCGCAATTTCTTCGCGAAAATGATCAAAACATTGTAAGTCTTTAGAGTCCTTACACGTTGTGGAAATCACACTGTTATCATAATCCATGGTGACGACATCAAAGCCCAAGCCTGCCGCATGTTCCGCATAAGCTTTTAGATCTGACGGCAGACTGCCTGTCCCACCAAAACTGATAAGCAAAATGTTTTTGGATTTTTTCTTAGACCAATAAACCTGATGAGGTCCCCGCATCTGCAAAATTTGTGGATTGGTTTCCTTCACCGGAACTTGACGGTTGATGACTTGAGCTTCGGCCAAAACCGCCGAAAATAAAAGAGTAACCATAAGAAATGAAATAAGATTTTTCATACCCTCTAGCTTACTTAAGAAGACTCCCCTTGGCAAACTTCCGAAGCAAGACCCCCTGAATAGGGGGTCTAAAATCGTTTTAATTAAAATGAGCTATCCTGCGCCAATGATTTACTTAGACAGTAAAGCGTTGCAAGCTAAGTACGGATCTGGCGACTTCACCGTGTTTTGGAAAGCCACCTCCGAAGATGGACAAGCCACGAATCGCGAACTGGCTCGCGTAATGACAAGCTTGACTCCGTAATTAAGGGTTTAATGCTGAATATTTACATTGATGCTGATGGCTGCCCCGTAAAAGATGAAACCTACAAGGTGGCCGAACGCTATCAACTGAAAGTCTTTGTTGTCGCCAACCAATATTTGAATATCCCCGCAAGTCCGCGCCTTGAAATGGTCGTCGCGGATAAAGGGTTTGATGCGGCCGATGATTGGATTGTCGAAAACGTCCAAGCCGGGGATATCGTCATCACGGCCGACATCCTGTTGGCCGAAAGATGTGTAAAATTGAAAGCCCGGGTTTTAGGGTCTAAGGGCATCGAATTCACCGAAGACAGTATCGGGTCCGCAGTCGCCCATCGCGAACTTATGCAGAACCTGCGCCATATGGGCGAAATGCGCGGGGGCCCAGCCCCCATGGATAAAAAGGACCGCTCACGATTTTTAGGCAAATTGGATGAAATTATCCAAGGCTTAAAGCGCGAAATGCGTTAGGAAAATGACGTTTTTTTGGTGATTTTTTCTATATATCCCCCAGCTCTAAATTCCCCTTGCGAATTTACCCCGCGACTGGCTAATTACAGCCCATGGAAATCAAAGATTTAAAGCGCCCCGAACTGCTTCTTCCCGTAGGTACCAAGGACATGGCCTTAGCCGCCATTCACAATGGGGCCGATGCCATTTTTATGGGGGTTCCAGGGTTCAATGCCCGCGGACGCAGCCACGATTTCCAAATCGAAGAAGTCAAAGACATCATCGACACCTGCCATCTTCACGGTGTGAAAGTAAATTTAGCTTTTAACATCCTCATCTTCCAAAACGAGTTCCAAGGAGCCGTAGAAGTTTTAGAAAAAATCTTACCACTGAAACCTGACGCCTTCATCGTTCAAGATTTGGGCTTGGTGCGTTTGATTCGTCAAATGGCTCCGAACCAACGCGTGCATGCCTCCACCCAAATGAGCATCACCAATGCCGAAGCCATCTCATGGCTTGATGACTTGGGCATCCAACGCTTTGTTTTAGCCCGCGAAAACTCGATCAGCGAAATTCAAAGTATTAAGAAAAACACCACAAAAGAAATCGAAGTTTTTGTTCATGGTGCATTGTGCGTTAGCTATTCAGGCCAATGCTTTACTTCAGAAGGTATCGGCGGCAGATCCGCCAATCGTGGTCAATGCGCGCAAAGCTGCCGCTTCACTTACGAAATGCATGTCGATGGCGAAAAGAAAGACCTTCAAGGGAAGTCTTTCTTGGTGTCCCCGCAAGACTTGTGCGGTATCAACGAAGTCCCAAAACTTTTAGAAGCTGGTGTGGATTGTTTTAAAGTCGAAGGCCGTCTTAAAACCCCTGAATACGTTGCCACTGCGGCCCGCAGCTTTGATGAAGCCATCACCTCAGCGCAAACGGGTCAGCCCCTGGGCAGTCCGGTCACCCTGAAAAAACAAATGGCCACCGCCTTTTCTCGCGGGTTTTACAGTGGCTGGTTCCACGGTGTAAATCACCAAGAACTGGTCGAAGGCACCTATAGTGCCCATCGCGGTTTTGAGTTTGGTAAAATCACTCGCGTGAATACCAACTCGTTAGAAGTCGAACTCAGTGACCTGACTTTCTTGCAAGGCTTAAAGGCTGACTTCATTAAACCTGGCGACGGGATCCTTTGGGTTTTCAAAGATCACCAAGGTCAAAGTGCAGAAAAAGGCGGATTTGTTTTTGCGGTTAAAAACCTTTCAGCCCGCAAATTTGAATTGGAATTCTCTCGCGATATCTCAATGGATGGCATCTACTTGGGCGCACGCGTGTTTTACAATCACGATAAAGATCTTAAAAAAGACGTCGCTTTAAGCGTTGAAGATAAGCAAAGAAAAAAACGTCTGCCGGTCTTTATTCGCGCGGAAGCCTCTTTAGGACAGCCCTTAAAAGTTCAATACACCGATGGAACCTACACGGTGACCGCCGTTTCTGAAAATATTTGCGAAGCGGCTAAAAATCGCGGCTTAAACAGCGAAGACCTTAAAGAAGAGCTTTTTGCTTTGATGGGAAGCCCTTTCCGTGGTGAAGGTTTTGAATGCGTGATTGATTCTTCAACGCCGCTGTTCTTACCAAACCGCCAAGTTAAAGAATTGCGCCAGAAACTTGTCAAAGAATTGGCGGACTTGCGCATTCAAAATGGCGCGGCCCCCGTCATCCCGCCGCAAGACGAAGTCATGAGCTGGATTGCGAGCAAAAAGGTTTCTAAAAACGCCACAGCAGGCCTTAAATTAAATCTTTTACTGCGCGATAAGGGACAAGCTGAAGACGTGGCTAACGCCGTTAAAACAGGCGAGCTGTCCGCTTCGGGAATCAATCTAGCCATCTTAGACTTTGAATTCGGTTTAGATTTTGGACCAAGTTTAAATGTCTTAAGAGCCGTCGGCCTTAAAGTGGGTGTGGCGACAACGCGTATTTTAAAACCCCTTGAACAGCGCAATATCAAACATCTTGCGAGCCTTAACCCTGATGCGATTTTAGCCCGCAACTTAGGGGCCGTTCAGTATTTGCAAGCGAACAACTATCAGGGCCAAATCCTTGGCGACTTTAGCTTAAACGTGGCCAATCATTTGACGGCGGAATACCTGTTAAATAAAGGCATTTCCACGTTGTGTTTGGGTTATGACCTTAATCACCTACAAGTCAGCGAATTGATTCAAGCCGGTCAGGCGGACCGTTTTGAGGTCACCGCCTACCAATACATGCCAAGCTTCCATATGGAACATTGCGTGTTCGCAGCATTCCTAAGCAAAGGTTCTAGTTTTAAGGATTGCGGTAAACCATGCGAAAAGCATGATGTGAAATTAAAAGACCAATTCGGCAACTGGCACCAAATTAAGCCAGATCAAGAATGCCGTAACACCATGTACAATGGAACATCGCAGTCTGCGGCTCGTTACGTTAAGGAATGGGAATCATTCGGTCTTGGGTATATTCGCTACGAGGCTTTAAAAGAGCGTGGCGCTGAACTTATCACGAAGATTCAAGCGCATTTGGACTTTATCAGTGGCAAAAAGAATTTGGATTCGTTGATCAAGGATTTGGGCAATGTTGAAAGTTACGGACTTTCTGAAAGCCACTTCCAACGCGAAAAAGAATATCAAAGCCGCAAAAAGGAACTTCGGGTGTAATCGATGACGGTCCTTTTGGTAGGCGTCATCGCGCCCATAGCCCTCATCGTCGTCTTTGACTTCTATTTCAGGGATAAAGCCTGATGTTCATCGGCCATTATGCGATCGCCATTGGGAACGCCTCATTTACCAAGGAAAAGGGTGCATTGACGTTAATCGCCCTTTCTTCCGCACTTCCTGATATTTTGATGCTGTCATTAAACCGTGTCGGAGTTTCTCTAAATTTTCACGCGGACCTTGGACTGTTAGCTTGTGTTTTGATTGTGATGCTATGTAGAGCTTTGTTGCGAGTTTCCAGAAAAGTATTTCTTTTGGCAATCCTGGCAATGGTTTTACATTTGCCTTTAGACCTTCCTTATATTTCGCATGATTCATCGAACTGGTACGCGCATCCGGCTTGGGATTTCACCCTGGAAGTGTCTTTACTTGTACTGTGCGGTGGATTTTATCTTCATCGGCAAAGACTTTCAAAACCAGCTTCTATGGCGTTTGTGACGATGTGTGCAGGGATCGTGGGTCTTCAGGCCGTTTGGAACTTTGTTGTCGGTTTTTAACCGGCAATCTTACTTAAATTTCGACTTTAAATAGGTCTCATACTCTCTTAAAACAGAATTCATAACCCCTTTAAGCAGAGCCTCAAACTCAGGGTCCGCCTGTTGGTTTACTCCTAAGGCCACAAAATCCTTCACGATCTGTGCTTCACGTTCGGCATTGAAAAAAGGCTGACCTTCTTGTTGTTTGATTTTCCAGATCGCCATCGTTAAATCACGACGGCGCAAAAGGAGCGCATGCATCTCTTTGTGAACCTGGTCAATTTCTTGGCGAAGACTGGCGATAGTTTCCATCATAAACCTTTTTAAATTAATCCAAACGGAACAGCGCAAATTTTAAATACCTTAGCTCTTCCATAGCCAAAGGATACGGATGATCCACCGGCTGCCCGCCCATATACACCAATGTCCCCTTTTTACGCGCACGTGAAAAGGCTTCCTGGCAGATTTCCATAAACTCTTTGGTCGAGATGTGGCTGGAACAAGAACTCGCCGCAAAAAGGCCCTCGTTATTCACAAGCTTGATTGAATTAGAAAAGACCTTGGCATAAGCCGCCTTGGCTTGCTCTACCGATTTTTCGTTGGGGGCAAAGCTAGGGGGATCGGTAATGACCAAATCATACTTTTTCTTTTCGGTGTTTAATTGCTCTAAATACGCAAAGGCATCGGTCGCGACATCGTGGTGAACTGTTTTAAGACCGTTGATTTCAAAGTTTCTTTCAACGGCTTGGATGGCGACCTTCGCGATATCGACGCTCGTCACCTCTTTCGCGCCACCTTTAGCGGCAAAAATAGAAAAGCCGCCGGTGTAGCTAAAAAGATTTAAAACGGTTTTATCTTTAGCAAAGTGCTGGATCATCTTGCGGTTGTCGCGCTGATCTAGGAAAAAACCGGTTTTTGCAGCATCACGAATGTTCGAGGCAAACAGAACGCCATTTTCAAGGAACTGTACTTCCGGGCGCAGAGTGCCGACGATATTGGTTCCTTTTTCATCAGCATCATTACGACGCTTTAGGTACACACACTTCACTGCCGGGAAAGCGGCCTGAATTTTCTCGGCAATCGCTGGCGCATGCCAGGTTCTTTCCATAATGGCGTGGTCATGCTTAATTACGGCGGTGTCGTTATAAACATCCACGATCAAGCCTGGTAGCCCGTCGCCTTCTCCGTTTATTAAACGGAAAGAATTGGTGACCGCCAGATCAAAAGTGCGACGAATTTCCACGGCCTTACGCCACTGGCTTTCAAAATAAAGTTCCAACGTCCGCTTGATATTGTTTTTTCTAAAAATCGGCTCATCGGCTAAAACCAAGACGCGAAAGCGCAACTGGGTGTCGTTTTGCCAGATCCCTAAGGCTAAGGTTTCGCCTTTATAACTTAAAAGGTGAATGCCGGACTTGACGGAACGACCCTCATCAAAGCAGTTCGCAAAAATCCAGCGGTGGCCTTGTTTAAGGTGCTTTGTCACATCCCTTTTAAGCTCTAGGGTGTGAACAGGTTCTTCAAATATAACGGCCGCTGGATTCATTAAGATTTCTCCGAAGGATGGGAAGTTTTAAGCTAATTTTACAGGGGCCACAAGGGGTTCTAGAGCTCCCTTCGCCCGGTTGGTAAATTTACAAGCCCGCCTTGACTCTAAAATCATTCTAAACGACTCTTCACGCCTATGAAATCCGTGGCCTTAGATCAAAAATTTTGGAAGCACTTTGCGAAGAATATTTGGGAAAAACAGGCCCTAGCGCTTAAGAACGTCAAATCCGGTTTGTTAGAGATGAGTGCTGCGGAAATCTTTGATCTTTTAGTCCTTTACAGCGACCGCTGCCGCAAGCTTAATGACCCTGAAGGGTTTAAGTTTTACATTGATGGCTTTAAGGCCGGCCCCGAAGACGTCTTGCAAGTCCTTCCAGAAAAATCAGACAAGTCCCTTTTAGGCTATCACCAGCGCATGGAAGCAGAGTTTTCAGATTATTGCCTGGTTTGTGATGAACTTTTGCAAGTGAACTTAAAAAAACAACACCTGCTCACCGACTTCACCGACGAGCTTTATCGCCACGTGGGATTCCCCAATCGTTTTTCAGAGATGGGCCTTTATTTAGGCAACTACCGCCAAACTCCGTTTGGAGTTCACGTCGATTCTTGCGGAGTATTCAGCTTCCCGGTTGTTGGAACTAAGAACTTCCGTTTATGGCCCGCGGGTTACGGCGAAAAGCATCCCGCCTTAGATCGCGCGTTTAAATACGACAAATACAAAAAAGATTCCGTGGTGATCAAAGCCGGCCCCGGCGATATGGTCTATTGGCCTTCATCCGCATGGCATATTGCTGAATCCGATGGGTCTTTCAGTGCGACATGGAGCTTAGGCGTTTGGGTCAACCAGCCCCACAAAGAAATGTTCACCGACTCCTTAAAAGATATTTTAAGCACCAAGCTGGGAGCCAAAGGCGATCTTCCGACAACAAAATTTAAAAGCTTGCACAACAAATCCGGTGAAGTGAGTGAGCTGCCGCAGGCTTATCAAGACTCACTGAGAACCTTACAAAACTTAACTTCCGAAGAGCTGCAAGAGGCCTTTTTAAAGTCTTGGATGAAGCATATTTCGCTACAAGGATTTAAAACCGTCCCCGGGGTCCGCTTGAAACTGTCCTATAAATCTAAAATAAAACTGCGTAGCGATAGGTCCCTGATCTTGTGGCAACAAGGTGTGATCAAGAAAAATACTTATTATTTTAGTTTCGGTGGAGTTTTGGTAGAAAGTAATTCTTTTCCACTATTAAAACTTGTGCAGGCCCTTAATGACCGCAAAGCTTTTGTGGTCGGTGAGTTTTTAAAAGGTAAAACGGCCCAAGCAGATCTTAAAAGTTTGCAAACCCTTGCGGATGCCGGCGCTTTAAGTCTTTAACCACTCAACCGAACTTACGGTTTTTAAATCCTCGCCATAAAATATTTTAGCGTTCACGGGCTCGTTCTTTAAAATTTTAGGCAGCCAGTACTTGGCATCATCCCACATCTTTTCAAATGGAATTTGTGATTTCGCCACCCACTGGGGTTTGATCTCCGCCGTTTCGGTGGGCGTGCCCTGCCAATGGGTGCAGGTGAATATGTAAACGTCGTGATGCCAGCCGGAAGATTCAGGAAAGATAAACTCTACGCGTCCGCCCTCGTACAAATTCTTTGGATCTATAGTGACATGAATTTCTTCAAGCACCTCGCGACAGGCGGCCTCAATGACCGTTTCGCCAGCATCCACCTTGCCACCAATGCCTAGCATTTTGCCTTGGCCAAAGCCGGTTTTCTTAACCCCTAAAAGAACAAGGTCTCTCTGATCATCCACCAGAAAGACCAATGTCATTTTCTTTTTCATAATCCCTATTCTGAAATCGCTGGTACTAGTGTTGGCGATCTTCCAGATACTTTTCTAACTTATCAAAGGACTGAGACCAACCCTGAACACAATCTTTTTGCAGCTCGTTAGGAATCCCTTGCTGCGAAAGTTTAAATCGACTGCCGTTCGACCCCAAAGAAGCGAAATCAAAGGTAATATAAATCACCTCAGGCCAATGCCCGGGCATTTTAGCTTCTCTGGCCGAAATGGGATTTCCTTTATCGTCGGAAAAATAGTCAGTCATCACGATGCGCTTATTAGGAATGATTTCTTCAAAACTTCCCGTCATACCGCCGCCACCTTGATGATAACCCTTCATGTTGAAAAAGTACTTTCCACCCTCTTCAAATTTAATTTCCACATGATCGGTGTACAGATCTTTGGGCCACCACCACACCTTCACCGCTTCTGCCGTGGTAAAAGCTTTAAAAAGATCTTCAACCGGAACATCAAAGTTCCGCACGATCTCTAGAAGTTTTGAATCCGGTGACGAGCCTTTATAATGAGTGGTCGGTGTGCTTTTAGCTGGGGATGATTGCATAATATCTCCTTAATAAATTACCGACTGGATGCCGGCGGAGTTTTTGTAGAGATCTTGCTCGTAGATCTTCCCGTTCCCGGGCCGGAATTCACACGGCCTTGAGGATTTTTGATCGCCTGTTCTTGTTTTACGTCATCAGCCTGGGATGATCGCGGATCTTTTTTCATTTTAAGGTCCTTGAACAGGGGTTCTTTTTTTATCGATTAAAACTTGCTGATGATCTTTGGCGTTTTGATTTTTTCCACCCTTATCACCCAGCTCACGATCGGCAGAACGTCCCGCCGGATTAGAGTTTAAAGAATTTTCCTGAACTTGATCTAATTCTTTTTTTGATTTCATAAATCACTTCTCTTTTCTGACGCCTTTAAATTTGGTCTCGCCTTTATTGTCGATGAATTGACCATTTTCTTTATTGCGTTTGGTGTATTGGTTCGAATCATCATGTTCGACTTGGGAGCGTTTTCTGACAGCGCCGTTACGATGATTGTCTCCGGATGGTTTATTTGTAGCCATGGGCACCTCCTAGGAACATTATCAAAGCATCTGGATTTATTTTCTAGCCATAAGGGCCTGTTTCTAAACAGATCTGCCGCTGAACAAAGCGTTCGCTAAAAATTCGGAATTTTCTTAGATTTTAGCCGATGAAATTACCGTGCTATGCCTGGGTTTCGTTTAAAACCATTCGGTAATTTAAAATGAAAACCGAAATAATAATGATAGCCACCCCCACAAGTTGCGCGGGGCCAATGTGTTCGCCTAGCAAAATAAATGCGATCATCATCGCAAATGGAAGTTCGATTGAAGAAATAATACTTCCCAATCCAACACCCGTGATCGGGAAACCTTTGTTCAACATGATCGGGGGCAACACGGTCCCGAAGATCGCCACAAACAAACCGTAAGTAAGAAAAATACTAAAATCAAAACTTTTGCTGCTGGTAAATTCCGGACTTAAGATCTTAACGCCCCAATAATAAGGTGCAATTTGGGTGACGATCGCAAAAATCAGAACGACCAATGCACCACCATAAAGCATGATCTGACTGCGCTTAATCGGAGGCAAATGCGAAGCAATGCTGCCAGTTGCCGCCATCGTCCCACTAAATGAAATCGCCGCTAACATCCCGAAGAAAAAACCACGTATATCAAGATGACCGGCCGAGGCATCTAGTGCATTTGTCGCCAGCACGGTTCCAAATAGAACTAAGACGACGGCGATAATTTTATCAAGGCTGGGCCAAGTTTTCTTAATAATGCTTTCAAACAAAACACCCAACCAAATTGACTGCATCAAAAGCACCACCGCCACCGAGGCCGCGATATACTGCACGCTTAAATAATAAAGCACACTTGTAAAACCTAATGTCGTCCCCGCGGCCACTAGCTGGATATATTCAGACTTGGAAGGCTTAGGCGCGTTCTTAGAAAAAAACATCGCAAGCAAAGTAAGAATAAGTACTCCCCATCCGAATTGCGCGACGGTGACTTCAGCGGTGGTGTGACCATGTTTGTAAGCAAGTTTTACGAAGGTCGAAAGCATCCCGTAACTTGATGACCCAATAAGAATCATCAAAATGCCCGAAAGCAATTTAGGGGATCGACTCGTTTGATTGGAACCTGCTTGATACATACACTTCTACCATCTGTTTTTGAGGGACACTCCCTCAAGATAGGTAGGCAACTATTGGCGGTAGTTGGTAGAGACGTTCAACCGAATTATGAACTTATACCCGGGTTATCTAGGACCCAATATACCTTAATTGATTGAATTCAGGCAACGGGATTTACTGTGAATGACTTAATACGAGCCGAATTCAGACCTTAAGGGAAAAGCTGGCAGACCACGTGAATGCGAAAAGCGTTTCCTTCTTCTTCAGACCCGACAGTCAAATTGATCGCCGTCACGGGGGTGAACAAAGGACTATCAAATCGCGCGACCTGGCTTTTAGATTTATTAAAAATCACAAGACTGATTAACGTCGGACGGCCCATGTAAGTCGGTTCATCGGGATCATCCATTAAGTCTCTGGTCAATCCAGTTGTGACGGCGTAAGTAAAATCCGTCTGAGGAATTTGACGAGTGACGCGCGTGTCTTGACGAAAGCTTTTCACCTCTTCCACAAGCTCTGTCACTTCAAGAGAGGTGGATTTATTCGTCAGATTGCTAGCGCAGCGCAAACTTGCCGCAAATGTGGACAAAGGCAAAAAAACAATTAAAGGGAAAACAAGAAGCTTTTTCATAAAGGGGGATTAATGGATTCCGTCCTCGTTGTCATCGGCTCTTTTCTAACTCGGCGCAGAACCGATGCGGTGGTGAAAAAATCAAAAAAGCACCCGAAGGTGCCTTTTTGAAGTTATTTAGAAGTTAGTACACATCCGCAGGCTGTGTAGAACTTCCCGGTCCGCCACGCTCTTGTTCCGCATCGCGGGCCGCACGTCGTTCTTGGGCCGCGGCTTTAATTTCATCCGCCGTCATGGACGTACCATATTTCGTATTGATGGTCGTCGTGCGCGTATTTACGTCAGACAATAATGAACTGTCGCTGGGAGTGTAAGTTGAAGAGGAAGAGCCGCTATTTGGAACTAATCCTGGGTGCTGCTCGCCTTCCCACGCAAATGATGTCGATGTCGCTGCTAGAACTAATGCACAGATAAGTGACTTCATAAGACCTCCTAGTCTCTACAAAAACATTTTGCCATTAATGATGGTTTGATGGTCTTTTCTGACTAAAAACAAGGCCCCAATTTGTACAACTGCAGAAAAAAAAGCGCTATCGGTTGATAACGCTTTTTCAATTTTAATTTAAAAGATCTTTAGTCGCGAAACTAAGACAAAATACCGCGGCCTTTTAAGGTCGCCTGCAGTTTTTTATTGTACAGTTCTCTCAAGACATCCCCGACTTCTTTGCCTTCGATGATTCCAAAAGCCAAAGCAATGGCCTCAAGGGTTGCCATGCCTTCGCTGAAATGTTCTTTGCGCAAGTGATGTTGGGCGGTGTTTGCGCCACTGATTTTCACGCGAGGCACATGATTTAACTCTGGATGACGCGTGTTGAGTTTGCTTGCTTGGCGCCAGTTTCCGTCGGTCACGATCAACTGAATCGGTTTTTGTGGTTTAATAGTTTCCAAATCCAATGCCTCATCGGCAGGAAATAAAACATAGGTTTCATATTCAGGCATAAGCAATGAACTTAAATCCAAGCGCTCGGTCGTTTTCCCTCGCACATGAATTTCGGAATTAATCAGCGCTTGCGTCGCTAAGCGGCCCGTGTTTGTCGTGCGTTTTAATTCTTTGGCGTGAATGATTAAACTTAAACGCGTCTTAAGGTCTAATTTCGGAATAAAGGCGCAAATACACCGTTCGCGATGCAGGAAGCAGACAGGACAAGGATCCACAGTTTTTCGTTTGCGCTGAACAAATGTTTTTAACAACTTTTCTGCCATCTCCCTTTTAGAACTACTGAATTAATAAAAATCTGGCAATCGAATTTCCGAATTTGCCCGGATCTTTGCTTGATGATCGCAAAATTAAAACGCTATCATTTCTATTTGCTTGTCGAACAGGTACGTCAACGGAAGGATATCGCATGACACACAATTTTCGCCCCGGCCCTCGCAACAGCATTACGGACGTCGACTCCATTCGCGTGGGGCAAGCTGAGGACTCGAGTGTTTGGACCGGAACCTCGGTGATTCTTTTTGACTCTCCTGCGGTCGCCGGAGTGGACGTACGTGGCGGTGCGCCCGGAACCAGAGATACAGATGCCCTAAACCCAAGTTGCCTGGTGGATCGCGTGGATGCCATTGTTCTTAGCGGTGGCTCCGTTTTTGGCTTGGGGGCTTCGGCCGCCGTCACTGATGCCTTGGCCGCTCGCGGAATTGGTTTCCCGATTGGACCAGCTAAAGCGCCGATCGTTCCCAGCGCCGTGCTTTTTGATTTGCTCAATGGAGGAAACAAAAATTGGGGCGATAAATCCCCTTACGCTGATCTGGGACGAGCGGCTTTAAATTCTGCCTCTAAAGATTTTAAATTGGGAAATGCGGGTGCGGGGTTTGGCGCTAAAGCCGGACCTTTTAAAGGAGGACTTGGAACCGCGTCGTCAATTTCTGGCGATGGTTTGCAAGTAGGCGCTATTGTTGCCGTGAACTGCGTGGGAAGTCCGCTTATGCCGGGCCAATCTTGTTTGTGGGCATGGCCCTTTGAGCAGTCCAACGAAATGGGAGGACAACCTTTGCCGACAGCGGCGATTGATTTCTCTTCTCCGCAAGAAGCTTGGACAGGATCTCCTTTAGACAGTCTCACAAATCAAGCCGGCGAAAACACCACGATTGGCCTTGTGGCAACGAATGCGAAGTTAACAAAAGCCGAAGCCCAAAGAGTCGCGATCATGGCGCAGGACGGATATACGAGATCCATTCGCCCCATACATACTCCGTTTGATGGAGACACCGTGTTTGCTGCGGCCATGGGAACATGGGGCCAAGACATTGAGGCCCGCGCTGATTTAGTCAATCGTATTGGACTGGTCGCTGCAGATTGCTTAGCGCGTGCCGTAGGACGAGGCGTTTATGAGGCTTCGCCATTAGGAGCTTTGCCCGCGTATCGCGAAGTTCATGGATCTAAACTTCGCGCACGAAAATAATTCCTGAAAATTTAAAGGAGTCCGGAGGCCCTAAGGGGCCAGCGGTACACCCGGCTTAAAACCTAAAAGATATTTCACACAAGTCTCGCTATTGACAATAATCGATGAGGGGACCGCCAAGCCGGCCCATTTATTTTCGTATTGTCCAAGTCTGTGTTTGCCCGTTTGAGGATCCACGTAAGGAACCTGTGACGATATCTGAATTTTTAATGGTTGAAATGTTATATAATGTTTAGTCCCCGCACCCGCTTCGGCCGACACTTTTTGACAGAAGCTGCGCACGTTGGCCTCGTTAAAACCCCATGCCGTCATAGGACTATAACTTAAATACCCATATTCTTCCTTCACGAGGGTGATCTTAAAGTGATCGCCAGCCATCCCCATCCCCGCTGCATTTTCCATAAGTTTAAAACTTAGAAGCTGATCTGGAATATTAAACGCATCCACATCACGAGCTAAATCTTTAAACCAGCTCCAACCTTTGATCGTTGGTTCAAAATCACGAGAGAAAATAAAGCTTGTCGCCTTACGGGCGAACACACTTTCTTGACGGAATGGCGTCGCAGTATGACCTCCGGAAGTGCTGGCTTTAGGTACAACTAATGCGTAAAAAGCCTCATGGAGGACCAATGCAGCTTTGTTAGCATCGTCCATTTTCCGCCACACCCCATGATCAATCGTGATCATTTCTTGTTTGCTAGTTTTAAAATTTGAATGATTGAATTTCAATAAAGGATGTGATGATCGGATCGTCCGCGTAAAGCTCTGATAATTTTGCCGATAACATCTTATTCGGAAAAATCGCCGGATCGAGCGCTTGGTTGACCGCACTTTCAACATAGGGATTCAAAGCGACCCTTCGAAAATAGGGCGCTTTTTCTAATCCCGCCTCATAAAGATCAAACGAATAGGACCGCTCGCCCACCAAAACGGCGTCTCCTCCATTGCCCTGATCGTTGCCGATCATTGCCGATGCCTGTGACGAAACTGTTGCTATTATCATAAAAGCGCTAATCCATAATTTTTTCATTTTGCCCTGCCTGTTAATGGAAATAATTGAATACATATTTTATATACTTCTTTTTTTTTGCCGGACTCCATCACGCGGGTGAAATCACGGCGAAAATTCTTAATCATTTTTCTTGCATCATTTAAACGGTCTGGATCAAAACACAAAGTCATCGCCGTGAAGTCACGGCGTTCGACCGGGACACTTTCCAGTGCGTCGGTGATGAGTTCGATATTTTGACGATTGGCCTTTTTTAGCGCGGGAGTCGCAATTTCCGAGATAGCTTCAAACTGCTCGCCCGTGGTTCGCACCTCGCCCGTAACTTTGGACTTTTCAAGCATCCCTAGGCGTAGAAGGCGTTCTAAAGCTTCTTCGGTGAGTTTCTTAGAAAGCCCCAGCCGTTCAGCGATCCAAGGTGCCGTTCCCTTAAAATCTTTTGTTTCAGCCAAACTTAAAATCGCATAATAGTGCCACTCAGAAATTAGATGAAAAGTGTCCATGTCTAGAGACTTGTACTTAGAAGCTTGGGGGCGTTCTTGGGCTTCTAAAAGCCCAGCAATTTCAGCGGGGGACTTATCTAAGCCGCTTAATATTTTTTGAGCAGTCTTTGCCGTCAGGGGTCGTTTGCCCGAAAGTACTTCAGACACCGCGGCTTGCGAAACCCCAATCTTTTTTGAATAAGAGCGCATCGAATAACTCGGATTTCGAGCCTGAGCCTTCACAAATTCTTCTAGTAAAATAAGTCTTATCTTTTCCATCTGTTTCATGGAAAAGGATGTACCCGCTAGAGGAGCGCGATGTCCACCATTTTTGAATCAAAGTGATTCAAAATACTGAATCACTTTGTCTTTTTCAAGATCACAGCTGCAATAGCAGGTTAACTTCCCGCCCTGCTAGAGAAGCACTGCACGTAATAAGGGCGGCCCTTTCCATCCAGGGCGTAACCGATGCCTGTTGAATTAAATTTACTATTCAGAATATTCGCACGATGCCCGCTTGAATTCATCCATGCCGTGACAACGGAAGTTGTCGTGTACCCGTAGGCGATATTTTCACCCGCGGATCCACCAGTCACCCCGAAGGTTGTTGCCCGCTGACTGAAGGATCCTTGCGTGGGGCTTGTGTGAGAAAAGAAATTATTCTTTGCCATGTCTTCAGCATGGGATTGCGCTAAGGCCTGGCAATTTGATAGCACTTTTAAGCTATTCAAACCTTGAGCTCTTCTTTGCGCGTTAATACCTTTCATCACTTCGCAACCCGCCCCGGTCAAAGATCCACACTCTGTCCCCGGAGTGGGAGTGGGCGTAGGAGTTGGTGTAGGTGTCGGACTTGGTGAGGGCGAAGGAGAAGGCGCAGGTGTTGGTGTCGTTGGATTTGACGCAGAGGAATTGATCGCTTGCGCTAAGACTTTTAAATTTAATGAATTTCCATCTTTGATTCTTGATGAAAGCGCTGACACCTTCTGTGCGCCATTTAACATCATACGCTCAACAATCTCTGGCGTAGGAGTCACGCCCCGGGATTTTAATAATGCAAAAGTCATCGCGGCTGCGCCCGCAGCAACCGGCGACGCCATGGATGTGCCGCTCATGTTGACGTAACGATTGTTCGTTGATATCGAAAGAATATTCTGCCCTGGAGCCGCGAGTTCCACATAATCGGTGCTGTAATTTGAAAAGCTTGCCAAAGCCGTCGCAGAAGAAAGAGCGCCGACGGAAATAAATCCCGCAAATTCTCTCGCGTAAGAGGCAGGACTTTGAAATGTTGTGGCAGAAAGCTGTGCGCCGTTATTACCGGCGGCGGCCACAACAATGACACCTTTTTTGATGGCGTTAGAAATCGCGGTTTTCATGATTGAGGACTGTCCTGAAGATCCCAAACTTAGATTGATAACGTTAGCCCCGTTTTCAACGGCATAGTTGATACCATTGACCACACCCGAGGTGGCGCCAGAACCGCTGCTGCTGAGAACTTTAACGGCCATCAGTTTTACTTGCGCGGACATAACCCCGGCAACACCGACATTATTATTAGTCACAGCACCGATGATACCGGCGACATGCGAACCGTGTCCATGATCATCCATTGGGTCGTCATCTTTAGATATGAAGTCGGCACCGTAACTGCCGTTAGAACTTCTCCACATATTTTGTGCAAGATCTGGATGAGAATAGTCCACACCCGAATCAACGATCGCAACAATAACACTCGTATTAATTCCGTTAGCGCCAAAGAAGGTGTCGTTCCCCGTGGAAGCTTCAATCGCCGTCATATGCCACTGACGACTGTACATAGGGTCATTGGGCACTGCTGCAATCGTAACATCAGCGTCGTTGCTGATTTGCACGATACAGTCATCGCTTTCAGCGTCCTGGCTTAGCTCTGCAAGCTCGGTATCTTTAGAAAGCTTAAACGCATAGGCTTGATATCTTAATTTTTTCTTTTCGCCTGAAGCATTTTGAATTTCATGAGAAAGGCGGCCGGCGGATCTTTCCACGCATTCGGTGTCAACTAAGCCAACCAGTCTCGTTCCGTGACGTAGAACTTTATTACGAATAGCCTTAGCTCCCGCCTTAGATTGCGCGGACCGGCCCTCAATTTCGATGGCGTCAAATCCTTGGGCGGCTAAAACTTCATCATCGATCTCGACCTTGTCACCTTCTGCGACGAGGGGCGCAGAAAGCGACTCGATCTGAGCGACGGATTGAGAGTTCTCTTTACTACAAGCAGTGAGGATCAGACATATCAATAATAGACCTTTAAAGTTAGCCGATAGATTCACTTGTGCCCCCTAAAACTTAGGAATGCAAAATGGGGGCTAGCCGAGCCTCACTTATATTAGAGACCAAAATTTATTTTTGATTTGAATGTGGAAGAATCTGACAACGATCATTTAATACACAATCCGTAATGTTCGGATCATGCTGAATTCGTTTCCTATTGATCCACTTTCAAGAATGCAAACACCCGCGTTTCTAAAAAATCCGGCTCCATAATTTTTGAGCAATGGGGGCAAGGCACTTTGGGGAGCCTCACTTCAGATTTTTTAGATATCATGTCTTCAGCATAAAAATAGTCTTTGTTTCGCTCCATCTGCACCAAGACTTCCTCGGAATCATCGGGGCAAAAAAAGTATCCACGAACGGACTGAATTTTCATGAACGGTGGAAAAAAACGATCGATAAGATGGGATTGCACGGCTAAAGAGTTCGGGACGTTCAATAGATATACTCGAATGCCCGGCGGCAATGTTTTGCACCAACGCATCCAACGAAGGATCCCGGTAGAGTTAATGATCTTAACTTTTTCCAGATTGATCCAAAGCTCAGCCGTTGATTCAGGCAAAACTTCATCGAAAAACTGAGTATCTTGGTCGATGTTCTCGTTGATGACTCGATCTAACCGCACTCTTTTGCTCCTAAATTAGTTCTTCCCAGTTATGTGGGGACGCCAAGAAGTCTAACAATCAGCCCAGACATTTGGCAAATGTTCACCATAGTATCAAGACATAATTGTCGTTAGAAGGCACTCTGCGGTCAAGGACAGAGGAAAAAATGACGAAATAGCGGGCACGCAAGGTGATTTGAGTCAGTCCTTATTAGAAATTCTTATGACTGTAAGGTCATCAGGAAAGGACTTTTCTATATTTTCTAATACCAGGGATTCCCATAACCCCCGAGGCCACTCGTCAAATCTTGTATTTTCTAAAGCTCTGACAAGCTTCCGTTCACCGAAATGTCGACCATTAGCTACGAAAAACTCAAAAGCCCCCTCTGAATAGAGGTAAAGCTTGGTATTTGGCTCAAAAACAGAACTAGCCACTTTGGCGGGGTGAGACGATGAAGCCGAAGAAGTACGCGAAATGGGAGGACTTGGAGGGACATCCTGTTCTACCGCCGCCGCCGTCCCAACAATGGAAATCGGACAGGGAGAGTTTGAGCGCAGATAATCAACCTTCCTATTTTTTTTATTGATACGCACTAGCTGCAAAGCGAGATCATAATTTAACTGGTGAGCAATATATTTTGTCCGCACAATATTAAATAAAGTGGAAAGATCAACCTCTTCAACTAAGGCGGTTTTAAAGATCTCTTTTACTAGGAAGGTGATTTGTGCCGCTGGAAGGCCGTGACCGGTGACGTCCGCAAGATATATGTAAATCCACTCCTCACAGACAATAACGTCAAAAAAGTCCCCGGAAAGATCGGCGCTGGGTTCGTAAAGCGCTTCAATTTTAAAGTCCCCAATTTCTTGATTGAGCGGCGGCAAAAGTGCTTGCTGGATATCTTTGGCTGCCCCAATCTGCTTTTTGCAACAGCGCTGATTGCTGCCTTAGCTCATGCCGCACAAGAAGAATTGTTTAGTGATCAGCAAAGATATCCCCCCTGTCCGCCCGTACGACGGTCAAAAGGTATCCTCGGCCATATAACTAGATTTAAGATATCCATATTGGTGCCGCATTTTTCTGTGCTCCTACTCTTTGCAGACTACCACCGCTTGTCCTGTGACCCGAGGCTCATGCAAGAGAAAGTTTGCATCCTGTTCATTGATCGACCCTGGATTTCCGTTCGGATTTACGCTGATCGAACTATCCAATAAAAGTGGTTGACGATATACCGCTTCTGAAACTTCGGTATATGAAGGGCCAAGCAAGGGTTACGTCTTGATTGCGGAAGATGTTTACGAAGGAATGAAATCAAAGCGAATCCACATCCCCAGAAACTAAAAAGACGACCTCTCGGTCGTCTTTAATAGAACTTTTTAGCGCACTTAGGCCCTTGGAAAACCAGGGTTATTGTTCACTCATAGCTAGAGAGAAAAATCTTTATTTGGTCGGCTTGTTGGCTAATCTCAAAAGTTTGCCGATACCAGAAGTTGATCTTTCTTTATTAGCGTCTGAGTCTTCAAGCACTTGATCCATCTCAAAATCCGCACCCCGCACGCGGCCAGACATGCAAACTAGAGTGTTGAGTTTCGGTCTCAAAACAGAGTCTACCTCGGGGTATAACGAATTATAGACATAGACTTTATGTCCGTTTTCATCCATGACTTTGTAAAACATAGCCGTATCCCACGGTTTTCCTGTTAGTGTGCCACACAAGATTTCACTAGATTTCTTACTTATCCAATCTAGAGAAATTTTGTCACCTTGATTTGCTAACATAACTTCGGGCACCCATACTTTACAATCCTGTTCATATTGCAATTTGCGATTTGCACTTGGCTTACGACACCAGTCCTCTCCCCATGAATTCTTTAATAGATATTCGGTTTGCGATTTATTCACCCGTTTTCCAACGATGGCGATCGCATGTTGGCCGCATCCATTTTCACCTGTTCTTAAAATGTTTGCACAAAATCCTAAGCCCACAGGTTGAGGATTTTCGGCACACAAACTTTGATTTACAACTGTTCTAATAACTGTAGCATTATTCTTAGGCTGGTCGAGATTAAGGGAGTTTAGCTGAATTGAGGCATCAGGCTCAATGGAATCTGATCCGCATATTATCGGCACAATTTTTTGATTGATAAATTTTGCTGAAGAAGTCCGACTCCCAGATGAAAAAAGCTCTTCAAAACTATTCAAAATAGCCATTTTTTTTCCCGAATCAAATTTATAGTCGTCCAAAGATTTTTCGACTGACATCAACGCCTCGGACGTATTGCCTGGGATGCTCTCCGCGGCCCAATGCAGGGCATCCGTGAATGATGACATAGAATTATTCCCGAAAAACTTGTTTAGGATACCATCAGTACAAAGTGTCGTTTTAAAGGGAATTTCTTGAGGTAAAGATATCGCAAGTCCCATATTGTAGATATCTGTCGACCTTTTATAAAAGAAAACATTTCTATCTGAAGAGGTTCTCTTTAAATCCGTTTCGCCGTGACTAAATCTCCAAGCATCTTTAAGTGCTAATGCCATTTGATACGTACACGTACCACCCACTTGATTTCGCGTGGGAATGGATCGCATTAAATCTTGCTTTCTGAAATGATGCTGTAGTTGCACTACAAGACACTCAGCAATAATCATTCCGTGCCGCTAGCAATAAGTTATTTAATAAGTGTCTCAATTTAAGATTCGACGTATTTTGTTAGTCATAAAGGGAATGGTTTCGGAGCGCTGCCTCTCGCCATAGCATGGATGCTAAGTCGAAGTGTAACCCGAAGGGCAAAGGCAGGAGCCTGCTTAATTAATGACGAGATGGTCACTAAACCCAAAGTTTGGCCGGAAAAGAAATATTAACGACCGCCCAGCTCCTTTACCCGCTTTGTTCGCACCTCATCTCCATCAATAAGGCCATCCGACTTGGTAAGCTCATCATAAGCAAAGCCAAAGTATTTCTTCGCCTCTTGGGTATGATTCAGAACCAAAAGATTTTCCGCGATTTCTTCAAAGACATAACCATCTGGGGCAGAATCAGCAGCGAACTCGGCTTCAAGTCTACGAAGGATCTCGAGAGCCTCAACGTTACGTTCTAATCCACGAAGGGCGCGTGCTACAAACCAACGAGCGACTTGGTGCTCATAGCGGTTTTGTGGCAGCAATCGGTCATAATACTCGACTTGCTTCTGAAGAACAGAAAGAGCCGCTTTATAGTCATTCAATTGGATGTAGGTGTAGCCAATATTATTATAAAGAGATCCCAACCATGATCGAGCACCCGGATCTTGTGATTTTTCCGCAAATTCGAGAGCCTTTAAGTTCCATTCCAACTGTTTTTTAATATCCGGTTCAGCGATTGCCACCATATGGTAGGCATCGACTACGTAGCCATCCTGCTTTGTTGCGATTCCTAAATCTACCGCTTTCAAAAATAGCGGCAAAGCCAAGTCTGGTTTCTTGCTCGAGTTGAACGTACGTCCACGCTCCAACAAATACCTCACTTCTGCGACGGGCGTATCGGGACCTATTTTTACTTCTACTGTATCCAATATGGCGTGGGCCTTTGCAAATTTACTTTGAAGAGACTGAGTGCGAGCAATTTGGGTGAGAAGCTGGAGGTAATAGTCTTTGTTACCGGATTTTTCAGCCTCGGGAAGGATTTCGCGAAACCTCGCTTCAGTTTCGGCTGGATTACGGTAGTTCCACATCTTATCGAAATTTGGAAGCTCGTTGCTCGCATACACCATAAAACACCCCACAAGAAGAGTTAGAAATTTCATTATCCTCTCCAATTCAAACCTTTTGCGGCGGAATCCTATCAATAGATGTTTCCATCTTCTATGAAGACCATGCTAAAGGAATTTTTTACTCTTAAATGACTAGGGAGAAGTACTATCAAAGAGTGCGAAACCAAAACCGAACGGGGTTAGAAGCTTTAGAAACTATAGAACCGTAGAACCTATCGAACCCACAAATAAAAAAAGGAAGCCTTGCGGGCTTCCTTCATTATTCCTTTTCGTGGGGACCGGCCATTCTTTAACAAATGGCGGGGTGGACGGGACTCGAACCCGCGGCCTTCCGCGTGACAGGCGGACGTTATAACCAACTTAACTACCACCCCTCGAATTAGGAGAATCTTTTATAGCTATTAGAAACCCGCAATACAACAAGATTTTTTAAAAATCTACGTAGCACGGGGCTTAATGCACCGTTTTTAAGCATTTCCAGCACTTGGAAGACCCCAAATTCCGGTATAGGCTTCTAAAACACCCATCAAGGGAAAGGACGACCATGAAAACAGCCTCTCTTTTAATCACTCTTTTGCTTAGCTCTGCCGCTTTGGCGGAAACCGTGACTTATAACGTGGAAGGCATGCACTGCGGATCTTGCGCCAAAAACGTAAAGGCCGAAGTCTGCACCATGAAGGGCTTAGAAAAATGCGAAGTCACTACCGGCAAAGTTGTTATCACCCCTAAAGCAGGTGTCATGATTTCTCAAGATCAGATTCAGGCCGCCATTACTAAAGCGGGCGAATACAAAATCACGGGCTCAGAGAAATCCAAATAAAAATCCTTAACAGGTTTTTGAGTTTATTCACTTTCAATCCAAGATAAATTGACCGTCCTCACTCTAGCAGAATGATGACGGTCCTTATTTTTTTTGGCATACTTAGAGTGTATGCATAGCAACTCAGCACTCTCTACAATGACAAAAGGTCGACTCCTTATCATCGACGACGAATCCGAACTGCGTGAAGTTCTCACCGCCCTTCTAGAAGAATCCGTTTCTGAAATTCAGTTAGCGGCTAACGGCCTTGAAGGCATCGACATGCTTAAAAACCAAAAGTTTGATGCTGTTTTGTCTGACGAAAAAATGCCGAAAAAATCCGGCTTAGAAGTTTTAAAATGGATGCGTGAAAACGGACTTCAGATCCCTTTCATCATCCACACCGGCTATGGCCAAAAAGAGATGGTCCAAGAGGCTCGTAAGCTGGGCGTTTACGCCTTTATTGATAAACCTTGGGACGAACGCGCCCTGATTAAAACCGTGCAGGAAGCTTTGCGTTCCGGCATGGAGCAACAAAAGTAATCCCCTTACATCCGACTTGTCTGTTGAGGTAAGTTCCATCATGATGGAGCTTTCCGGGCTTTCTAGGGCCCTAGAATGGATACGTTATGCAAAAGCTTTTTTGGCTCGACATGGAGATGACCGGTCTTGATGTTAATAAAGAAGTCATCATCGAAGTCGCCGCCATCGTCACAGACCTTGATTTTAAAGAGCTGGAAACCTTTGAAACGGTCGTAAAACAACCGCAAAAATATCTAGATTCCATGGATGCTTGGAATACCGAACACCATAAGAAATCCGGCCTTACTGCCAAGGTTCCGAACGGCATGGAGCCTGATCAAGTCGAAGCCAAGCTTTGCGATATGGTTAAAAAGTTTTTCCCTGATCCGAAAGACAAACCTGTCTTGGCCGGAAACTCGATCATGCAAGATCGTTTGTTTATTGATAAGTACATGCCCGACTTTTCATCGCGCCTGCACTATCGCATGGTGGATGTGTCTTCTTGGAAAGTGATCATCAATAATAAATTTAAATACGTGTATCACAAGGCCAACAAACATCGCGCCTTGGAAGACATCCGCGAAAGCATCCAAGAGCTTCGTCATTATTGCGACAAAATGCATTTTGAAAAGTAGTTGGTAAAGTAACTCCGAATGCCACAAAAGAAAAAAGCCACCGAAGAAACCGCGTTTAAAAATTGGATCAATAAAGACCTGGTCGAACGCATCGCCCGCCACATTCAAAAGCATGAAAGTGATTTTGACGTAAAATCTTTCGTGGCCTTATCAGCTAAGCTTTCCGCCTTAGAAATGAAACCGCGAGTGCACCTGATTCGCGATGAATTAAAAAAGCACCTGCCTCAGGATTATAAAAAATCCTTGGCGATTCTTTTAAAAGCCACATTAGAACCGAAAAAAGGTTTAGAGCCTTTATCGGGCTTCGACCTTTGGCCTTTCTTAGAATTTATTCAAACTTACGGCTTAGAGCACACCAAGACTTCTTTAGCCGCGCTTTATCAGCTGACTCAAGTTTTTACGGCCGAGTGGGCGGTGCGCCCTTACCTGATTCATCACGAAAAAGAAACTTTGGCGCAGCTGATGAAATGGACCAAAGATAAAAACACCCACGTGCGCCGGTGGGTTTCAGAAGGGTCTCGCCCCCGCCTGCCTTGGGGGGAACAATTAAAACATTTTATCAAAGATCCCGCACCCACGATCAAACTGTTAGAAAATCTAAAATACGATGAAGAGCTTTACGTTCGCAAGTCCGTGGCGAATCACTTAAATGATATTTCCAAAGATCATCCCGCATTGGCAGTTAAAATTGCGACAAAATGGAAAAAAGAAGCGCCTGCCAAACACCAAGCCAAAATTGACTGGATCGTTCGCCATGCCTTGCGTGGCCAGCTGAAAAAAGGCGACCCCGCAGCTTTAAAACTTCTGGGCTACGGCACCGACACCAAAGTGCAGTTAAAAAATTTGAAAATCGAAGACAACACCGTCACCGTGGGGAACCACTTGGTATTTTCCTTTGAGCTTCACACCGGCAGCAACGTCAACGTCATGGTGGATTACATCATCCACCATCGTAAGGCCCACGGCAAAACCTCGCCGAAAGTTTTTAAACTGTCCGCAAAACCTTTGGTTGCGGGACAAAAACATCTTTTCCAAAAGAAGCATTCTTTCAAAGTGGTAACCACCCGTGTCTACTATCCGGGCGAGCATGTTTTAGAGATCATGGTGAATGGGAAAAACTTAGGAAAGATTCCTTTTCAGCTCAAAGAATAGGTTGTTTGGGCCCGAGCTCTCCCCCTTCTTATGTATTCTTTCAAAGTCGGTTCTGAGTTTAGCAAATATGCGCTAAAACTTTCGGGAACCCTTTAAGGAGTCCACTTATGAAGATGCTAATTTTAATCCCGATGTTATTTTTTTCCGTTGTTACTCGCGCCGATGTCATTAAATGCTTTTTCACAGAGCCTTTTGTCAACTCCACTTATGATATGAAAAAAGCAAAACTGGTATTTAAGGACTCTGAAGGCCGAGTCACCATTTATCCTAAAGCCACTTTTGAAATCACAGGGCCCACCACCTTTGAAATCAGAACTAAAGATGGCACCGTTTTACAAACTTTAAAATTAGACAACCAAGGATCTGACGGCATGAGTGATTTCATCTATCCGTACTCGGTCAAAGATGACTCCGGCTTGACCGGTTCCCCGTCAGGTTATGGGGGTTGTGAATCCAACCACCTCAAACGCACAGAGCCGCCGCAATAGCGGTTCTGTCGAGTTTATTTTTTAAAATGCATTAAGTAAGTTCCTAACTGAACTAAGTCATCACAGTCCGTGTGACCTTGACACCACCCAATGATTTCGTCTTGAAACTGTCGGATCTTTTCTTGAAGCTCTGGCAGTTTTGTTTTGTTGATCGGAATATTTAAGACCCCTAGCTCTTGATGCTCATAACCTAATTTTTCAATATTCTGCGACCACGCTTTAAGGGTTTGGCCGTGATAATCTTGCATAAAGCTGTGATTAAAAATATCAATCCCGGTATCTAAGATTGGATCGGCTTGGATGTATTTGCCTTTTTTAAGTTCCAAATACCCAGCCTTTAGCAGAAACGTAAAAGATTTTTCTGCTTCCTCAGCCGTGATAATTCCCTGCAATCTTTCAGAGATGTATTCCCCCGACGCTTCAAAATCCTTTAGATTCACCATTTCGCGCACTAATAAATGATACCATTTGCCTAAAATGTCTTGCGCGTCTTTTTCCACGTATCGCGATAACATTTTTTTTAACGATGCATGGATATTTTTTTGCGCCTTGATTTTTTCTTCACCGGAGGTGGCATTATCCAAACGGATTAGGGCCTCTAAGTGAAGGCCTTCTTCCTTGGAAAGCTTTAAGGCTTTAGCGACCTTCTGACCTGTTTCCTCGGTCATATTGCGCTTTCCTTGAATGACCAGTTGCAGGTAATTGGGACTTTTTAAACCCACCAACCCTGAAAACTGACGGTAAGAAAATCCTGACCGTAAAGACTTTTTATATTCAAAAAAATCACGCAAGAAATCCCGATACGAAGTGTATCGGGATATTTCTGGATAGATGATTGTTTTCGTGGAAAGACTTACTTCCATGCGCAAGACCCCGGCTCAATCTCTAGTGACGCAAGCATGGCTGCTATCGATCTTTCGCTGTATTCAAGCTTTGAGGCATTAATCACAAAACCGCGACCAGCCCCCCAGGTGACAACATACGAAAGAACTCCTCCCGATTCGTTCTTAAATACCTTTTCACAAGTGCCTTGCCAGTGTACTCGGATCCAACCGGATTTGCTTAAACGCTGTTCAAGCTGGTCCGCCGTTAGATCCTGGGCATCTGCAAAATAAGTTGAAAACTCACTGATGCGGATGAAGGCCTCAATCCTTCCCGTCGCTGAGCCAAAGAACATAGGCCCTCGTGCTATAACGGCATTTTCTCCTGAAGCTTCCACTCGAAAATATTCTGAAGGTATGGTCAGAGCAAATCCTGAAAACTGGCTTCTGACTTTTCCTCCACCCACTCGCGAGACGGCCCCCGAAGGGTCCGCCAGAAAGCATGTTAAGGCTGCTAAAAAAACCGACGCCCATTTTTTCATTATCGGGTCTCAAACTCGGCCGTCGCCGCATACACCACGGGGTTAATAACTACACAATTGTCATAGGTTCCCGCAGGAGCGATATTCAGTAACGAAACAGGCGTTGTCTCTTTGCCAGAACTTCCCATGCAAGTAACACCTTGAGCAGGGGAAGATTCTAAGATCAGATTTTTCAAATTCAGATCGCGTGTTCGCGCCCAATTAGGTTCTGCCGGTGGAATGTTTTCAGGTTGATTATCCAAGGGTCTAAACCACATTGAATGGGAATATGTCTTGACCGACTTATAAACCCCATCATTTCCCACCGCCGCATTGAAGCTGATCCAAAATTCGCGCTCTCGTCCGTCCACTATGGCAGTGCATATTGTTGGACGGGGAGCCTCCCAAAACGTACCCGGTGGCATATTTCTAAGATCAGGAACTGCCATTTCACTTTCTCCTGAGCAAATAGTCGTCACCTTGAATTCATATTTATCATTTTTAAAGGACAGTTCGCGACGCTCTAATTTGTAAGTAACCTTCTGGGTTTCATACGTCGGCGGTTGCCAAGGGGAAGCAAAACTAGAAGCTGTTGTTGCCAGAGTTATAATACCAAAAATCCATTTCATGTTGTGACCTCGTTAAAGTAAGTTAGAAATATTTCGAAGCGCTTCGAAACAAAGACTAACTCACAACCAAACGAAGTCAACCACCCCAGAATACATTTTGAAGACCGTTTGTCTTCACGAAGACTGACAGTCTTCACTCTTAGATTCAGTCCGAAGATTAAGATATTCGGGTGATAAAATCTCAACCCCGGCCTTGTTAAAGACGTCTTGGATATTCTGTCTTAAAAGTGAATACACTAGCTGGGCTTTGTTAGGCTCGTCGGTAAATACATTGAGTTCATAACTTATATCAAAATTATTAAAACCCGTCTGCAAAACGAAAGGTTCGGGCTTTTGTTTTACCATATTCGTTTTTTCCGCGGCTTCGCGTAAAAGGTCATGCACCTGACGCCAAGGCACTTCATAACCCACCGTCACGACAGGATTGAGGATCAACCCTGCGCGCGCCGTCGTGCTGTAGTTTAAGATATGGCTATTTAAAACCAAAGAATTTGGAATCGTGATATCCACATTCTTAATTGTACGCACCCGAGTGACTAACAATGTTTTTTCAATGACGTCTCCCACTGTGCCCGCAATCTCGACGCGATCCCCGATCACAAAAGGGCGCATATAAGTCAAAACAACACCGGCCACCATATTCCCGATCGCCGACGAAGAGCCCAAGGAAAGCAAGATCCCCAGAAACACCGAAATTCCCTTAAATGCCGGCGAATCAGATCCCGGCAGGTAAGGGAACGCCATGACCAAGGCAATCACCAAAAGAAAGGTGCGCGCTAATTTGTAAGTCGGCGTTGCCCAATCGCGATGAAAACCTTCAAAACGGATATGACCCTGTTCAACTTCTTTAAAAAAGAATTTCACCAGCTTCAATGACAGATGAGTCAGGTAACCAATAACCGCCAGAAAAAACAGACTTGGTAAGTAATCAACAAACACATCCCACACCCGACTGACGGGATGCAAAACATACCCCGCCACCTTCGGTGCTAGATTTTCCGTCCAAGGGAAAAATACCAAAATCAAAGGAACCGCAAAATACAGAGTAAAGAGAGTGATTACCAGACGAATTAAACGAATAGCGCCCGCCAGTAAATCCGAAATACGATCTGCGGTTAATACTTCATAAGACTTAATCTTTAATGAAGTCACCCAATGGCCTTTGCTGGCGTGAATAGTTTCAATCAGGCGTCGCGAGAATCTAAACACCAGGGCCAAAAACAGAATCAACAGGGACAGAGCCAAAAGACTGTACAAAGCCCCGAACAATAAATCATGAGGACTGCGTTGCTTGCGATAGACGTCAATTTGTTGACGAATCTTTTCGGCCGTGGCTTGCACGACATCTTCGAACTCTGAATCTGGAGGAATTGCAAGATCCTCAACCCCGAAACGAATCAATGGTTGCTGTTCAAAAACGATGCTGTAGTTTTCACCGTCAGCAACAACCTTAATGTCTTCTGATTCCTTCGTGCGATCATCGGCAATGATTTTAATACGATGAATAAAGCTATCGACTCTTTCGGTGGGTGAAAAAGACCCAACGCCACGACGAAGACAAAACATTTCTTCGGAATTAAAAATAGCCGGACGGCATTTACGCTCTTGCGTTTTTGCTTGAGCCCCCGTCGGGACAAGCTCATCCGGTGCATCTTCTAATAAGGACTCCGATTTTGCCGACTCTTGCTCAGCCTCTTGCGCCTGCGCCCAAGAAAAATTCATTGATAAAAGAAAAACACCCACAACAAAAACAAATTTATTTATCTTCATGCCGATATTTTTAACCGCGAATGTCATGGACGCAACCAAAACCATTCACTAAAAATGAAATACGGAAATATTTTGTTTTTTTACCAAAGATCTTTTTATTTCGGCTGATATTCGGAATGCAAAATTCCGTAAATCACGCTGTCATAATAGACGGAGTTCTTACAAATATCCTGACGAAGAACGCCCTCCTGCTTCATCCCGGATTTTATCATCACTTTGCCCGAAGCCGGATTGCCGGACATATGCCGCGCAACGATGCGATTCAGTTTTAATTCTTCAAATCCATATTTAATCAAAGCTTGGCACGCCTCTGAACAATAACCTTGTCCCCAAAAAGGCCGCCCCACCCAGTAACCGATTTCTGCCTTATTGTGAGCTTTCGACATCGCACAAAAATCGATACAGCCGATAAGTTCGTCGGTCGATTTTAAAACAATCGCAAACTGCAGCCCCGTGCCTTTTTCAAAATTTTCCTGATGACGGGAAATCCAAGTCTCTGCCATGCCCTCAAGATAAGGATGAGGCACCGCCAAAGTTGTCGCGGCAATTTCCGGATCCCCCGCCAATTTCATGACTCTAGGACCATCAGAAATTTCAAAAGGACGCAGAATAAGTCGATCTGTTTTTAAGGTCGGTCTTGTCTTCACCTGATCACCCTATTTCTTTACTCGTGCTAACACACCCATCCAAATTTCCTAAGACTTCTCAATTTCATAATTTTTTCTGCAAGCGATAGCTAATGATTTCAAATCCCAGTTTTTTGTTTAAATCGACCATAGGTTCATTCTGAACGAAGGTGTGGGTATAAATGCAGTACAATCCTTGTTCACGCCCCCAGCGCTCGGCACGTAATTTCAGATTCTTCGCCACACCCTTACGACGATGCGCGGGATCCACCCAAAGAGTCGAAACATTCCCCACCGCGCGACCAAAGAAAATATCTTTGCGAATAAGATGAAAGCCCACAACATGACCCGAAGAATCCACCGCCACATCGGCAAAATCCTCATCCCGCATTTTACCCAAAGACTGAATACGATCCGAAAGCATCGTAGGTGCTGGCTGCAAATCCGGATCAAACAGAGTCGGAATCAAGATATCCCTTTCGGCAATACTCAAAACCTCAACTGGATCCGCCCCATTCATACGTCGAAACTCAAATTCCATAAAAAAAGCATACCGCCCCGACCGCCGAAGGCCACGAAAAAAACACCACGACGTAACTTTCTTGAAACATTTTTTTCATCTGTTCGAGTGCATTCGAGCAACTCTACAGATACTCCAGCGAATAAAATAGGGGCTTGGGGAGCCGCAAAACCGAGTTCCACAGCGTCCGAGAGAACTTAATTTGTAATCAGAGGGCTTTAGAAAAAGAAAAAGGGAGCCAAAGATGGCTCCCTTCACGCGAGGACTGTCTGAGAGTTTTGCGGCTCCCCAAGCCCCTATTTTATTCGCGGGTTTAGTATCTGTAGTGATCCGGTTTGAATGGACCTTGCGGGCTCATGTGAAGATACTTAGCTTGTTTTGAAGAAAGCTTAGTTAATTTCACTCCCAATTTATCCAAATGCAATGCTGCCACTTTTTCATCTAAGTGCTTAGGCAAACGGTAAACAGCGATTTCTTGGTACTTATCACGGTTGTTGAAAAGTTCCATTTGCGCCAATACTTGGTTTGTGAAGCTGTTAGACATGACGAATGATGGATGTCCTGTAGCACAACCTAGATTCACCAAGCGGCCTTTTGCCAAGATGATGATTTGGTTGCCGTTTTTCAACGTATGGATGTCCACTTGTGGTTTTACTTCGCGAACTTTTGAATTTTTGTTCAACCAAGCCATGTCGATTTCGATATCGAAGTGACCGATGTTGCACACGATCGCGTTGTTTTTCATTTTTGTGAAATGTTTGTCCGCGATGATATCGCAGCAACCAGTCGCCGTAACGAAGATATCGCCCAATGGAGCCGCATCTTCCATAGTCACAACTTCGAAACCTTCCATTGCTGCTTGAAGAGCACAGATAGGATCGATTTCAGTGACAAGAACGCGAGCACCAAGACCGCGTAATGAGTGAGCAGAACCTTTACCTACGTCGCCGTAACCAGCAACCACGCAGATTTTACCAGCGATCATAACGTCAGTAGCACGTTTGATACCGTCCGCAAGTGATTCGCGGCAACCGTAAAGGTTGTCGAATTTAGATTTAGTAACAGAGTCATTGATGTTGATTGCTGGAACTTTCAATTTTCCGGCTTTCAACATGACTTCAAGATTGTGTACGCCCGTTGTTGTTTCTTCAGAGATACCGATGATTTTCTTCATCTCTTTAGCAAAGCGCGGCTCATGCATCATGTTGGTAAGGTCGCCACCATCGTCAAGGATCATGTTGAAGCCTTCTTTACCCCAACCAACGATAGTTTGCTCGATACACCAGTTGAACTCTTGCTCCGTCAAACCTTTCCAAGCAAATACAGGGATACCTGCTGCTGCGATCGCAACGGCTGCGTGATCTTGAGTCGAGAAGATGTTGCAAGAAGACCAACGGATTTCTGCACCCAACTCTACAAGCGTTTCAATCAACACCGCCGTTTGGATTGTCATGTGCAAGCAACCCGCGATTTTTGCACCTTTAAGAGGTTTAGATTTGCCGAACTCTTTACGAAGAGCCATCAAACCAGGCATTTCAGTTTCAGCAATTTTGATTTCTTCGCGACCCCATTTAGCTAATTTGTCGAAAGTAGCTTGGTCTTCCATCGCTTCTTTGCAAACGGCAAAGTCACCTTTAGGCATTTTAGCTGCAGACTTCGCTGGAGCTTTCATATTTTTTTTCATCGCAGATTTCCCATTCGTTGTCGTTAGAGACATTCTTGAATCCTTTGTTAATAAAAACGTGCTTTAAAAAATCTAATTTAAAAATTAAGGCAAAGTTAAAATTTCGTATCCAGTATCTGTCACAAGCACCGTATGTTCAAACTGTGCTGACAAAAGACCATCCGCAGTATTGTAGTACTTGATAGTCGATCCCGGGATATCGAATTCAATAAACTCATCCGTTCCCTGGTTCACCATCGGTTCCACCGTGATGCAATGAAACGGCACGAGCTTTTCGCCCTTCCCCTTCTTACCAAAAGCAGGGACAAAAGGCTCTTCATGAAATTTGCGCCCCACGCCATGACCACCGATCTCTTTGATCGCAGTGTAGCCTCGACGGGTCACTAGCTTGTTTGTTTCAAAACCGATGTCACCAGTGGTTGCCCCAGGAACAATCGCCTTGATACCCACTTCACGGGCCATATAAGCGGCATCAATAAGATCCTTAGCCTCTTCAGAAACATTGCCGATCGTGTACATTCTTGACGTGTCGCCATAAAAGCCATCGATAAAGGCGGTCACATCCACATTCACAATGTCGCCATCTTTAAGAATCGTTTTGTCATCAGGAAGACCATGACAAATAACTTCGTTCACAGAGATACATGTGTACTTAGGGTACCCATGGTAACCAAGGCAAGCCGACTTAGCCCCACGAGTTTGCATGTAATCAAAAGCCATTTGATCAATTTGATTGGTAGTAACGCCCGCCTTCACATACTTTTCCAAGTAAGTCAGGGTATCCGCAGCAATGCGGCAAGCCAGGGTCATTTTTTTGATCTCTTCAAGGGAAAGAGGCTTAATAGCCATCACTAAAATCCAGTCTTTAATTCATTAACAGAGACTACCGGTATAGCACGCCCAAAACCGATTGAACAAGACCCGTTTTCACTCGAGAAAAGGTCACAAAACCCCCGAAAGAGGCCCTGGACCAATAAAAAAAGCCCAGGTTACCCCGGGCTTTCCGCTTAAATTAGCTTTAAACGCTCTTAATATTACTTAAGGTGTTTAGAAACTAGTTTAGTCATGTCGAACATAGACACTTGTGTCTTGCCGCCGAAAACTTCTTTAAGTTTAGCGTCTGCATTGATGTTGCGACGATTTTTTTGATCTTGAAGATTGTTCTTCTTGATGTAAGCCCAAAGTTTTTTAACAACTTCAGTGCGTGGAAGTGGAGAGTTACCAACAACTGCTGCCAAAGCTGCAGATGGAGTCAACGCTTTCATGAACGCTGCGTTTGGTTTACGAGCTGTTTTAGCTTTTTTAGGAGCTGCAGCTTTTTTAGTTGTAGCGGCTTTTTTAGGAGCAGCTTTTTTTGCAGTTGCTTTTTTAGCAGGAGCTTTTTTAGCTGCCGCTTTCTTAGTAGTCGCTTTTTTAGAAGCTTTTGCCATTGTGTACTTCCTCCGTTTTGTTTTCAGTACGTTTATCCGAATGACCTAAGTGTGTATCCATTCCCAGGCCTTTGTCCAAAAAAAAATGCATCGAAAATCACTTTTTTTGCATTTTTCCCTCTAAAAAACGTATTTCCCCGAGGGAAAGCGGCCAAAATCACCGTTTTCCCCTCTGAAAATCCACTCCCAAGGGCAAGTTCTACGTCAGGCCCCCCAGGAAAAAGGACCATTTCTATTCGGAAATCTTTGTCTGGACTGCGGTCGTCTCAAGCTGAACCGATAAGTTGAGCATGAGTTTTCAGACGAGTTTCAAACAAATTCTTCGAGAGAAAATGGGGCAACAAGAAGCGGCTCCGGCTCAAAATCCCTCTACATATATAGATACCGATCCTTCTCACTTAGCTTTCCTGATGAGCCAAATCGGCAAATTTGAATTCGAAACTCGACGTGGACACTACCCCCGCCCAGCAATTCGTCCACAGCGTCCCCGTCCCGCGCACGCCTTTTCCGAATCTCAAAAACAGTCTTTTGAATTCCTAAAATCCTATATTCATGATTTGTCAGAGGGGTTTACAGGAGCCGAGCTAAAGACAGCCTTCAGAAAAGCAGCCATCCGCCTCCATCCCGACCACGGCGGCTCAACCCAAACATTCATGGATCTAAAGACGCACTATCAAATCTTGACCGAAATCGTTTCAAGATAATTTAATTGCTAGCAAAATTTGGCGAGGAAAGCCTTTGGGCATCTTGCCCGGAATGAGGGGTTTGTCTCGGGCTCCTGCCCGAGCCCCTAACGGGCTTCGCGAAAAAATGCCCTCCTGGCATTTTTTTGTCGGCGCCACGATGGCGCGAACCCTCCGCAGGAGGGCGACAACGCAGGCTGGACGCCGTCCCTCTTGGAGCGGCAGAAAGCCCCAAGTGGCTTTCTTACCAAATCCTGCGTTTACAAAATTAGATCATCTTGAAGCGCACGCGTTTGGGACCCGCATTCTCGCCCAAGCGCTTCTTGCGATCTTCTTCGTACTCACTGAAGTTTCCAGGGAAGAATTCAATCTTAGAATCCCCTTCAAACGCCATAATATGGGTACAAACACGATCCAAGAACCAGCGATCATGCGAGATCACCACGGCAGATCCACCGAACTCTAGCAAAGCCTCTTCCAGGGCACGCATGGTGTTCACGTCTAAGTCATTCGTGGGCTCATCCAGCAAAAGCAAATTGGCGCCTTGCTTCAAGATTTTTGCCATGTTCACGCGGTTGCGCTCTCCACCAGAAAGCTGTCCCACTTTCTTTTGTTGATCAGAACCCGAGAAGTTAAACCAGGAAACGTACTGACGAGATGGAATTTCGCGGGTGCCGAGTTGGATCACATCCGCCCCGCCCGAAAGCTCTTCATAGATCGACTTATTCGGATCCAAAGTTTCACGCGTTTGATCCACGTAAGCAATCTTCACTGTTTCGCCGACTTTGAATGTTCCAGAATCTGGTTTTTCTTTGCCCGTGATCATGCGGAACAATGTCGATTTACCGACCCCGTTCGGCCCGATAACGCCGACGATGGCACCCTTCGGAATGGTGAAGCTGACGTCATCCAAAAGAACTTTGTGATCATAGGCTTTGGTAACACCATGAGCCTCCACCACGATATCGCCCAAACGAGGTCCCGGTGGAATATAGATAGACATCTCTTGGATTTTTTCCGGAGAGGCTTCTTTCAGCAAGTTTTCATAATTAGAAATACGCGCTTTTGATTTCGCCTGGCGAGCTTTCGCTCCTTGACGGATCCAATCAAGCTCACGCTCTAACGTGCGCGCTTTTCGGGCTTGGTCTTTGGCTTCATTGGCCGTGCGTTTGTCTTTTTGCTCTAACCAAGAAGTGTAATTCCCTTTCCAAGGAATGCCTTCACCACGATCCAATTCTAAGATCCAACCTGCCACGTTATCTAGGAAATAACGGTCATGCGTCACGGCGATCACGGTGCCTGGGAACTTAGAAAGATATTGTTCAAGCCACGCCACGGATTCTGCATCCAAGTGATTCGTCGGCTCATCGAGTAATAAAATATCTGGCTCTGACATGATCAAACGAGCCAAAGCCACGCGGCGTTTTTCACCACCTGACAATTTGGTGACGCCCATGTCGCCATCTGGACAACGAAGGGCATCCATCACGATTTCGATCTTTTGATCCACGTCCCACGCGCCCAAGGCTTCTAATTTTTCCTGGATCACGCCTTGTTTTTCGATAAGTTTATTCATCTCGTCCGGATCTAAATCAGGATCGCTGAATTTGTCGTTGATGGCGTTATATTCTTTCATCAACTTTGGAAGTTCGCCCATGCCAGCAAAGATGTTTTCTTTAACGGTTAAAGACTCATCAAGCTGGGGTTCTTGCTCGAAATAACCGACCTTCATTGTTTTTGAAGGAAAGGCTTCCCCGATAAATTCATGGTCGATACCTGCCATGATTCTAAGCAAAGTGGATTTACCAGAGCCGTTCAGACCTAAAACTCCGATTTTGGCTCCGTAAAAGTAAGACAAATAGATGTCTTTTAGGACGTATCTATTTGGAGGATATACTTTACTTACACCTTTCATTGTGTAGATAATCTCTTGAGACATGATGTCACACTCCCTTGGGGATGTATTAGCAGTTAAAGGTCGTAATGTACCAGTCTGAAAATACTTGTCAAATGGAGTTCGGTTCTACAAACTGTGGACCCTCAAAGGACTGAGGAAGAATTCACAACTTAGATAGACAGAAGATTCAACGACGAATGAGTGACGACAGCATAACAAAGGGGCCTTCGCCCTTCAAAAAAGACGAAAGTTCTTTGGCTTCGGCCCCCCAAGGGGGTGGCGGCGCTACTAAGAAATCTCGTCCGCTGTTTGGTCGCCTGAATCAAGATCTGCAAGATGCCCTTAGTACCTGGGACACCCTTACTGAAGAAATGTCGACAAAGCTTTCCCCGGAAGAAGAACAGCTGCAGGAAGTCAAAAGACTGCTTTCCGAATTAAAATCAAAATTAAACGAATTTGAGGATTAGCGCTGGCAGGAGCAGAGCGCAGGCCCTGCGGGTCGGAGCTGAAGCAGTACCTATTTCGGATCGTGTTTCGAGCCCCCCAGGCAATTGGGGGATTCGAAGTTTAAAGCCGCTTTTTGTTTTTCCCACTCCGTTGGAGTTAAGGTCTTTTGCGTTAAGGCATGCAGACCGTTTTCAAGCTCTGACTTTAAAAGATCATTGATCATTCGTTGGCGATCAATACGGGATTTGCCCTCGAAAGCGGCAGAGACCACTAAAACTTTAAAATGAGTTTCGCGATTCGGCGGCCCTGAGTGCATATCGCTTTCGTTATCGATTTCGATATGCACCGGGGTTAATGCTTTAGAGATGGTTTCAAAAATTCTCGAGGCGCGATTCATACTACTTCTTGTCGATTTTAGATTTCAAATAATCTAAACCCATGCGCGCCATCATAAAGACGCCTTTTTCTTCTAATTTTTTTTCAACATCTTTGGCTTTACGCAAAGCTTTAGACGCAGCCAATTGCGCAAATGGGTTCCCCACAGGCAAACCTTGGAACTCGCCGTCTTTCACCCATTCATCAGCCACGGTGTCGGCAAGCTCCATCACTTTCGGAGCTTTCATGCGAATCAGGTCGCTGCCGTAAAACTCCAAGTGAACTTTTTGAGGCTCTTCTTGTTTTTGATGAAATGATTCGTAAGTTTTTTCTGCGGCTGTTTCTTCGGACGTATCATCGGGAGCCACATAAACTTGTGAGTGCCCCTCAGGGAATACACCTTCATTCAGGGCTTCCGTATTAATGGCTTCAGCTTCTGTTTCGGCCTCAGCCCCGTCGTACACGGCTTCTTCTGAGGAAACAGCATCCACCGCTTCGTCATTCAGCTTATCCGCCATCTCATGGCGCGGGCGACGTTTTGAAGATGAAGAAGAGCCTTTTTTACCTTTGTATTCTTTTGTCTGTGGCATCGGAAACTTCCTTTTTATGCAAAACCAAGTACTTCGCGGGTCACAATGTCATAGTCCTCTTTCACCGGGGATTTCCCGGCAAAAAGGCTTTTTCCAGAACGGATCGAGTTTTTGACCTCGCTGGAAGTGCGAATATAGCCCTTCATCAGCGAATCTTCAAAAGAATCAATGCACTTTTGCAAAAGTTCATGACTGGTGTTTTCTCGCCCATCAAATTTCGTGAATAGGATCTTACGAGTGAAATCTAACGAAAAGTCGCTCTTGATGTCTTCTAACTCCGTCAGGTTTTTCTGTAACCCTAAGAATGAGAATTTATCAGGGTTCACCGGTAAAATGATCTCATCTGAAGCCACGGTGACGGCTGTATTCACGGCACTGAGCGCCGGGGCCGTGTCGATCAAAATCAGGTCATAGCGGTGTCTAATTTTTTCTAATGGAGCCTTAATCACTTGGGCCCAGTTGCGATTGGAATTCATCAAGACTCGGTCTAACACCGAGTTATTTAATGACGAAGGAATTAAGTCCACATGAGGCTCAATAAAACGCACGCACTCTTCAATGCTTTTGCGTTTTTCGGCGATATCAACCCACACCGGAACTTCTTCGTCTTCAACCCCAAGGGCAAAGCTTAAGTTGGCTTGTTGATCTAAATCGATAAACAAAACGCGCGCGCCGTACATGGCTGCTCTTAAGCCCATGTTTAACACGGACGTCGTCTTGGCAACACCGCCTTTAAGCATTTGGACAGAGATCACTTTCTGAGGGTATTTATAACCTTCAGCCAAAAGAACGGTGCGAACCTCTTCGGGTAACAACCAGGGAGATTTGATTTTTTTGGAAAGAATTTTTTCGGCTTTTTTCTTAATGTTAACCGGAGTGGTTCCGATAAAAGCGGCCAAATCACTGAGCGTGATGCAAAATTCCTGTTGCGCCAATTCTGACATAGCAGTCCTCCGCTGACTCTTAATGTTTAGAGCCTACATAGAGGATCCTGCCTATGCAAGAGCCCGGCGCACAGAGTTATGTTTGAATATCGTTATAGACGTCCAAGTGCTGCGCTTCGCTTCTTAAAGTCGACCGCATTTCCTCAATATCGAACTTATAAGACCACAAAAGCTGCTCGCGCATCTTGCGCAACTGCCAAACTTGTTCGGAGGTCAATGGACGTAAAGACTCTATTAGGTGGACAAGGTGCAAATCCACCTCACGCTTAAAATCGCCAAAGTCGGTATCATCTTCTTTATCTAGGAATTCGATAAACTCATGGATAGATGGGTGCATGGATGCCTCCTTACCTGGTCTTAAGTATCTCTTAAGGAAGAGCAGATTCGGAAGCCTTGGTGCTGAAAGACATGGGTTTCTATTCCCCGCTTTTAATATATGAATCCGGAGGGGCCACTGGGATTACATAAATTTTAGACTTCTCAATGGCATCAATCTCTGGATACATAAAGACTTGGAAAAATAGAGTGTCGCCAATTTGAATGTTATAACAAGCGAACTGAGATACATATCCAATGTTTTGGTTGCTTCCCCAAATATTTGAAGACCTCAAGTTATCTTCATCGCCACAAAATCTAACCGTGGCCTTAAGAGAACGTGACTTCTCATATGCAAATATTCTGTACAATTGCTGTGAGCCCGTACAATAACCCTTAGAATCAGCACATGGATCCCCACCCTCAAACGCGTTCCTAGCTCGTTCCTCTAAAAGCTTTAAAAATTCTCCTTTGAATTTTACAGCTTTGCTTCCAATGGCCTCGTCCAGAGTTTTCACGTCGTCAATAAACTGGAGACCCATTCCTTCCCATGATTTTTTCGCTACCCCAAGATCAAAAGATCTCATTCGGTCTGCATACACAGTGTCGTAGTCCTTGCACTCTAGATCGAAAATCGTTTTGTCATTTCCAATTTCAACTTCCAAGTTAGGCGACGGGGTGGGACCGCTAGGGTTGAAAAAATTCTCGATCGCATTGAGATCATCCTGCTCAAGCATGTTCAATTCATTTTTAAGAAGTAGAAGCGGAAGATATTCAGAGACATATTTGTCCCTAACAAGATGGTCCGTGCGAGGATGATGGGGTACCACAGCATATTTATTTTCAAACTTATCCAATTCATTTTTCCAGAGAGTAAATCCATTTTTTACCGAACCGTTTTTTACCGCCTCATCCACATCTTTTTTTAAAGCAATAAACGCGCTAACCTCTAAATCGTCACCAGACGCCCGGACCTCTTCCGATTCTAATTTTTTCGCGACCGCGCTTTTTATCATCGCCACCACATATTTAGAGACCTGTTCTTTATCAAAATCTAAAACGCTCAACGATACCCATTTTTTTTCCTCGGGCATCACAATTGAAACTTTTCGAGCCGTGCCACCTATGTCGATATAATCTTGCCAAATTTCGCCGGCGCTCCCTCTGCGATAACCAAACTGACCTTTTGTAACACGACCATAGAATTTCAGGTTTAAGTAATGGGTATCATCAAGCTCTTCATCGCTCGTGTACTTAAGGGCACTCCTACCGTCCATGTACAATTGTTCTAAATCAAATTTTCGAACCTCTTGCACGTCAAATTCACCCTTCGCAAACGTACTACGAGTTAAAAATTTTGTTTTAAGCAAAGGTATTACAACGTGTTGTTTTTTATCGGCGCCAGAATATTGGTACAACACGACTTTCGACGATGGGTCGCTAGCAATGGTTCCACTACAGTGTTTAAATTCGGATCGATCATTTGGCAAAAATAAGTTACTGTGAACCGATTTGGCGGGAATCCACTTCGAAAAGAGTGGGGTCAAACCTTGTGCTGAAAATAGTCTTCCGATTTTGCCTCTAATAAAATCTGAGTTCTTGTAACCAGCTTGTCGTGCTTCTTTGAAAAAATATTCGTGCGCCAAAAGGGCAATTTTGTTAAGCTGATCTAATTGTGACCAATATTCCGTTTGCACATAAAGTGTTCCATCAGGATTCTTATGTGGTTGATCATCCCAAAAAGCGATTTGTACTATCTTACAGCCGTTAGGCAAGACAATGGGAGAATTCGCATCTTTACTGACTTGAAGTGACGTATTCTTATCAAGAAAAGCAATCTTGCCAACAAAAGACTTCCAAAAAGATCTATTACCAAATTCCAAATCTCCCATCGAGGGTCCCAGATACGAGCTCAGTTGTCCTATCAAAAGACTTATCGCTTCATCAGAGACGTCGGCGGTCACACTCGAAGGAAGCTTGTGCTTCACTATCTCCGCATTCGAATTATAAATGAGTTCAAAGATATCCCGAGTAAAAATTTTTGATTTAAGGCGAAGGTCAACGGTTTTATCCGAGCACAGAACTCCTTGCCCACCGCCGCCATCACCTGTGCCGCCTGAGCCAGTGTAACCATCATCATCCGGCAACTTTTTGTCTGCACCATTTGCCGTAATGTAATTGCTAACGTTATTGGGAGAGCAGGCTACCCCTGACAACAAAAACATCAACGTCATGACTGTGGCGGAGGCAGCGCTCCAAACTCTGCTGGATTTCATTTTTTTGAGTCCTCTAAAATTTTCGTCCAAGGAATTACAAGTTCACCGGAGCAATCTCGCACCCCACATATTTTTACGCCTCCGTCTTCCGAGAAATCTCGTTCGCCGCTAGAAAGAATACCCACTAAGCGATCGCCTTTAGAGGAAAAAACTGGGGAGCCAGAATTACCTTCGAAAACATCAAGCGTCGTTTCGTAAATACCATTGGTCCGTAGTAACGAACGCACTTCACCTGAAGACTTCTTTTTATAGCTTCCTAACGGATCCCCCAATGCGTAAACTTTTTCGCCAACTGACAGGGGTCTCTCTATGACTTCTGGCATATCAACTTGCACCGGTTCACTGATTTGAAGAAGTGCATAATCCAGCCCCTTACCGGCAACGTCGACAACCGTTTTTACCACTGCTTTACAATCTCGCACTTCAAATTCTTGTGAGTCATTCATGATATTGTAGTTAAATACCAATTGAAGGTTTTCACATGAGTACGGTGAGGAAAGACAATGTCCCGCAGTCAGCACCATATCCGGCGCTACTAAGATTCCGGAACAATAAGAAGCTGATGATTGCTCAGCCCAAGGCAGTTCTTGTCCGCCAAATTTTTCGTCTACTCGATATATTTGCCCTGTCTTTAAAGACTGAAGGGTTTTACGTTCAAATAATGAAACTAATGCCCCACGATAGGGCTGTTCTTTGGGTAACTCTTCCATAGAATAGTCGCCATAGATAACATGATTAGCATCATCTAGATTACCTTCAAATGCTTGAGGTGCAGCATCGTAGCTGCACCCCAAGATCTGTCCGAATAGTGCTACCATCGGTAGCAAGAGCTTCAGTTTCATTTTTAGTGGTTGTGTTCGTCTTTATGAGCGCCCGGCATATCGCCTTTGATCCAATCGTCTTCCATGTTTTCCAAGTGAATTTTTTCATCAGCTGTGCCGATATGCTCTAGCTGGTGAGTGCTCGTCGCGATTTCTTTTTTCAAACGATCTTTGATGGCGATGCGAACAACTGCATTTTCTTGGCCTTGAAGTTCTTTACGCAGATCTTCAAGTTTTACATTCCCATCAAACTCACGAGTTTTATCAGCGACTGTCAGGATTTTTGTTAAACCTTTCAAATCAGCATCTTTACCCTCTAAAGAGAAAGAAAGCATATCGCCCTTGTTTTCCGCTTTGATCGATAGATCTAAATGTCTTGCAAGTTGCAAAGATTTATTTTGTCTTCCATCGACATTTGAGAAGTTACCCGCCTGTAGAGCCTCAATATAAGCTTTAGATTTATTGTTCATGAACTGATACAACTCTTTATACGTAACGCACTTTACCTCAGGTTTAGCACAAACTTCGTTAGCGAACTCAAAAAAGGTCTCAAGATAAGCGCCACTCATCCAACTAGAAAAATGATGTCCGATATGAATGGGTGCACGATTTCCGTTATAATTTCTAGCGAAATACGCTCGATACAAATTCATCATGTTCGCTTTCACTTTTTTCTTTTGAGCATCCGAAATAACGTTTAAGCAAGATCTGTCTGAATTTCTGATTACTTTCCCGTTAGCTTTTAATGCCGTCTTCTCAAGTGTCTTTGGTTCTTCACTTAAGACGCGTGCGGAATCGCGAAAACAAAAATTGTAATCCATAGAAATCCATTTACGAGCGGCACCCGGCTCTTTGATTTGACCTAAAGGAAAGTTCCAAATGCCATAAGCATTTTTCTTAGGCCAATAGTCTTCTTTGTCAGCTTGGGATGTATCATAGACGAATCTCGATACTTTATCCCCATTTTCATTCTTCTTCATATCGTAAGTGCTCATGACACGATAAAGATTATCGTTAAATCCTAGCTGAGGAGCTCGGAAACCAACGACATCATCTTTTTGAAAAAGAAGATCAATGTAGCCGTTCGGGGTGGTTCCCATGTTATTGTAGGTAAAAAGGTTTTTAATGATATCATCAAACTGCGCGAATTCAGAAACCCATTGTCTTTCAGTCCACGTCTGCCCATTATAATGCCCGACGGTGTGCGACGCTATTTCGTGCCCCTCATAAAAGGCCTCGTTCATCTGATCTACACGCAAGGCCACGTCTTTATTGTTATCTCCCCAACCAATATTGGAAGTTCCCGCTTTCTCCTTATGAGGAGCATGATAGTGGCGCTTGGAAGACCATTCCTCGGTCAAAAGATAAGAAGGATTGATAAAGAACGTAAACTTCACATCAGCGCCAGTTTTGGCTTTGTAGGATTTCGAAAAATCACGAGAATACTGCCAAACATCATTATTATAAGAGCCGTCAAAAGCTAAAAGAACGAATTGTGGCGGTCTTTCAATGGCTTTGGATTGAGCCGCAGCAAAATGTGGCGCAACCATAGATAAAGCGACAAGGCCATTGACCAAAAGATTCTTTTTCTTTCCCATGACTTCTCCCTATTAATAAAAACTGATTTGATTCAAACCTCATGATTGCAACCCACATGCCCGGCCCAAGTGGCCAGGAGCCCAAAGCCATCGTCTGATCTTTTGACAGGAGCCCTTCTGCGCCCTCGGATCTCAGAATGAGACGCGAGAAAATTCACCATCCTTAAGGGATTTTAAAATAAAGCTTGTTAATACCCCCCACCCCTGGCACAACCAGGACCGTTGTTTTTTGACCTGGTTTGTAAGAGGTTGGCTTATGGCTCCTGAAATGGCCGTTTCCTATGTCGTCGGATGGATTCCCTCTGCGGCGGTGACGGGACTGCATTTCTACCTGCACCGTAAAAAAGTGCGCTCGCGCCCCTACCAGCAACTGCAAAAAAATCTGCGAAAAGTGAACCTAGTTTGGCGCGAATCCCGCGCAGATATGGAACCCTTCGCCGAAGGCAAAGAAGAACGTGACTTGGCTTTATACGAAAAGAATTTGCTACTTATGGGTACCTTCTTCTTTTTCTTAAGCTGGGCCGGATTTGTTTTTAATTTAATTATACTCGTTTCAATGCACAAGCTGGCGGTCAGCCGGAAAGAGCAAAAGATCTTTGCTAGTCCCCTGACTGAAAGAGACCTTGAGGCAAAAGACATCGAGACCATCCTTAAGGAGCAGACATGAACTCTAGAATCCCCGTCATTCAACAATCAGCAAAATGGATCGTCGTAAACAAGCCTGTTGGCATTTCCGTGCACAACGAAACTAGCGACTTGCGTGCTGTACTAAAAAAACAACTTCGTCCTGGCAGCTTTGACGATGTTTACCCTGTTCACCGTTTAGATAAAGAAACATCGGGCGTGCTCATGGTAGCGCTTGAAGCCGAAACTGCTTCAGAGCTGGCTGAGAAATTCCAGAAAAAAGAAACGGCAAAATCTTATTACGCCATCTTGCGTGGCAGCCTTCCGGCTTCTGAAAAATGGCAAACTTGGGATTTCCCAATCTCTGACAAAGCTGAAGGACGTAAAAACCCCCAAGGTCTTTTAAAAGACCGCGTGGCTGCGAAAACCAAGTACCGTGTGGTTCAATCAAACAAATACTTCTCTTTGGTGGAAGTGGATCTTTTAACGGGTCGCCAACATCAAATCCGCAAACACGCGGCTTTAGCGGGCAACCCGATCGTGGGCGATCCTCGATACAATGATGGCAAGTACAACGAAAAAATGGCCGAGATCTATGGCGATGAACGCATGTACCTCCACGCGTTCAAACTGAGCATCCAAGTTTCTGGCAAAGTTCAGACGTTTGACACACCGATGCCTCAGTCGTTCAAAGCTCTTCTTAAGTAATTCATTTTGCTGCACCAGTGCTACCTACGTAGGTAGCACTGGTGCAGCATTTTTTTTAGGCGACTCTGGCACAATTTACTGCCGCGCTGGCGGCGGTTTAGGATTACAAAACTACATTCGTTGATAAGAAGCGCGAACTGTCTTGATGCAAGATCTTTTGAATGACTTGCTTGCCGTTCGCATCTTGCTTGGCTGCGACCATGCAGCGAATGCTAAACGCTCTGAGCGCATCAAACACACTTAATGTTCCTTCAGCAGAATTCTTACGGCCCGTGAATGGATACACATCGGGCCCGCGCTGACATTGGCTATTGATATTAATACGACATACTTGATTGCTTAGATGATCAATCATTTCGCCCATTTTTTCTGGGTCTTCACCGAACAGACTGGCTTGGTTTCCATAAGGGGAATTGATGATGTACTCTTCGACTTCCTGCATGTCTTCAAATTCACGAATTGGTACTACCGGACCAAATTGCTCTTCGTGCGCCACTCGAGAATCTAAACTGACATTGGCCAATACTGCGGGGAAAAATAATTGTCCCACAACTTTACCGCCACGCTCGGGATTGCAAAGAACCGCCCCTTTACTGACGGCATCTTCAATCAGACCCGTTAAGTACGCAGCCTTATTTACATCCGGCAACGGAGTGATAGAAACGCCCGGCTCCCAAGGCAGACCTGCGACCAATCCATTTACTTTTTGTACAAATTTTTCGGTGAATTCTTTAGCGATTTTTTTATGCACAAAAATCATCTTAAGGGCCGTACAGCGCTGACCATTAAACGACAATGAACCGCGCACACATTCCGCCACGGCTAAATCAATGTTCGCTTCTTCCATGATGATGGCCGGATTTTTGGCCTCTAAACTTAAAATACTGCGAAAGCTTGAGGGTCTGGGATGGGCCACTTTAATTTGATTAGCGACTTTGCTTGAACCGATAAAGGCTAAGACATCGATTTTCCCAGTTTGCACCGCCGGTCCCACAATATCGCGCCCTTGACCGTTAATAACGTTCACCACACCCGCTGGGAATGAATCTTTAAACACTTTTAAAAGCGGCTCCCATAAAAGCTGCCCGTAACGAGCTAGCTTCACGACCACCGTGTTTCCCATAATCAATGCTGGAATTAAAGTCGTGAAAGTTTCATTCAATGGATAATTAAATGGCCCCATACACAAAGTCACACCTAGAGGAGCTCGGCGAATCTGCGCCATCACGCCGCCAGAAAATTTAAATCCGCTGGATTCACGATCTAGGTTTTTTACTTCATTAACCGTGTCATCAATGTACTGAATGGTACGATCAAATTCACCTTGAGCATCCGCCCAAGTCTTGCCGATTTCCCACATCAACAAACGACAAATCAATTCACGTTCTTCCAGCATTCCATTGCGAAATTTGATAACTCCTTGGATGCGATCTTCCATCCGCGCGGAGGGCCACTCACCTAATCCACGTGCCCAGGCTTTTGAAGCCGCATCGACAGCTTCCTTGATAACTTCCACACTGACGTGAGGAGTGGTGCCTAGTTGCACTTCACCGCTTTCACGATGGCAGGTTGAAAAAACAGGGATCGAGTCAAAACCCTTATCGCGGATTTCGCCGCCAATAAGGATACGACCATTCATTTTCGGAACTTGAGGGAATTCGGGCAATTGCATTTTCATTTTGATTTCTCTTGTGTGAGGTTAAAGACACTTAAGTAAAAGACTGAAAAAACGGACTGTCAATCTTCACCAAGACCCGTTAGACTTTCATTTAACAAAGGATGGAAGTCCATGTGTCAGCTCCTTGCCATGAACTGTAATACGCCCACCGACATCTGCTTTTCTTTTACCGGGTTTCAGGCCCGTGGAGGGCGTACCGACGTCCATCAAGATGGCTGGGGCATCGCCTTTTTTGAAGGTCGAGGTGTGAGGGTGTTTTTAGATGCACAAGCCTCAGCCCATTCCCCGATTGCCGAACTTGTTCGTCAGTACCCCATTAAATCAAAAACTGTCGTCGCTCACATACGTAAGGCAACCCAAGGGATTGTCGCCTTAGAGAACACCCATCCTTTTATGCGCGAGCTTTGGGGACGCTATTGGATCTTTGCCCACAATGGAAATCTGGTGAATTTTGAGCCTGAACTTGATGGCACTTTTCTTCCCGTAGGGGACACCGACAGTGAGAAGGTTTTTTGTTATATCATGCAAGAACTTCGATTGCGTCACGGCGATCAAATGCCTAACAACGAAGCTTTATTTGCAACGATTGCCGAACTCACATTACACATTGGCCAATGTGGCGAGTTTAATTTCTTATTTTCAAATGATCAGGTCTTGATGGTGCATGCATCCACCAATTTGACTTATATCATTCGCAAAGCACCGTTTGCGACCGCGCACTTAAAAGACCAGGACATGTCGGTGGACTTTACTCACGTGACGACAAGCACGGATAAGGTGGCTGTCATTGCCACCACACCGCTGACCGAAAACGAATCATGGACGCGCTTAGAGCCGGGCACGCTTTGCCTGTTTGCCGAAGGCGACTTGCAGGCCAGCGTAAAAACCATCGCGGGCCCTGCGGAAAAAATAAAATAGCTATTTTTTGGCGGGAGTCAGTTTACTGTCCAGTTTTGACAAGAAACTGGACACTAAGTCTTCGCGCTCTTGCCCTGACACCGGACGAACACCTAAAGGAAATTCCGTGTAGAGTTCTTTGGGAATCTCTAACAAAAATCTAGAAGGAGCCACGGGGCGAACAACGCCGTTTTTTTTTCGTTGCTGACAACGAGTCATCACCAGACGCTGCTTGGCGCGAGTCACCCCCACATAAAAAAGCCGGCGTTCTTCGTCGATATCTGAACCCAAATTTTTATGCGGCAAAAGGTCTTCTTCTAATCCGGCTAAAATCACGATCGGAAACTCCAAACCCTTAGACGCATGCAAAGTCATAAGCTGCACCTTGTTTTGGTCTTCCTCTTCCCCGCCCATGTCATCACGTAAAAGCATGGCATCGATAAAGGATTTAATGCTGTCGACATCATAAGAGCGCTTGCCCAAATAAGAATCTAAGATCCGTCCCAGGATTTCAACGACCATCCATTTTTTTTCAGCACTCGCGGGATCTGCGGCGGTGCCATACACGTATTCGCGATAGCCGATACCTTGAAAGATTTCAACCATCTTGGCACCTGGTGAAGAGCCGATGTTATAATCTAAAATATTTTTGGGAAGGTCTTCGATAAACTTCATCAGATTATCAATCGACTCTCCGGCTTTATCTTGCACTTCAGCTTCTTTCCAGAAACGACAAGCATCGACAAAGTTTATGCGTTTTTTTAAAGCAAATTCCGAAAGCTTTTCAATCGTCGTATCGCCAATTCCTCGAGAAGGAACATTGATGATCCGACGCAAAGACACTTCATTGGGTGCCAAAGACTGTTTTAAATATGCCATGAGATCTTTGATCTCTCGACGGTCAAAGATCGAAGTTCCGCCCGTGATGGTGTACGGAATATTCGCACGACGTAATGAGGACTCAATCAGCCCCCCTTGCGTGTTGGAACGATATAAAACGGCAAAGTCTTTCAACTTATGCCCTTGACGTTGAAAGTGATGAATTTCACTGACCACGAACTCACATTCGTCTTCTTCACGCTCTAAAAGGAACATTTCAGGCATCACGCCCGTGCTTTCGGCAATTTCGGCGCGCAAGACTTTTCCATGACGATTTTTATTCTTAGAAATGGCGGCATTGGCCACGGCCAAGATCTCTGCCGAAGAACGATAATTTCTTTCAAGCATGATCACTTCACACTTTGCATGTTCTTTCGGGAAATTCAGGATGTTCTTAATTTCCGCCCCACGCCAGCCATAAATTGACTGATCATCATCACCTACGACGGCAATGTTTTGATGAGGCTTGATAATTTGATTGATCAAATCCATTTGCATGCGATTGGTGTCTTGAAATTCATCCACCATTACTTGCGTGAACATGCTCTGTACTTTTTCTAAGATATCCGGATTTTCCTTAAACAAAGTTAAAGGCTTAATCAAAAGACCTTCAAAATCCACAACGCCTAAGTGTTCTAAGCGCTTCGCAAACTTAGGCGCTAAGACTTCGGCCATTTCGTGGTATTCATCAAAGGCCTCCACCGCCGGAGCAATCCCGGTGCGACGATCATTGATCATTGATAGAATTTTATCGATATCAAATTTATCTTTGCCCGAGTTTTTAACGTCTTTAAGCAAGTCTTTTAAAATTGCGTTGCAATCGCTTTGATCCACGATTCCAAAGTACGGTGAAAGACCGGCATGTTTATGAAAACGACGCAGAATTTGCAATCCAAACGAGTGGAAAGTGCCTGCCCACAGCCCCTTGCCGGTACTGCCAAGCTTGACTCCCACTCGGTGTTTTAATTCGCGTGCGGCTTTATTGGTGAAGGTTAACACGCAGATCTCTTGGGCTTGGGCCACGCGTTCGGAAATAAGTCTTCCCGTGCGAGAAACCAAGACCGTCGTTTTCCCTGAACCCGCGCCTGCCAAAATAAGCAAAGGGCCGTAATTATGCTTTACGGCCTTTTGTTGCTCGGGGTTTAACCCCTTAAGCCAATCCATTTAAATCCTAACAAATCAAAAAACTAAAACGACTAAACGCGGTTGTGGATCAGGGTACGAACTTCGTCTTCAAAGACGACTTCGATTTTATCTGACATCGCGTCTTTGATGAAACCCAAACCAAATTTTGGATGTTGAAGTTTCGTGTTCTTTTCGAACTTGCCCTTCATGTTGTATGTGTTGGTCGCCGCACCTTCGTTTGACATCAACATTTCATACTCATTTTTGTGGCTTGATTTACGTGAGTTCATTGTTTGTTCACGTTTTTTCGCCGCCGCGCCCGTCAACGGTTTGCCCGTTTTAGTTTGCGCTTTAGGAAGAGAGTATGTCTTCTGTGAACCACAGATTTCACATTTGATTTTTGCCGACGTCGCTGTCGTATGCGCTAATACCACGTGGTATCTGTCAGCATCGCATTTCTTACAAAATGCAAAAAAAGATTTCGCGACGGGTGGCAAGGTATTCATCGTCATTTGTTTCTTCCTATCTAGTATTGTTGTTTCAAACTATAAATCATTAATTTTTCGTCTAACTTTTTCTGCGCGATTTCACGAGCACTTAAATAAAAAGGCCCTTCTTCGCGTTCAATACGCTTTTGAAAATCAAGCATGCTCTGCTCGTCTTTCGGGTCGATAAAACGTCCCGTCGGACCGTAATTTTCTAAAAACGCATAGTCTTCTTCTTTGGTGAAGAACTTTTCCCACACTTGCGTGTTCACCTGCACACGGTAAGTGACCGTGGTTGCGTGCGAGTGCACCGGCGCATAGGCCCCGATGATTTCCATATGGCCGAAATTCGAGTGCAGTCTTAATGCCGGGCTTCCCCACTGGGTCATGCCCGAGCATTGCTCCACGTTGGCATACCACAACCCAAAAGCCTTCGATAAAAATCCAAGACCGTAAAGACCCTGTCCTTCGGGCAATAAAGAATTGATGGAAGTTAAATTGTGCGCAACCCACTCGCCCTTATGCATGGTCGGAATGATGATGAACAAAGACAACGGAACCCAATCCATATCATCCAACGACGTGACTTCTTTTAAAACCTTTGAACTTTGCACGGGAGAATTAATCGCCGGAAACTTTTTGGGATCTAAAACTTCACGCATCGCCGGCGTTAATGCGGACGGACGAGCCGCAAAGCCCGCCACAAATCCTGGCATCACCGCACAGTCGTAAAACACCCAACGAGGCATCGCCATGTTAGAAGGTCCAAAAGCACGTGCTTCCAGTGAATAGATACGATCGGCAAAAGCCAGCTCTGGAATATCCAATGGATCTTTCATCACTGGCGATTTATTAAACCAATTCAAGCGATGCGCGGAACCCGGGTGAGCAATCTGGTTTTCCGGACGCACGAATACGTAAGGACGTATATCGTCGTTTTCCATCCAGCTCGCTTTGCTCAACAATGGGTTCAAGGGCATCTCCTTCTAGCGGGGACCAGTCATATCTTCGGGTCTTACAATCTTATCAAATTGCTCGCCCGTGAGGAGTCCAAGATTGATGGCTTCTTCGCGGAGTGTTGTGCCGTTTTTATGAGCAGTTTTAGCAATTTTGGCTGCATTATCGTAGCCAATGTGAGGATTCAAAGACGTCACCAGCATTAATGACTGTTCAACGTGTTTTTGGATTTGCTTTTTATTGGCTTCAATACCCGAAACACAGTGATCAGTGAACGATTCACAGGCGTCGGCAATCAAGCGAATTGAGTTTAACACGTTAAACACAATCAGTGGCTTAAAGACGTTCAGTTCAAAATGGCCGTTAGAACCGCCGACAGAAACGGCGACGTTATTCCCCATCACTTGGGCACAGACCATGGTCATAGCTTCGCTTTGAGTGGGGTTTACTTTCCCCGGCATGATCGAGCTGCCCGGTTCATTTTCTGGAAGGTTTAATTCACCGATACCTGAACGAGGTCCAGATCCCAACAAACGAATGTCATTGGCGATTTTCATCAAAGACACTGCGGCCGAGTTCAACGCGCCACTGACTTCGACCAAAGCATCATGAGACGCCAAGGCTTCGAATTTATTTTCAGCAGAAACAAACGGAATCTTAGTTTCTTTAGCAATTGCTTCTGCGGCTTGAACCGCGAATTTTGGATGCGTGTTTAGACCCGTTCCAACAGCGGTGCCACCCAATGCCAGTTCATGTAAGTGCGGCAAGGTGTTTTTCACGCGTTGAATGGCATGTTTCATTTGTGTCGCGTAACCAGAAAACTCTTGTCCCAAAGTCAATGGTGTTGCGTCCATCAAATGAGTGCGACCGATTTTAACGATATCTTTGAATTCGTTTTGTTTTACGACGAGAGCTTTATGCAGCTTTTCCATCATTGGAATTAAACGATGATGAACTTGTTCCGCGACGGCAATGTGCATGGCTGTTGGGAAGGTGTCGTTGGAAGATTGGCCTTTGTTCACATCGTCATTGGGGTGAATGTCTTTGCTTGGAAGATTTAAACCCATCATGTTCATCGCGCGATTAGCGATAACTTCATTGGCATTCATATTTGTCTGCGTGCCCGAGCCTGTTTGCCATACCACTAGTGGAAAGTGCGCATCTAATTTCCCGGCAATCACTTCATCTGCGGCCGCCACGATGACTTCCGCTTTTTTACCATCAAGCAAGTTCAAGCTTTGATTGGTTAAAGCCGCACATTTTTTTAAAATACCTAAAGCACGAATCATCTCACGCGGAAAACGATCCCCACCGATTTTAAAGTTTTGAGTGGATCGCTGTGTTTGAGCTCCCCAAAATTTATCTGCAGGAACCTGAACATCACCCATGGTGTCTTTTTCAATACGGAAATTCTGTGTTGTCATAAAATCCTCTTTAAGGTCTTTTTAAAAAATTAAAATCTATCTTCGCGCCACTTGTCCAACGTGAGCTTGGTCCGTGGGATAAATAACGAGCTCTTGAATATTCACATGAGCTGGTCTTGCCACACACCACGCAATCGTTTCCGCGATATCGGAAGCTGAAAGTGGTGTCATACCCTCATAAACTTTGTCGGCTTTAGCTTGATCTCCAAGACGGACGACAGAAAATTCCGTATTCACCATACCGGGCTCGATATTGGTAACGCGAATTTTTGTTCCCAGAAGATCCATACGCAGACCTTCTGAAAGGGCTCTGACAGCGAATTTGCTAGCACAATACACCCCGCCCCCCGGGTAAGTCCATCTTCCTGCAACAGAACCTAGATTGACAATGTGTCCTGAATTTTTCTGCACCAAATAGGGCAAAATCCCGCGAGTCATGTAAAGGAGCCCTTTGACGTTGGTGTCGATCATCGTGTCCCAGTCCTCTAAGCTCGCCTCTTGCATTTTCTCAATCCCCTTTGCAAGACCTGCGTTATTGACCAGCAGCTCCAGCTTTTTCAGGGTTGGGTCATGGGTCTTTAAGAAGCTTGCGACCTCTTCCTTAGACGTCAGATCAAAACAGGCCGTTTCCACCGAAATTTGCGGGAACTCTTTTGTGAGAATGCTTTTTAATTCTTTCAATTTTTCTTCGCGCCGACCGGTCGCTAAAATTGAAAAACCCGCTGCGGCCAGTGACTTGGCGGTGGCCCAACCGATACCGGCGGTCGCCCCTGTGATTAAAGCCCATTTTGACATGAAAAACCTCGTTCAAAAACGATATCAGCCCAAGGCGCAAATGGGAAAAATTTCCGACTTGATGCGCCGCCCACAAGTCTGGTATGAAAGCCCTATGAAATGCCCTTGTGGATCTAACAAAGAATATGCCGCCTGCTGTGGACTTTTTCACTCTGGAGAAGCCCAAGCCCCTACTGCCGAACAACTCATGCGCTCACGTTACGCCGCGTTTGTTAAAAACGACATGACGTATTTGCAAGAGACAACCGACCCGCAAACTTTGACCTCTATCGATGAAGAGGCCAATAGAGAATGGGCCGAGCACGCGCAGTTTAAAAAATTAGAGATCCTTAGCGCCGAAGAAAAAGGCACTAAAGGCATTGTCGAATTTAAAGCCCACTATGCCCTGGATGGCGAAGACTATATTCACCACGAGATCAGCACTTTCCGCAAACAAGCCGGTCAATGGTTTTTTAAATCCGGCAAAATCAAAGAAGAAAAGCCCGAGAAAGCAAAGTCATGAAATACTGGTTGATGAAATCGGAACCCGACGTTTTTTCGATTGATAACTTAAAAAAAGACAAAACCACATGGTGGGAAGGTGTGCGCAATTATCAAGCACGCAACTTTATGAAAGACATGCAAGTGGGTGATGAAGTTTTATTTTATCACTCTAATGCTGAACCCCCGGGAGTGGCGGGAATCGCAAAAGTTTCTAAATTAGCCGAACCCGATGCAGCCCAATTTGATAAAAAATCTGAATATCATGACCCAAAAGCCACCAAAGAAAAACCCATCTGGTTTTGTGTGCAAGTGGCTTTTGTGGAAAAGTTTGATGAAGTCATCTCGTTAGCTGACTTGCGTGGTAACGACAAATTGCAGGACATGCTGGTCCTGCAAAAGGGCTCACGCCTCAGTGTGCAGCCGGTTGAAAAAAAGCACTTCGACCTTGTAAAAAAAATGGCGGCGGCTAGCGCGCGCGAGTCCGCAGAGCGTAAGGCCAGCGGCCTGAAGCTGAAGCAGTAGGAAATCTATGAAACTGTTTTTAGCTCCGATGGAAGGTGTTGTTGATTGGGTTATGCGTGATACGCTGACTCGTATTGGCGGCATTGATCAATGCGTGACGGAATTTTTACGCGTCACGGATCGTCTTCATCCGGAGATGGTTTTTTATAAAAACTGTCCAGAACTAAAAACCGGTTCAAGAACCCGCTGGGGCACACCTGTTTTTGTGCAACTGTTGGGCGGCCAAGCCGAACCCTTAGCCATAAATGCCCAACGAGCCGCCAAACTGGGAGCTTTGGGAATTGATCTTAACTTTGGCTGCCCGGCTAAAACCGTAAATCGTCATGACGGCGGCGCAAGTCTTTTAAAATCCTGTGATCGCGTGCATACAATTGTTAAAACCGTGCGTGATGCCGTTCCGGCCCATGTTCCGGTCACGGCCAAAATTCGCTTAGGATTTGATGATCCCACAAAATGTATTGAAATTGCTCAAGCCGTTGAAGAGGCTGGTGCCACTTGGCTGACCGTCCACTGCCGCACGAAAACCGATGGTTACAAACCACCCGCTTATTGGGAATGGATTCCGCGTATCAAAGAAAACGTGAAAATGAAAATCATCGCAAACGGCGAAATCTGGAATGTCGCGGATTTTTATCGCTGTGTTGAAGTCACACAATGTGAAGACTATATGGTCGGCCGAGGTGTGATGAGCAATCCCTATATCTTCCGTCAAATCAAACAGTCTCTGCACGACCAAGAAGTGGAAGAAATGAACTGGGCCCGCGCCAAAGCTCTTTTACCGCAGTTTTTTGAATCTAGTACTTTGTATATTAACGACTATTTTGCGGTGTCTAGAACCAAACAATGGATGAAGGCTTTATCGCTAAAAAACCAAGAGGCTAAGTCGGTCTTTGATGAAATCAAGGTCTTAAAAAAACCTGTCGAGTTTCGCGAAAAATTAGAATTTATCTGTCAGTAAGAATTTATTTATGTTGTTCGGAAAGCATCTTTTCAATTTTATCTAAGCGCGCTTTCATCTCTTGGTTTTCTTTTTTGAGCTCCGCATTTTCCGCTTTCACAGAGGCAATCTCTCGGGATTGGGCATCAGTGATTTTTAAAATCTCCTTGATAGATTCAATCACGGGGGCAATTAAATTCGCATAACTTACCGCCAAGAAGCCTTGATCATTTTTTTTCACGGCCTCAGGGAATACTTTTTCCACATCTTGCGCGATCAGACCGACTTCATGGCCCGCGCCATTTTTTTTCTGATCTTTCCAATCATAGTAAATACCCTGAAGAGACGTGATCTTTTCTAAGGCATCCGCCGAATTTATTTTTTCAATATTTGTTTTTAAGCGAATATCGGAAGTTTGCGTGAAACCACCCGGTGCATTGACCACGCCCGTTTGGTAAATAGACACCAGAGACGATCCCCCAAATCCACCCGAAGTTCCGCCCGAGCCAAGAATCAACGTGGCTCCGTT
>NZ_LUKE01000005.1:143447-144391 GCF_001592735.1 Bdellovibrio bacteriovorus
CCAACCGCACTAGGACCACCGCCGGAAGAATATAAACTCCAACTTCTTCCACTCGCTATATTGTTGATCATCTGAAAGCCAATTGAATTTGCCGAGGAACCTACCGAACGAATTCCGTTAGAATTCGAAGAAGCCACCTCAAAATTCGTGGTGGGGTTGGTCGTTCCGACACCGACAAGTCCACTGGAAGTAATCGTCATTGCTTCGGCATAAGAGGAAGCTCCATTGGGCACAACGGTGAACATAAGATTAGCGCCCGCATTAGAGGCCGAGTGATTTTCGGTCGCAACCGAGATCATGCCCGCACCGAAATTAGAATTATGGTTGCGCATTTGGAATGAGCCCATAATATCGTTGTTCTGCGCATAGGTTGGCGACGTGTAAGTCCCTCGCGATCTTACAGTATAAATATTTGGATTTGCTGATGACGAGGCGACATAGTTAAGAACATCATTCCAGTCGTTAGCAATGACGGCGAGGCGTCCGTCAGCCACGGTTAATTTGTCCGAGGGATAATCTGTTCCGATCCCGATGCGACCGCCGGAGTCTATTGTCATACGACGGGTGTTTGAGACCGCATCCCAAAGATAAAAGGTTTGCTCCCCGGCTCCGGCAGGGTCCACACCCAGGCTCCATTTTTCAAGTCCGTTACTGCGGAATTTGATTTCACTTTTAAAATTACTGGCGCCGTTGGTGTTATCTAAAACCAACGCATTTAAATTACCCGCTCCCGCGCCGCCCGGGTTGCTGGCGAAGCGACCCGAAACCGAGGTCCCGGTCGCCGTCGAAACGGCATCTAGCGCCGCCACTGGTGTCGAATTAATACCCAAGCGACGGTTGGTGTTATCCCAAACAAAATTAGCGGAACCCGCAAAAGCGCCAGAATTATTAAATTGAACTTGGGTCGTCGCCCCACCCGGCGTGGCTGCCGCAGGCCAGCCCGC
>NZ_LUKE01000006.1:0-192658 GCF_001592735.1 Bdellovibrio bacteriovorus
AGATTGGGTTTTTTTTTGCCTCGGGCTCCTGCCCTCAACCCTTTTGAGCCTTTTTTTCTCTTCGAACGAAGAACGTCTCTTATAAGCTTTTTGCTGAAGGCATAGAAAATAGCCACCATAAAATTCTAAGGCTCTTGTGCTTGGGGTTTTAAGAAACGATAGACGAGTTACCACCGATGCGGTTCTGCGACGTGTCGGTTGCCGATCGTTGTGAGGCAATTTTTTACTTTCGAATTAATTGGACTAAGCCAATTTAAAAAACGTAATGCATGTGCAAGCTAATTACTTTGACCCACTAACTAATTCTTGAAATCATCTTCTTCATCTACATTTAAGAGGGGGAGCGATGAGAACTTGGGGGATGGTTTTCGGGGTCTTGATTTGTGCGCAAGGGTTCGCGCAAGAGAGTACGACTTCTTTGTCCGTGGCTGATGTGACTCCCGCGGCGGCGGCTTCTTCGGTGATGCCGGTCAACGAGGTGAAAACTTCTCCGTGGAAAATGACCTTGGCTTCTGAAAATTATAGCTATGAAGCCGATCAACGAAACTTTGAGTCTGCGCCTGTTATTTCTTACAACTGGCTTGGCGTTCGATATGCTCCGACCAAACTTTGGGAGTTGGAGCTGCGTCAGCAATTTCAATTCGTTTCAAATCGTGAACACCTTGGTGCGCGCGATACTCGTCTTCATGCTAAATCTTCATTAGAGATCGCCGAAACGGTTTTAAGAGCGGCTCTTCGTCCGAATGGATTCCTAGGCTCAAGTATGGCGCTTTTTGAAATGCGCTATTACGCTCCCACGGATAATGTGGCGCAAGAGAATCATGAACTGGGACGTTTGCGTGCCGATGCTTACGTTGAGTGGATGATGAGTCCGAAGTTTACGATTGCCGGTTATTTTTCTCCGCGTGTTTTGTTTAATAGCGCGGACAATCCAAACAAGGCCGTGGGGGCAGATGCAGAGTACTATCAGCTGCGAACCGCCCCTTATTTTTTATATAGCATCGATGACCACTGGCAGCCATACTATGCTTATCACTTTGTTGGTAAATCTAGCAGTGCCCAGCGCGGGAATTGGGATCCGGATATGGCCAATGTCGGTGCCCATGAGGCTGGCTTAAATATTTATTATGGTGCTTTTTATATTAACCCGGCGTTGTTAAGCGAAACGAATTTGGATGATGGCGGCGGATCTATTTTGACGGATGATTCACGGGCCTTTTCATACGAAAATATCAGCTATAACTTCAATGTGTATGCGGTGTTTTAACGGCCCACAAACGCCATTATTGTTAGCCTGATCAGATCTTAAACAGTCTCAGAGCTTCATCTGCGAGGAACAGCAAGAAGGCCCAGCGCCTCTTTTGCATGATTCCTCAATATGAAGCTCTTTGTATTTTTATTCGCATTTATATCTATCACCATAACCGACGCCAAGGCCGACCGTGCTGAGGGACTGGCTTCTCGTATGCAAGAAGCCGACGGAAAAACTTTTGCGGTGATGGGACCAAATTGTTTTGCGACCGCAATGAAAGTTTCCGGAGTTACCTCCTCGTACCGAGGAATGGATGCTAAAGAATTTGCAGTTATTCAAAAAAACTTTTGTCATAAGATAGACCAACCTCAACCCGGGGACATCGGAGTTTTTGAAACACCAGGTTTTGGATTTATTCATGCGTATGTTTTTGTTTCTAGCGACACGGGCATGCAAAAGCCTGGTGTTGATTACAATGGAAAAACGCCCATCTCATTTCAATCCTTAGAGAGCATTAATTATACTTACTTAGCCTCTCCTGAATGTCGTCGGTATTCTAAAGACATTTCAGAGTGCATGAATGCTCATTACTATGTACGATGTGAAAATTATGTGAGGCACTTAAGAAAAATCAATCCGGTTCTAGAGGACCAAGTACAAGCCATAGAAAAAAGTATGGATCTGCTTTTAGAAGGCGATAACTGGGGCCCCTCACAAGTACGACTTTCCCAGCAGGTGCAAGAGCAGGTTTTACAACTGCGGGGTCTAATGCCCACAGAAGAAAATAGCTCTTGGCAAAAGTTTGTGCGTGCTCGACAGGTCAGCTTAGAAAAGCAGGCCCAGTTCTTCATGCTTAAATCACAATAAAATAATTAATTTAGAAATTAGTAAACAGAATCTTAGATGTCAGATTTTAAAGAAAGGCCCACGAGATATGTGGGCCTGGTGGAACAATCCTCTATATTTGCTTAACAAAAACTTTCCAGAATGCCTCAAAGTCTTCAATAAAAGGCATATGGCCTAAGCCTTTTAGAGTGATCAGTTTTGATTTTGGAATCATTTTGGCAACCGTTTGGCTCATCACCGGGTAATTGCCCATTTTGTTTTTAATGTCTTCGGGCGCCCAAGCTTTGCCAATCGCGGTACGATCGCGATCGCCAATAATTAAAACCGTCGGCGCTTTAAGATTCTTAAATTCATAATACACGGGTTGAGTGAAGATCATGTCAGAGGTGAGGGCCGCATTCCAAGCAATCACCGGATAATCGGGTCCTTGCACCCAGCCCGTTGGGATCTCTAACCATTTGTCATAGTCTGACTTCCATTTGCCGTCGTAATAGCTTTCAAGCTGATACTGTTTTACTTTTTCAGCGTTGCTCGCAAGCTCAGCTTTATAGCCATCATCCACTGAACGGTAAGATGTCATCGTCTTCCAGTCTTCCAGACCAATAGGGTTGACCAAGAAAAGCTTGGTGACGCTATCGGGATACATTAATGCAAATCTTGTCGCGACCATGCCGCCCATGGAATGGCCTAAGACAAAGTATTTTTCGACACCCAGGCTGTTTAATAGATTTTTCGTATTTAAAGCCAAGGTTTGAAAACTGTATTGATAGTTTTTTGGTTTTGATGATTTTCCAAAGCCGATTTGGTCGGGAACGATCACTCGATAACCTTCTTGGTTTAGACCCAAGATCAACTGTTCAAAGTAAGCTCCGGGAAAGTTTTTCCCGTGCAGCATCACGATGACCTTTGCTGAAGGACGTCCGGCTGGGATATCCATATAGGCCATCTTTAAATCTTGTTCTTGTGAACGGAAGTTAAAAAACTTCACCGGGAAAGGGTATTGGTATTGAGTCAGCTCGGCATCAAAGCCGACCTTGCTGCCGACTTTGTTTTCGGCAGAGGCTTTTTTAAATTCTTCTTTTGGAGTTGTGGCGCAAGCGGTGAGGGCCAGGGTGAGAATCAAAAGATGTTTCTTCACGAGTAAAATCCTTATTTCTGTGGTTTGGCGGCCGAAGGGCGATTTAAATCATTCATCGTATAAGTACGACCGATTTCAAAGACTTTGTTTTTGGATTTGATATCAAACAGACTGGCCTGAATGATAATTCCGGGATTTTCATCATCCGGCAAATCCATCACTTCAAGTTCTAAAAATGAAGAGCCGTCTTTCACTCGATGAAATGTGGGACGATGTTTTCCCATCAAGGCTTTAGCTAAAGTGGAATTCATACGCAACTCCACGGTCGCGATGGAGTTCCATTCTTTGGGTAACTGACCTTCTTTGTTTAGTTGCGCAAAGTCTTCATCAATCATGCGAGTGAGTTGTTGAGCGGGAGTGAGCTGCGAACAAAACTCTGTCTTTTGAGTTTCAAATTCATCTTTAAAAACAACGACACCAAAAGCCACAGCAACAAGGATGATCGTTGCACCTATAAATTTGTAGACCATGCGAGGTCCTCCATCTTTATCTATTATGGCGCAAAAAAAGGCTTCGGGTCATGAGAATTTAAAGAAATCTAACACCTTGAAATTCCAGGTAAAAGCGCTGCCAAGGGCGGCACTCTGTCGACAATTTAGACAGTCTTGTGGGGCTCTAGGGTATTCTTTATAGGGGTAAAATTCATGTGTTTTCAGCTAGTTAGGGGGTTGTGAAAAGACTGGCACCGAGATTGGAAGTAAGAAGTTCGAAGAGGTGTTTATGTTTACCTTTACTAGAGCTGCAACATTGTCATTTTTAATTGGGCTTTACGTCGGCTGTTCGCCGGTGAAGTTCAATTTGGACGATAGTAAATGTAAAGAAAACGGCTGTATCGTGGTTGATGGGAAATATTCTTTTAATTACTCAGCGACGGCGGGCTATGGCAAAGTCGACATCCTTATTGTTAATGACAACTCGGCTTCAATGTCTTTTGAACAAGCTCGCTTGGCTCCGCGCTTTGCGAATTTTATTGGTGATCTTGATTCAAGAAATATCGACTATCGTATCGGAATGACGACGACGGATGTCTCTGGTACCGGGCCTTTGCAAGGCGGAAACCTGATCTCTTTTGGTGGGAATCCTTATTTAACTCCTAAAATTTCTAATCGCGTGGCTTTATTTAACCAGGAAATCCAACGCCCGGAAACTTTGGCGTGTGAGAAATTTATCGCGGATTGGATTCGTAATAATGGTGGCAGTGCGAGTGCAACGAATCGTCCCGGATATGCGGCCGCTTACGCGCAGAACTGTCCTTCAGGGGATGAACGCGGCATTTACGCGGCAAACTTAGTAGTAAAAAATAATCCAAATAGCTTCATCCGTTCGGATGCTCATTTAGCCGTTATTGTAGTTTCGGATGAAGATGAACGCAGCGGTCTTTATGGCAATCAAGGATACTATTTAGAAGATTATGACCAGCCAGGTACTTTAGTTAATAACGTAAAAAACACGTTGGGTGCAGATAAGTACAATTCATTCAGCGTGCACGCGGTGGTGGTGAAAGACCAAGCTTGCTTGAATCAACAAAACTCGCAAATTCTTGATGGTTATGCGCCGACGGCGGGGCTTGTCTCCGGCAGCATCGGCACCGTTTACCTGACATTCCCAAATGCGGGATGGGGTAAGGTTGCGGATATTTGTTCTAGCGATTACACATCTCAATTGGGTCAAATCCGTTCTAAAATCACGGATAACATCAAAGACATTCTTTTAAGCTGTTCGAACCCACAAGAGCTTGTTGTTACGGTGAATGGCAGCAACGTGGGTTTCACGACTTCGGGTAAAACGGTGAAGTTGAATTCCGCATTAACGCCCGGTACGACTGTGAATCTTTCTTATAAATGTACTAGCCTTGACTAAAAAATCCTAAGGGATCAACAGGGTGTTGCTGCTTACAGTGGCATCTTCTAAGATTGATCCTCTCGATTTGAGACGTTTCTTTTTTAATTAACAAATTAGTTTAGATCGCCTTTAGTCCGGGAAATCATTTCCGATACCTTAGTCATGGGCATGTTAGACAGATACAAAAAAAAGGGCGGCTTTTATCAACTTCTCCAATTGCTGGAGACTTCTCCGACAGCCAAGCGCGAGCAATTCCTCAAATTAATTGAGGCAGAAAGCCCGGCTTGGGAAGAAGCTTTGCGTAAGCGCGTGCTGACAGTAAATCGCGTGTATGGGTGGGAGTCACAATATCTTGTAGAGATCTTTTCGCGCATCCAGCCATTAACTTTGGCAAATGCCCTGCACGGAAGTCCTCAAGAACAGGTCGATCAGCTTTTAGGTTGTTTACCCCCAATTTCAAAACGTAAGATCACCGATCTGATGGCAGAGTCAAATCCTTCACCGGGTGAGAAATCTAGCTGTATCGTGCGTCTGCTTTCAGAAGTGCGGGGCTTTGTATCTCAAGGAATCATTCGTTTAGAAAAAGTGGACCCCGAACTTCATGTCCCAGAAAATATTGAAGAGGTGCTTAATGCTAGCGGCTTTGCCGTGCCATCATTTGAGTATGAGACAGGCAAAAAAGATTCCGCACCGCATGTTGCAGCTGAACCTGAACCGGGCGCGTCGCCGGCCCATGCAGCGATGTTACAAGAAAATGAATTCTTAAAACGTAAAGTGAACCAGCTCGTCGCGGAAGTGAATACGTTGAAAAACGAAAATTCGATTCTTAAAGACAAACTGTCTCAAATTAAGAAAATTGCGTGATCATTATTTCCGGAAATGTGTCGAGCGATTAGACGAAAGTACTTTTCGCTTAACCTAGGCTAGATCCAAGTCGATAGACCTTTTGTAGCTCGTTATAGCACAAGAGGATATATGACATCAAAGATTAGCATCGCTGTGGGCGTTCTGTTATCTATTTCATTAGTGGCTAAAGCCGAAGACGTTGAGTCTGAATTTTATCGCGAACTGGCAGCACGATCTGGTGTGAAAATGGAGCAGCCGGCGGCCCGCGGAATTTTTTCCAGTCCCCCATCTGATGGATTAAGTCTTGGTGATATCTCTCCGGGATGTGACCCACGACGTTTTGAAGACAGTGTCATCGGGAAAAAAATCAGCAATAAGCAATATTACAGCTTAGCGAAAAAATATTTCGAAAAGTGTGGGGCCGAATTAAGTGCCCATGGCTCCAAAGGCCTGATGGGTTTACTTAAGTTTTCATACGTGAATTATCCATTTTTACAAAATCCTTTGATAAAGAAAGTACAGCTTAAAATAGACGGGGCGATCATCCCGGGGATTTTGGCGTTGAAGGCCGATCCACGTCCACGTCCATTTGTGATTGTTCGTTGTGGAGTTTTCTGTTCAGCAGATGAAGGCACGTCGATGAAAAGTTTCATGATGCATTTGTTTGATCAATCTCCTTTTAACGTTCTACTGATTGCCAATCAGACGGGTGAAGATTATGTCACTACGAATGGCAAAGTCAGCATGGGCGGATGGACGGAAGGGTATGAGACCCTAGCTGTGGGTAAGTGGTTGATTGAAAAGTCTGAATACCGAGATCGTATATCAAGCTTACATATGATGGGTATCAGCTTGGGTGGAAATGGGGCCGTGATTGGGGCGGCGTTCAATGATAAATACTATTTAGATAATGGTCGTAAGGTCTTTAACTCGGTCACGGCGATTTGTCCGGTGGTCACATTGCGTCCCACCTTGGACTATCTTTACGGTAACGGTTTAGTGGGCGTGGTGTTTTCGGAAATGACACGTAAACATTTTAAAAATACACGCTACGCCGTCAAAGATGTTCCAGAGCTTTTAACAGATGATAAGATTCCTTGGGCGGCCCGCAGTATGCCGGCCTTTATTGGAACCTTGGGATCAGCGGCCCTGAATAAACGGGGCGTGGCAAGTACCCCGGATTCATTCTTTAAGAGCAATAACTTTTGGAACCTAAAAGAAGAAGTAAAAACTCCCTTGATGCTGTGGGCATCAAAAGATGACATTGTCGTAAATGAAAAAATTAATACGGCGGTTGTTGCCTCAAATAGTGTTTATGAGAAATCAGATTACGTCGGGGCGATCAGCGTTCCTTATGGCACGCACTGTGCGTTTTCGACAGCTTATGGGGACCAAGCTTCTGCGGCTCTTCTAAGAAGTTTTGTTCTTAATAACAGCCCAGAATTTATAGACTCTTATGACACCAAACAGTCACAAACTTGGACATTTGGTTTTGATAAGATGAGTTCATCAGTGCAGCATCTAAATCAAAAGTGGACTTTTGTAGCCAACCAAAAGTTAGTGAAAGTTGATTTTAAACTCTTCTTAAGTAAGGCGGACAATTCTTGTGCGGTCGGACCTCAAAAGGCAACGTCGGCAGTTTGTTTCCAGACGAAAACTCGTTGGGTTTCGATCTCGGCCTTAAAAGATTTGGGTGCTCGTGTACCAAAGACGGACATTGAAGCGCAAGCTCTGTCGCGAGAGTTTAACACCAAGGTGGAATTTAGAGTGAAAACCGGCCCTCTTAATGGTACCAATAAATCAGACTTCTTTATGACGTGGAGAAACCATTTTGAATGATCGAGTTTTAGTGACCGGGTTCAAACCTTTCTTGGGTGAAACTATAAATCCAAGTGAAGTCCTTCTTGAAGAGATCAGGAAGGATTTTGCCGTTTCAAAGAATGTAGATACGTTGGTTTTACCGGTGTCCTTTGGCAAAGCCTTTGCGGTGCTAGAAGAACAGCTCAACAAAAAATCTTATCGCTATGTGTTTTTGTTAGGGCAAGCGGGTGATCGTGACAAAGTCTGCTTTGAACGCGTGGGTTTGAACTGGATTGAAACACAGAAGCCTGATGAAGATGGGTTTACCCCGCAGCAGGGGCCGATTGCGGCTCAAGAAGCTCCGGCCCTTTTTTCGCGCCTTCCGCTAAGTGAGTGGAGTGATGCTTTGCGCGCTCAAGGTTTACCGGTAAAGGTGTCTTTAAGTGCGGGTGGTTATGTGTGTAATCAGGTGTATTTTAAGGCGCTACAAAAGCTTCAATCCGAGACCGGGGCGGGCGTGGTATTTATTCATGTACCGTATTTGCCCGAGCAGGTGCAAAACAAGGCCCCGGGAACTCCCTTCCTGGACCTAGAAACCCAGAAAAAGACCCTCTATTCCGTTTTAAATCGATACGTAAAATAATTTGAACCCGGCACCCGCCGCCTTCGTCTAAAGAGGCAAATTGGAGGAACAATGAAACTTTCAAGGCTTATCATGGTTCTTATCGCCACAACCGGAATTTCAAGCACCGCCCTAGCTCGTGGGGAGGGTCGTGGCGGCGAACACGGGCACGGACGAGATGAACTGGCGATCGAAAAGCAGTTCAGCATGGAAAAACTTAAAAAACTGGATCTTACAAAAGAACAAAAAGAGAAGTTAAAAGATCTGCGCGAAGCCCATAAAAATGATGCTGAAAAATTGCGTGAAGAACTTAAAGCCGCCAAGAAAAGTTTCAAAGAAGCTTTGCGCTCTAACGCCAGCAAAGAGGACGTGGTGAAATTGTACGAAGCGATGATGGGTAAAAAACTCCAAGTGGGAAAAGCCCGCATCACGGGGCTGTTGGAAGCTCGTGAGGTTTTAACGCCCGCGCAACGTGAAAAGCTCTTTGAAAATAAAGAAAAAGAATAAGGATTTGAGGTTAGGTGAGTCTGCACTCTCCCGAAGAATTTAAAAAATTTTACGAAGAACATGCTCCGAAAGTGCGGGGCATGCTTTTTCGTTTGGTGGGAGAGCAATCATTGAGCGATCTTACTCAGGAAGCTTTTTTAAAGGCTTGGGAGCATCGAGACAAATTTCGGGGGGACGCCGAAGCATCTACGTGGCTTTACCGTATTTCTTACAACTGCGCTGTTGATTATTTAAGAAAAAATAGAAATAAACAAATGCCCGCGGATGTGGAAGTGTCGGCGACATCTCAGGAGGAAGAACTTTCTGGCCGAGAGATTGTGGATTTGCTTTTACGTTCGTTGGATATAGAACAACGGGCCGTGGTGATATTGTTTTATTTTGAAGATCAGGGAATTAAAGAGATTTCAGAAAGCCTTTCGATTCCCGAGGGAACCGTCAAATCCCGGTTAAATCATGCACGACAAAAAATGAATGAGTTTTTAACTAAGAAAGGAGTCGCACAGTGAAAGATGATTCTTTAAAAAAGTATCTAAAGGAAAATGCATCTCCCTTGCCCGCGGGGAACTTGGACGAATCTTCGCGCATTTGGCGTAAGATCCAAGAAAGAAAAAAACCTTGGTCATTATGGTGGACGATGCTTCCTGTGGCCGTTACGGCAGCTTTGGTCGTTTTTGTGGTTCGTACGCAGACTTTACAAAATGAGAGCAAAGTCGAAGAAGAATATTTATACCAAGAATGGAACGCCATGATGTCTGAGGTGAACTCGGACGAGTCTGAATTGATAACGACCTTTGGAAAATAAAAACGGCCCCCGTGAAGGAGCCGTTTAGATTCAATCGGATTTCTTAAATACCTATTGGATTTGAGAAAGAGCCTCTTGAAGTTTCGCTTCATCTTTAACCCCGATAAATACTAATTCCGCACGACGGTCGCTTTGCATTGAGCCTGTAGATTCGGCAGAACCTTTACCCATTGCTACGACATCGTTAACGCCATTTCTTTTTAGAATTGAGCTCACTGATTCCGCACGTTGTTGCGAAATGCGTTGGTTGATCTCAGAAGAACCCGTAGCATCTGTATAACCGTGAACTTCCACGCGTTCATAAAGATCACTGTTGTCGGCTAAGACTTTAGCCACTTGATTAAGCTTTTGCTGATCCGCTGAATTTAAAGCTGTTCTTGATGTGTCGAAATTGATCGCTGTGCCACCCGCAAGCGCTGCATAACTTACATCACGTAAAGCAGGTTCTGGGACGACGGCCGCTACGGGGCGAGCTGGTTCCGAGGGAGTTTCCTCAACGAGCATGTCATCTTCTTCCATGACAGTTTCCGTGGCCGCTACAGGGCTTTGGCTGACAGATGGTTTATAGGCGCCAGGATTCCAACCAAGTTGTAGGTCCACAAGGTACATCATGACGTTACCATCTGTATTGTTAGTGAGTGACTGGGCACGGGCACCGACACGCGCTAACCAGCTTGGGGTCATGTTGAATTCTCTAAGAACTTGCAAGCCAGCAAAGTGAGCATCTGCTTGGTCTGCCGAGTAGTATTGACCTTGGTTATAGAACTGGTTTCCGATCACGCCGGCTTGCCATTTATCCCAACGATAGCGGATAGCTAGTTCCAAGGCGCCGTCGGTGATGGCCGTCTCTGCAGCGTTGTTTGATGAGAATTGCTGGTTATTCGCTCCGTAACCGAGGTCGATGACGGCAGGGGCATCAAAATAATAAGAACCTAAGAGTTTGATCGTGGCCGGTGTCCCTTCCACTTCGGCGATATTTTCATAACCCGTATAACCTCCACCAAAACCTAAGAATGGCAAAAGCCCAGCCGGTCTTGTGGCCGTCTCTTCGCGGGAGAACTCAAGGGCGCTGGTTGTTGTATCCTGTGCGTAGGCCGATGTGGCTGCGCATAACAAAGTGGCTAAAATAAACTTTTTCATATAAGTCTCCTTTTCTAAGTCACACACCCCCAATTATTGGAGTTCGGAGGATGGGGTCAATTTTCAGAGGCTTAATGTGTTGAGATAAATAAAAGAACCTGGCCTAGCGTCAGGATATGTTTCTGGCCTGTAAACAATATGCTTTTGCAAAGAAATTGACGTTTGCCAAAGCTCTCTCTAGGCTCAAAGAACCCATGCAGGAGGATTTCCGTTTATGATGCGTTATTTCATTCTTATTGCCGTAGTTTCTTTAGGCTTTTCGGTAGGGTGTTCTTCGAAACACAAAGCTAAAGATGTGGATACCACAGTGGAAATGGCTGAAACTGTGCGCGCAGACTCTGTCGTCGGTGTTAAAGACGGTGACATGGTTTATCAACGTAAAGTGGCTATCGGTGAAGAACTTCGCCGCTTAGAAATCGACGTTTACGATCTTGAAGCACGGGTGGTTGGTGGACCGCGATATCTAGACAACCGTGGCCTTTACGGCGTGTTAAGAGACTGCCGCGTTCAATTGGGCGATGCAAAAAACGGCGGCGATGGAAAAGTTCGTTGGACGGAGGCTCGTGAATACGTAACGCCGGACGATGAATATTCTAAAATCGGGATTGAGGACAAAAAGCGTATCGTGGGAGTTTCTGAAGAATTCCTAAAAGATCGTTTGGCTCGCTTTAAAGACTATCAAAAAACTTTGCAAAAGCGCCAAGATGAATACGAAACAAAAGTAAAAATGTGCGAAATGGAATTACAAACGCAAAAAGCCAAAGCCTCTGCGCAGTAATTTCAGTAAAATAAAATTCGACAAAAAAGCCAGCCCCGTGAAGAGGCTGGCTTTTTTATTTTCCTAAGACGGCCAGAGCTTGAGATCGAGACAGCTGGAAGTCTCTTAAAATTTCAAAGTACTTGTGGCGGCGTTCGTAAAGCTTTTCTGCGGCTCCTAAAACGTCCGGAGAGTTTTTAACTCCACGCGCGTATTCGGATTGCGTGAGCTTGTAATATCTTTCCGCCCGATTGATATTTTCTTCGGCTTCATGCACTTGATCGTGCAGAAAATGAAGACGTCTTGTTTCGTTTTCAAGAGCGACTGAAAGAGAGTTCTTTTGAAACTCCGCAAGTCTTTGTTCGGCCAGGGCTTGCTTTTTATAAGACGAGGAATCTTGAAGGGCCGTAAAGCCATCGGCTAAATTCAGACGCAAGCGTAAACCGACCACGGATTCGGTACGATCTGAAGATTCCGGATATTCTTTCTCGCGCTCATTGTACTGATTGTATCCGGCGAAAGCCTCTAATTTGGGCCACAAGCTTCTTCCGGACTGTTGAGCTGAAAGAGTTTTTTGTTCGGCTTCCGTTTGCTGCTCCAGATACCAAAAAGAATTTTGACCCTCTTGAGGCTTAAGCTCTTTGATAAACTCATGTTCATGACCTAATTCTTGCGTCAGTTTATAGCCGTTGTCAGGCGGCAGATTCAAAATCAAATTCATTTCTTGAGATAGATTTTGAAGTTCTAAATCTGTTTGCTTGAGTTCACGGCGCAGATCGACATCTTTCATTTCAAATTCAAACCGATCTGAATCGGTGGCGACACCACTGCGGATGCGCTTCAAGGCTCCTTGTAGATTGGAACTATTTAAATCCAAAGTCTTACCCAGCAGTTCTTTTTTCTTGGTTAAAAAAGACATCTGCCAATAAAGATTTCTCGCTTTGAGAAGTTCTTCGGCGACGGTTTTTTGCGATTGAAACCCGCGCTTAGAAACTTCTAAATGACGAACGTCGTTTTCAAGTCTGTCAGCACCGCCATTAAACAGGTTCAAGCGAACTTCAGCGCCATAGGTGGGCTGGTTTTTTTGTTCTGCTTGGCCCATTTTAAAACTTTCTTGGCTTGCATAAAGATCAACGCTGGGAATGAACGAGCGTCCTAAATACCCTGTGCGAGATTCTGCGGCTTCGACATTCAGCTTGGCGGCAGAAACGCGGGTGTTTTTTTCCTTTAAAAGCGATTCCAAATTTTCTGGCGAAATCGCGGTTTGGGCAACCGCGGTCCCCACAGAAAAGAGAGCTATCACGAATACAACATAATACTTCATAAGGACCTACTTTTTGGGTTCGATGACAAAAGTCAGCGTGTCTGAATGCTTCGTTGGCTTATGGACCAAAGATAAAATCAGATTATAACGATGCGCCCCTTTGGCATCAAAGTTCGCCTCTAAATAACCGTCTTTTGGCTCCAGTGTCAGATTGGATGTGCCCTTGCCGCGAGGCAGTTCAGCTTTTGCGGCCAGGGTGAAGTCTTCAAACTTAAGTGATTGAGGCTTTTCACTTTTCAAATCTAAAAGATAGATTTTAATATTTTTTCCCTTAGCCACGATTTCGACGTGAGCTTCCTCGATGCGTTGGACAATTCCGCCTTTCATGGGCCGAGACGATGCCGCGGATTCATGTTCGTGATCGCCGTGAGCAAAAGTGAGAGAACCTGCGAGCATAATAAAAGAAATAATCCATTTTTTCATAAAACATCCTTTTCTACGTGCGATACATATTTTTCTGAGGCCTTTTTGCCAAAACGATAAAATAAGGCCGGGGTTACAACGATATCTAAAAGACTGGAGCTGATCAGACCTCCGACGACCACGACGGCCACGGGATGTAAGATCTCACTGCCTGGTTCACCTTTGGCTAAAACCAATGGCAAAAGGGCCAACGAGGTCACTAGAGCTGTCATCAATACGGGCACCAGGCGCTCTTGCGAGCCGCGAATGATCATTTCTTTTGAGAAGCTTTCGCCTTCAAATTTCATGAGGTGCAAATAATGCGAAATCATCATGATTGAGTTTCGCGCGGTGACACCACACAAAGTGATAAATCCCACAAGGCTGGCCACGGTGAGGGTGCGATCCGTAAAGAAAAGCAAAATCAACCCGCCGATAAAGGCTAACGGAATGGTCGCTAAAATCTGCGCCGTCATCATTTTTGAACGGAAATGACTGTAAAGAACTAAGACGATTCCTAATATAGAAATCATTGAATACAGTAAGAGCGTTCTGGTTGCAGACTTCTGACTTTTAAACTGTCCATCATAGACGATGAAATATCCTTGCGGCAGTTGGACCGATTCTTCAATGACCGAGCGAATTTCTTCCACGACGCCGGCGAGATCGCGCTTGCTGACATTAGCACTGATGATCATGCGGCGTTGATTGTCCTCGCGGTTGATTTCATTGGGACCGCTGGCTTCATACACGTCGGCGACTTCATTTAAGGTCACCCGTCGGCCGTCGGGCATAATCTTCAAAATCGTGCGTTTTAGGGCGTCTAGATCAGCGCGGGATCTTTGGTCGTATTGTAAGAAGACTTCATAAGACCGCGTTTCTTCTAAAATATGCGTGACCGTTTTTCCGTTGAGGGCGGTCTCTAAAAGTTCCGTGATATCCCCCGGGCTTAAGCCAAATTTCGCGGCATCTTCACGCATGACAAAGATTTTTACTTGAGGAATCAAGCCTTGCTGTTCAACCCGCAAATCGACTAAGCCAGGAATTTTTTCGATGGCTTCTTCGATCTCAAAAGATTTTTCCTGCAAAGTCGCTAGATCCGGGCCAAAGACTTTCACGGCGACGGCGGCATTAACTCCGGACAACATATGGTCAATGAGATGCGAAATAGGTTGTCCGACATTCACGCTGACGTCAGGAATCTGTTTTTTGATTTCATCGCGGATATTATTTAAGACAACATCCCGTGGTCGACCCGTGGGATGAAAATCAACATCAATTTCACTGACGTTCACGCCCATCGCATGTTCATCCATCTCGGCACGACCTGTGCGGCGAGAAACCGATTTTACTTCTGGAATGGACAGCATGATTTGTTCGGCTAAAAGACCGCGCTCATTAGACTCGGTCAAATTCACTCCTGGGGGAGCTGATAACGCCACCATTGCTGTGCCCTCGTTAAAGTGCGGCAGAAAATCTTTTCCCATAAAAGGGACCAAGGAAAGGGCGCCAACCAAAACCACCACCGCCGCACCCAAGGTGACTGAACTGCGTGGTAAGCTCCATTCTAGGATTTTACGATCCCAGTTTTTTAACTTTGTGACAAGCCAGGTGTCGTGATGTTCTTTCAATGAACCTTTAAGTAAAAATGAACACAACACCGGAGTCAGTGTCAAAGAAACTAAGAGCGATGCCCCCAGTGCCGTTAAATAGGCGATCCCCAAGGGGGCAAACAAACGTCCTTCTAGACCATCTAACGTGAACAGGGGAATAAAGACCAAGGCAATGATCACGGTCGCTAGTACAATTGAATTACGAATCTCGCTAGAGGCTTCGTAAATGACTTTTAATAGTGGCTGCGGCATCGCTGCTTTGGCATTTTCACGGAGGCGTCGAAAGACGTTTTCGACATCCACGATGGAGTCATCGACAAGTTCCCCAATGGCAATAGCCAAACCACCTAAAGTCATCGTGTTTACGGTTAAGCCAAATATTTTAAACACGATGAAAGCGCAAATGAACGAGACCGGAATCGCCGTCAGCGTAATCACCGACATGCGCATATTGGCCAAGAAAATAAAAAGAACTACAAAAACTAAAATAGTTCCCAGTTTTAATTTTCCTTGAATGCCGTTGATCGAGGCTTCGATAAAATGGGCCTGCTTAAAGACGTCGGTATTGATGATCAACTCTGTTGGCAAGGAGGGGCGAAGCTCTTCCACTGCTTTTTCAATAGCGCGAGTGATCGTGACGGTGTCCGCTCCTGGTTGTTTTAACACCGTCATGATCACGGCCGGGCCGCCGTTAAAGCTGCCATCGCCTCGTTTTAAACGTGGAGCTTCGTGAACTTCGGCGATATCGCCCACCAAAACGGGACGGCCAAAGTGCAAGCCCACGAAAGTTTTGCGAATATCCTCAACAGATTCAACAACGCCGATGTTGCGCACAAGTTTTTCTTTGCCATCAGATTCTAAAAATCCGCCCGTCGTATTTTGACTGATACGGGTGAGCTGACCGTCGACCGCGTCCATGGACAGTTGATAGCGATTTAGTTTTTCAGCCGACACTTGGATTTGATATTGTTTTAATCCGCCACCGATAGAAATCACGTTGGAAACCCCCGGTATCGTCATTAAACGAGGACGTAGGTTCCATTCCGCGATATCACGGAGTTGTAACGGCGAAATCTTTTGATCTTTCGATGTAACGGCGATCTGCTGAATTTGGCCGAGTAAGGAACCAATGGGTGCCATCGTGGGAGTGATATCGGGAGGCATTCTTTCCTCTGCCAAGGTCAATCGCTCTTGCACGATTTGGCGCAGGCGATAGATGTCGGTATCCCATTTAAATTCTAAATAAATAACGGAAAGACCAATGCCGGACTGAGAACGGATGCGATCCATTCCGGGCATTCCGGTTAAGAATGACTCTAAAGGAAGTGTCACGCGCGTTTCAACTTCCTCTGGTGCCATTCCATGTGCTTCCGTCATGACAACGACTGTAGGCTTGGTGATATCCGGAAAAATATCAATGGGGAGTTTTTGTAAGGTGAGAACACCATACACAAGTAAAAGACAGGCACTTGCAACAACGGCCAAACGGTGCAGCAAAGCCCAACGAATTAATGCATTTAACATATTAATATACCTTCAAAAAAATTGGATGCGAATGAATGTAAGCTTTGAAGGATTAAGCTCGAGGAGGCTGGAATGGTCCGTCTAATAACGGAGAACTAGGTGGAGCAAAAAGATCTTGGCTGTAAGCCAATTCAAAATAAATAGAAACAAGGTTCAGCTTTGGTAAAGACGGAGCCGCTTGAAAATGACAGCAGTCGACGCGATGGGTAGGGCAGGCACAATCGTGAGATTCATGATGACTCGCACTGCTCTCTTCTGAATGTTGGTTTAGGGTTGTTACATCTTGCGAAACACTTTGTTGGTGGGAATCGCAGCGGTGCAAAGCGCTGGAAATGTTGGGGGAAAGCACAATCATCGCCATAAAGACGATCAGGATGGCTTTGACTGAAGAGTAATAAAGACCCCAACGCATAGAACTCACTTTAGCGAGGTTGCAAACGATTGTCTACTGAGATCTCGATTTGGTTCATGAGGTCATTTCTGTCAAGATTTTAGCCATCCTTGTATTTCCTTCGTTGAGAGGTCTTTGGATTTACGAAAGCATGGCGCCAAGAATGAAAACTTCGTATAAGTCTTCATTCTTAAACGAGGTCCTAAAATGAAAAAAATGATGCTTTTTGCTATGGTACTTTGTGCTGCAGTTTCTGCTCAAACACAAGAAAAAGCAAAAATCTTAGATTGCATGCAGCCCGTATATTTGGATGATCCCAATTTTCAACAAGGCACTGAAATGTTTTTTGATGTGCTATCAGTGGATGGAAAATTTGAAGTCAAGTTCACCTCAGGTGATCTGCGCAGCGAAACGATTTTCAAAAGTGAAGCAAACGCAAAAAGTATTATGAGTGTTGAAAGCGCATCGTTTTATGCTTCGTGGAATACGCCGGCTCGTGTGGATATGGTTTTGCGGGACTTCGGAACTCGATGGAGAGGGTTGATCATGTTTCCTGAGGGGTATCAATCTGAGACATTGACGATGGCTCCAGGATCCGAAGTTGATTTGGCCTGTGTTCTTAAATCGGGTGCGGCTCTTTATCCGTAAGTTTCAAGATCTTTTGAGGTCTAGTTCGTTTTAAAAAAGTCTATTTCCGCCCCTATTTCCCGATAAGAATGTGGGGGCGTTCTTGTTGAAGTTACTTCGGTTTTTACAAACCATATCGCTGATTTTGGGCTGGAATTTTTTGGCCCAAGCGGCAGAAATTTGTCCGCCTCAATCTAATCTTGAAATTCACGCTCAAGCACAAGCGCTAGCGAAGACATCTTGTGTTGCCCAATGCACGAAAATTTATAAAGAACAGTCGCAAGAACAAATCGATAAGTTCGAAAAAAACTGTGACATGTTGGCAAAAAACGGAAATCCGTTCACCCAAGCAGAAGGCATCAAGGAAGCCAAAGAGGCGGTTAACGAGGCGACGCTGTTGTGTCTTCCTGTAGCCACAAAAAATGCCGTGGTCGGAACCTATGAGCTTATCAAGGCCCTGCCTTCCATGGTGGGGTTTCTGGTGAGTGGATCGTGGGCTAAGGACGTCGACAGTGAGCGCATGGCAGGTATTGAATTCTGTAAAGGCAGCGTCGATTGTAGGCGCGCGATGGCCCGCAATACTATTTTATACCAAAATAAAAATCCCGATGGCAGCTGGCAGATATCAGATGAAGAGGTTGATAAACAGATCTCGAGCCGAGATTTTTATGATCTCCATCGCCAGGCGGTGCATGATGTTCCGCTCGCGAAGAACGAATGCTTAGGATATCTAGCATCGCTTCGTCGCAAAATGTCCGCAGACGGTGAAGATTGGACGGAAGAGAGGCACAAAGCGGTGGCCGCCCAGATGGGACAGCAGCATCCACACTGTCCGGGAATTTTAAAGTTCGCCGAGCCGCCGTATAAAGCCCCGACGAAAAAAGAAGAAACATTGGAACAGTGTTTAGCACGGCAGAGCTCACCTCTTTTATGTCTGGCGCCGCAAGATATGTTCGCCACCAGCTATGTGTGCAACGGGCTTTTAGAAACGTGTGCCGCGTTGACTGAGTTCTTCATCCCTTTGCCAGGTCCAAAGGTGGTAAAGCTTATTAAGCTGGGAAAAAAATCTGAAATTGCCGCTGTCGCCGTTAAAGATGGTGTTGAAGTGGCGGAGTCAAAACCGGTCAGGGCTTTGACGGGAGCTCAAAAATTTTTTGTGGGTGCGTACAAAGAGAGAGTCTTTGTTGATGAGGCGGGCAATCGGCGATTTATGGGGGTGGCAGAGCACACTCCGAAAACACTTACCGAAAACAAAACGCGGGTTTTGGACAATGAAAATTCCGTGATGAAGATACTAAACGATGAAACCAACGATAAAGAACTTGTCACCAGCCTTACAAATTATCAGAAGGACACCCTGATAAAGCGTTTGGATAAACTTAAGGAAAAATATCCAGACATGGATTTTTCACTCTATAGCGATTTTAAATCGGTAAAATTAGGTGTTAAATCAAAAAAAGAAATCGATGCTGTTACCGATAAACGGCTTATAGCAGATCTGAATAAAGTCCTTGCGGAAAGTAACAGAGAATTTGCGGCAAAAATGAAAGAGCTGGGAATTGATGTCCCCAAGGCGGGCAAAGCTGAGGAGTGGTTCAAATCCGGTTATGGAAGAAGTGCTGACGAAGCGGCAACGGCAGCAAGAAAGGCGCGGCAAACGGCGGGTTCTGACGCCGTTGCGTATTCCAGTGCCCAGGTGCAAGAGGATTTAAGCAAAAGCTTGGCGGACGTCGAAAGAAAACGTCAAGAGATTGCCGGGTCGAAAAGTTTTTCTTCGCTTATGCAGAGGACCAAAAAAGGTGTCAACCTCCCTAAAGAAGATGTTTTAGATTTGGTAAGAAAAAATAAAGATCCTGAGTCTTTGGCATCCGCCATCTCTAAGCGCTATGAATTATCAAACTTCACGGCGAAGGAAGCCGCGCAGCTTCAAGATTATGTCAAAGGGGTGGATGAATTCTCTCCGACGATCTTAATTGCCAAACGTGAGAACGTGAATCTTGATGAGGCCAATTTAGGGGGATTGTCAGCGGACTTCCTTGGTATGGGATCTGCAAACCTTCGGGCGACAGCCGAAGGAATTGCCCAAAAAGAAACGGTGGATGCCGCTCTTATTGGAGCGCGTGAAGGCGAAAAGAAGGTTACAAACCTATTTAAGGCTCGTATGGAAAAATTCCGTAAGATCGTGGGCGATGCGAGTTGCTCTGGCGACGACTGTGCGATGGCTAAAGTTATGACCGAAAAAGAAAAATTAGAGGTCATGAGAAAGCTTGCCCGCAATCCTGAAACCCGCGGCGTGCGCATGTCCTTTATCGGTTCTAATGTTTCCCCCGAAGTTCGCATGAAACTGGCAAGCCACGGGGAAAGCATTGAAAAGACCTTTCGTAAAGAACTAGAAGGAAAAATTCCGTATTCAAAATTAAATAAGATGACCTTCGGCTTTGACATGAGGTCCACAGAACTTAATCAGGGTTCCGTGAATTTAGTTTTAGGTAAGGGGCGGGGGACAAGGCTTTCAACCAAAGAACAAAATGAAATGAATGCGGCGTTTAGGCGGGCCTTAGAGAAACACAACCAAGAGAAATTGGCGACCTATTCGCAAGGCACGCAAAGTTACAGTGCTTCCCAAATTTACTGGGTGCCTGGCGTCAGCGTATTCGGTGCGGATGAGGACGAGCCTTAAACCTTAAAGTCCTCTAAAGAAGGGTCTTACAAAGCTCATAAAAGGCCAAGGCACAGATCCCAAAATCACCAAAAGCGCGACGACATTTCCGATTAAATATACTTTGCGCTGCTTTTGGGCGGAAGGTTTCTTTTTACCAATGGAATTTACAGCATGGGCGACCGCGACGCCCATAAACATGCCACCCCCATGATGAAAGATCCAAGGATGAATATGTCCCCCGGCAATCAAGGGTGTAACGATCAAAAGTCCACAGCCTAAAAGAAATTGCAGATCCAAAGTCGCGATAAAGATTTTTTGCCCCGCCATTTCAATCCGACTGAGGGGAGATGATTTCTTCAAGAGGCCGATAATCAAGGCGATGAGTGTCGTCGCTAGACAAAGTAAAACCAACCATCGATTCCACGAGTGGATAAATAAAAGTGATGTGTACATGCAGAATGTATAAAAGAGCTTCCTCAGGAAAGAAAGCTCTTTTCGCATGCGCATCTATTGGTTGCGCGCAGCTATTTACATTGAGTTTTAAACTTCAGCAGCTGACGAATTTCTTTAGGATAAAGAGCCATTTTGGGAATCGAGCACTCTCGGTGCAGCTGATTCTTTAAAGCTTCTAACAAAGTCGGATATTCGGTACGACCTAAATTCCAGATCGAAGCAAATTCATTTTCGTAAGCGGGTAAAACCTCTTGAGCCAATCTGCCGGAAAGGATCACGATGTTTTCAATGTGATTGTTTTCACTGCTAGATGACCAGTTAAATGACCCCGTTACAAGCGTATGGCCGTCGACGATCATGAACTTGTTATGCATTTGGTAAGTCATGTATTCCGCCACTTGTAAGTTGTAAAACTTCACACGCAAGTCGATGTTGGGATTACTTAAAAGATATTTGGCTCTTTTTCCCAAATCCATAAAGTCATCTTGGCTGATCACGGCTTGGATTTTAACTCCTCGAGCAGCCGCGGCTTGGAGGGCCTCAAGAACTGGTACCAGGCGAATGCGTGTGCTCGCTATTTGCAAATGGCTTTGCGAAGAGTTGATAAGATTCACGATTTCATCAGTTAAATTTGATTTCTCTCCGGATCCTGGCTCTAACCGTTTCGGGGAATTAAAATAAACATCCATGCCTTCTTGATCAACCGCTGAAACAGGGGTGATGTCGGGCGCTGAGCCCGTGAAGCCAAACTCTACTGAGTTCATCCACAAGCGGTTGAACTCAGTTTGATAGCGGCTTGTGGCTTCAGGCTCTTGCGTGAAAAAAAGTATGTTTTCATTATACCCACGGTATGACGATAAAGACCAGTTCGCGCTGCCTGTGATCACGCGATCTATCGATTTTAACGAGTCAATAACCGCGAACTTATGATGAACTTTGACCGATCGACCAAGGTAGCGGACGTCGACACCCAGATCTTCAATGGCTTGTCTTTTTTTAGTGTTTTCTTCTGGGGTGCCATAAAGCTCAAGCACCATGCGGATTTTTAAGCTGCCGTTGCGGATGCGGGCTTGGACTTTGGGGCTTTGGATGGTTTGAATGATCGGTGAAGCTGGGCCTGACTCTAAGTTGTACATGGCAATGTCTACGGTGGATTCGGCTTCATAAATCCACTGGGCGATTGTTTCTAAGGTCGGATCGTGAGGATGAAACAAGGCCTCGATACGAGCTTGGGCCGCTAAAGAGACAGTCATTAATAGAGCAAAAACGAATGTTTTCACAGGAACCTCCAAAAAGTCGATGGCGAGTTTTACGCCGAAAATAGAAATTCGGACAGTGCATGTTTCATAAGTTATTATTCATTATATGAATTAATTAGAGACTTTATATCTAAATAAACCGGTGCTAGGCTTAAGGACCTATGGAAATGGTGTTAAACGCTGTCCAAGCTCAAAAAAGACTCCGCCAATTTGCTACTGAACAAAACAGGGAGGCGGCGCTTTGGTTTTTTAAAACCGGTCCGGGAGGCTACAGTCAACATGATCAGTTTATCGGCGTGAAAGTTCCTAAGACGCGGTTGGTATCGCGAGAGTATAAAGATTTGCCTTTGTCGGAGATCCAAAAGCTTCTGAAATCAAAAATTCATGAAGATCGTCTTTTAGGGCTCATAATTTTAGTGAATCGAATGAAGAAAGCTTCTATCCAAGATCGAAAGACGATCGCTGATTTCTATTTTAAAAATCTAAAATATGTGAACAACTGGGACCTGGTAGATAGCTCGGCAGAATACATTCTAGGACCGTACTTAAAAGAATTTCTAACACCCTCACAGCAATTGAAGTTTTTAAAAAAACTTGCCGTTTCTAAAAACCTTTGGGAACGAAGAGTTTCCATTCTGACAACATTTCATTTTATCCGTCAGCACGAATTTGAAAATACTCTTTATATTGCCGAGATCCTATTGAACGATCCCCACGACCTGATCCATAAAGCCGTCGGCTGGATGGTGCGGGAGGTAGCGAATCGGGATTTAGCGCAAGCCAATGATTTTTTGCGCGGACGCTATGATCAAATGCCGCGAACCATGCTTCGCTACGCGATCGAAAAATTTCCCGAAACGCGCAGAAAAGCCTATTTATTAGGAAAAATTTAGAAGCGGTTGGCGTCCAAAACTTTTAGATCCACAAACGGAGTTTTACCTTCGATAAGATCAGCAACCAAAAGCCCCGTGCCCGCACCACTTTGCAGCCCCAACATTTGGTGACCTACAGCCAACATCAAATTAGAGATGTTTTTGTGATAGCCAACTAGTGGAACGCCATCCGGAGTGCAGGGGCGCAGTCCTGCCCATAGTTCTTGGATTTCTAAATCTTGAGGTAAGTGTAAAAACTCACGGGCGCCTTTTTTTATACTTTCCACGCGTCTTTGCGTGATCGTAAAATCCTGATCCACAAGCTCTAAAGTTCCCGCGATGCGCAATGAGCCTTGGCGTGGTGTGATAGCGATTTTCTTTTCCACCAACATGATGGGATACTGAGGTTGTTTTTCTAAAGGAGGAACGATCATCGCGTAACCTTTACCGCCCAAGATAGGCACACGCAAACGCATCAAGCGAGCAAGATCCTTAGACCAACTGCCGGTAGCCATCACCAGTTGCTGCGGTTTAAACTCCCCTTGGGACGTCAGGACCGATTCAACTTTATTTCCTGAAATTACGATGTCTTGAAGCTCACAGTTTTCAATGATCTCACCACCATAGGCGCGAATTTCATTTGCTAAAGCTTGTACGACTTGGAATGGTTCCGCCATGGCTTCATTTGAAAAATACACGCCCCCTAAAAGCGGTCCCTTCAGGGCTGGCTCCATTGCGGCAATATCATCGCCATTTAGAACTTTGCCGGGGACCCCCAGATTTTTAACATAGTTTAATTCCGCCACGGCAGCATCGACACCTGGTTGGGTGCGGCTGACCATCATCAGGCCTTTTTGTTCAAAATTAAGGGCGGGATATTTTTGACCTAACTTTTCATATTCGGTCAGACTTTTTTGAGAAAGCACGACCAAAGCTTCCACCGCCTTACGTGCTTGGGTTTCGTTCATGGCCTTCATGAACGCCCACATCCAATGAGCTAAGTTCACCGACAAAGAAGGTTTGATATAAAGTGGGCCTTCGGGATCTAAAAGCCATTTCATTGATTTAAGCAACATTCCCGGCATCGGCAGGGGCATCGCAAAACAAGGTGTCATCCATCCCGCATTGCCGTAAGAACATCCGCGTCCCACGGTGCCTCGATCGATGATGCAGACTTTAGCACCACGGCGAGAAAGTTCAGCTCCAATGGCGGTACCAATGATACCGGCCCCCACGATAAGTATTTCGACGTCCTTTTTTTGCATGGCTCTATTGGAAGAGTCTTTGCAGAAAAAGGCAAGTGAAGCTTTAGGCTATTTGCGGCCTTTGGGTGGGGAGGTTTTATAAATGTGACTTAAGGGGAACAGGGCAACGGTAAGGCTGTAGACTTCGTCGCATTCCTCGCCTTCGGCCAAAAAGTTTGCTAAATTCCGTCGGAAACGAACAATGCGGGCGCACGCCTCCTCCATTTTTTTGCTATTCATCGTAAAAGTCATGGCAGAGTAATTCGTACGATTTTCTGGGACCTCGTCCATGGCCCTGAGAGCTTTTCTTAAGTGCTGCTTGTAAAAGTGGTTATGGGTTTCGCCTTTACCAAGGTTTGATAAACTTCCTGTTGATTTCCATTGACCGTTTTTATCGACGGTAATTAAACCCACTCTTAAAAGTCTTTCGACTGCTTCATCAACCTCTTTAACCGAAAGTTCTAAGACCTTGGCGATCCATCTCCTATCGGGTTTGAAACCGTTAGTCGAAATCAAACTGCGGATGGCGAAATGATACCAGTCTTTAATGATTGTAAATTGATCAGCGGCGAGCGTTAGGTAATGTTGTTGCAACTGCGTCTCTTCATCGATCTCTTTGGTCGCTCGCTGATAAGCAGAGATGTCTTGGTCACTTAAACCCATTTTTTTACCGATTTGTTCAATCGTTTTTTTGCCAATCGGACGCTTCCCTTTCAGGATCTTAGAGAAAGTTGAAGCATCCATTCCTAAAGAGGCAGCAAAAGCTCTTAGGGAATAGCTGGGATTTTTTTTGGTCCGTTTTAAGAGTTCGTCGCGTAAAAAAGTTCGGAAAGACGTCATGCTACCTCTTGGGGTGATAGGCAATCATAGTAATTCCTAGGCTTCAGCGTCAATGACCCTTGACCAATTCAAATTAAGACCAGACTGTTTTGTCCATTTTTGGTTTAAAACGGACTCAGGCTTAAGCGATGGACTTCAGCCCTTAAGCCCATTTGATTGATTATACCAAGCTTTCAAAATGCGAAATTTTCTTTTCCACAATATTAATACTGTCTTGCCAAAATTGCGTCTGGCGAATATCCGCACCCAAATGTTTTTGCACAAGGTCTTCCGCGCTCATACGTCCGCTGTCGCGTAAAAGATCCACATAGGCTTGGTGGAATTTATCCCCCAATTTTTCTTTCATCGCATAAATTCCCAGGCTGAAAAGATAGCCGAAAGTGTAAGGATAGTTATAAAAACTGATGTCCGAAAAGTTAAAATGCATTTTCGTCATCCAGTATTGCTCCTCTGTTTTTGAAAGCTCATCGCCGTACCATTTGCGCCACGCCTTGTCGGTCAAAGCACTAAGTTCTGCCGCCGAAAGAACGCCGTCTTGGCGAGCTTCATAAAAGCTTTTTTCAAATTCAAAGCGCGCTGGAATATTGACCAATAAGGATACGGCGTCACTGGCTTCTTCCCAAGCGATGGTGAACTTCTCATCGCCTTGAGCTTTCGCCACGAGGCGCTCAGAAAGCAAGGTTTCAGCAAAAGTCGAAGCGGTTTCGGCCACGGTCATCGGGTAATTAGATTCAAAGATAGAAAGATCACGCATCACCCAGCTGTGATAAGCATGGCCGATTTCATGGGCCAATGTCGAAATATCTTTTAAAGAGCCCATATAAGACTGAAAAACGCGCGGAGTTTTAGATTTCAAAAATCCCGTGCAATGGGCCCCCGGACCCTTGTTAGGTAAGATACGCGCTTCCAGCCAATTATTCTTAGACATGGTGTCGACGAATTCAGCCATTTTCGGGTCAATGCTGGCGAAAGAATCGCGCACCATTGCTAAGCCCTCGGCGAAGGGATAGCTGCTGCCTTCACTCGCGCGAGGTGAAGGAGCTAAGATGTCCCAGGGATCCATTTTGGGCTTTTTTAAAGCCTTGGCCATCGCACGCATAGCGCGACGGGGAACTTCAATATTTTTTTCCACGGCTGACATCATGGCTTCAAGCGTGGCCGCTTCAATGCGGGAATCATTTAAAGGCTGCACCATGAAGTCCATTTTTTCCGTGTGCGAGCGTTTTTTATAAATCTCTAAGCGATAGCCGACCAGATTGTTGATTAAGACCGAACAAGGGACTTCCATCGTTTTCCAAGACGCTTGCAAGCCTTCCCAGGCTTCTTTGCGAGCTTGTTCATCCGCACCACGTAAAATTCCGGCAGCTTGAGCCACGCCGATTTCACCTTGGGAAGTCTTCACGCGCAGGGACCCGGCAATTTGGTCATAAAGTTCACCCCAACCCCCGTGAGAAAACGGATGCAGATCAGAAATGGTTTTTTCTTCTTCAGGGGAAAGCAAAAATGGCTTAAGACGACGCAAATAAAACCAAGTAAAGCGCGAGCTTTGAGTGTGCGGAGCTTCCAAAAAATCATTTAAGATCGTCTCATCACATTGTTTAAGAAAAACTTCATATGGAACCAACGCGCTAGACAGATTCGCCCAAAGAAGCTGGGCTTGAGAATTGAATTTAAGGGCGGCTTCATTTTTGGAGTCAAGTGAGGTTTCACAACGCGCATAGGTCGACAGATTTGCCAATAAGATTACAACCTGTTCTTGGAGGTGCGCGATATCTTGCAAACCCTGAATGAGGATTTTTCTTTCGCCAGTTTCAAAACTTGTTTTCTTAAAAAGCAGTTTCAAATCGGAATTCGTATTTTCGATTTTTGCAAGGAGGGCATGTACCTCCGCCAAGTCTTTATTGAAAGACGGGGAGTTTAAAGCCTCATACTCGGAGGAGTTATCCCATGCTGGAAGTTTTGCATTTTTATTATCTAATTCTTTTTGAGTGGTTTGAGATGTCTGCATAAGGTCTCCTGCAAGAAGTAAGTCTAATGGATATCCCAGATCCTTCTGAAACGCAACTTGCGCCCAGGTAATGAATATGTCGATTAAGATCAGATGTTTAAAAAAGCAATTGGTCTTTGTTTTTAGTGATTATCTTTTTTATATTTATCTATTATTTCAATGATCTTATGTTTGTTAGTTTGGTTTTATGAAAGGGAGGTGGTTATGAAATGCCCTCATTGTAAAGATAAAGACCTGGTTATGAGCGAAAGAAAAGGCGTCGAAATAGATTATTGCCCCGAGTGCCGCGGTATTTGGTTGGATAAAGGAGAGCTTGATAAAATCCTTGATCGTTCTCGGGAAGAAGAAGGCCGCGATCAGCCTCAAGGTTATAGTAATGGCCCTAGTGGCCACCATCCCACCTATGGGCATAAGCCTTATAAAAAGCGAAAATCGTTTTTCGAAGAGTTATTTGATTAATCAAGAGAGGGCCGGTAACGGCCCTCTCTATTTAGTGTAAGACCCAGTCGCGGGCTTCTTCGATTTGTGTGGGCTGGAAGACCTTGATTTCTGGCTTGAATAAGGGATCTACGGCTTCGGCGATGCTGCGCACCCATTTTTGATCGGCGACCACGGCACATTTTTCCAGGCGATTAAAAAGTCCCCAGTTTTTGAGCCCGAACTGAATATCTTTCATGAGTGCCATCACTTCTACACCGTCTAAGTTTTCAATCACTTCGACCATGCGTATGCCGTTCCATTTTTCGAGGCGCGGCTGGATTTTTTCCACGAAGGCTTCAAATTCCTCGCGGGTTAATTTGCCGGAAACCTTGAACTCAATAAATTTTTGGGTGTGGTCTTCTCTGTAAGAAAGCATGCGGTCTCCTTTTGGCGGAAAGTTTTCTGCCAATCACTATCTCACCACAAGCTGTTGGAAATTTGGGCTTGGGAGGCTATTTCATGTTGAAAAGCACCAGTTGCAAACTTATAGATAGTCACTTAACATAGGCATACATATTTAAATACCCGGACGAGACGCGCCGTACCCGGTTAAGACAAGACGACGCCATTAACAATAATGGAGGTTTGTCATGTTTACAGCTTGGAGCTATTTAATTCTTGCAGGTTTATTGGAAGTTTGTTGGGCCATCGGTTTAAAATACACTGAAGGTTTCACTCGTATCATACCCAGCATTTTCACTCTTACGACCTTAGCGGCCAGTATGTTTTTGTTAGCAAAGGCCGCGACCACTTTGCCGATTGGAACCGCGTACGCGATCTGGGTTGGTATCGGTGCGGTGGGTGCGGGCATCTTAGGAATTGTTTTATTTAAAGAACCTGTGACCCTTTCGCGTGTGGGCTTCATGGTTCTTTTAATTATCTCCATCATCGGTCTAAAGTTTACGGCTTAGCCTTACAACGAAGCGTATGTGCGGTGATTACTAGTGGTGTGCAGATATATTCTGGAGCCCCTTGCGATCAAAACGAAATAGCGGTTAAATTTTCGTTAAAGGTGGTCGCTGAAAGCCATGCAGTGGAATTCGCACTTCATTAATCTTTTGGAAGCTGAATTTAATAAGATCCGGTTAAGAAATCCTCGAATTTCTAGACGTGGTTTCGCAAGATTATTAGGTGTTTCACCAAGCACTATGTTTAGAGTTCTTTCCGGTGAGCTGCAAGTGTCTTCCGAACGTGCGCTTCACATGCTAGAAAACCTTGATGTCGAACCTGCCGCCTTAAATGAACTTATATATTTGATGAATCATCGGTATAAGATGGATCGTGCATCAGAGAAGATGCTTGACGAAACTTGCCGCCTTACTGTGACGGGAAGTCGTGAGGATTTAGAAGTTATAAAAAACGAAGTGTATGGCCTCTGCATGTCCCTAAAGAATAAGAATTCTTTTTCAGAGCTTAAGGCAAAATATTCTCTTCATGTTCTTATAGAGTTAAAAAACGACGGGCTCATGCGGTCCTAAGTGGTTACCATTAGTGGACAGAATTTGTGAGAATGAGTTGGGTAACCTCTTTGGAATGCCGACAAGATGGGCATGAAAAAGTCTTATTCGGTACTCTTGCTGTGCGTTTTTTTGGGAATTCAGACGGGAGTTTTAGGAAAGGTTTGGGCGAAATCCCTCTCTGGCACGGAACTCTTTGCGAAATGCTACATGCAGTTCACGGGACTGCCGTTGCCTTTACAGCATCCTTGGAAATTACAGATCATGGCGGGGACGTTAAGGGGAGAGCAAGCATGCGTCGATTTACTTGATAAGGCCGAACTAAACTCTCAAGGCATGGTCAGTTCCGACAGCGAAAGTAAGGCGGTTCTTAATCGCATCTATGAATTTCATCGCTCTTGGTTTGAAGTCGGTGTCTTTAATCAAATGCAAAATTTCGCCGGAGGCGATGTGGGCCATTACGGAGTGGCTGGAACTTCGGATGTCCTGGATTCCACAGAGCCAGCTTTAGCAATTACTTATAATTTGTTCTCTTCATCATTACCACATTACTCACAAGTATTGCGTACAAGTTCAGGCTTTGTAGCACAAAGAGAAGTCGATCCGACCATCAACCCTAGTTTTACCGGAAACAATCAACCCTATCAGCTTTTGTTCCGTTCTGCGACCAACTGGAATGCGACCACCTTTTCGGGCAGTTTTCCGTTGGCCTTTCCGCGAATTCAGAAAGGCGAGTTAACGGGCATCAAACCGCAAACGCAAAATATCATGGTTCCGGATTACTGGATTGATCCGCCCCTCAGTCAGGCGTCCGATACTAATTTGCGCGCGCGCCGGGCCAGTCTTAATACTCCGGGAACGCCTTCAGAGGGGTCGATTTCAAGTTTCAACTTTTTTGACAGCATGGGCGGTGGACTTCTCGGGTTTCAATCCACGATGCTTTTAAATTGGGGTCATGAAGATGCTCTTTTGGCCAATGGTTCCCTGAAGCTTCCTCGACGATGGATTAAAAACATGCTTAATACCATGTTATGCAAGGAGCTTCCGGTCCTTCGCGAGGCTGACGTTGTCGCGTTTGTCGACTCCAGTGGCGGTCCCGACGTAGCTCCTTTTAGAGAGGGGACCAGTTGTTTGCAATGTCACGGCACCTTGGATCAGCTGGCGATGGTAGGACGAAATTTCACTGTGGCTAGGACCGAGCCAGGCAATGGTCAGCGTGTCAGTGGGGGCGGTCGCAAATCAGCTGCGGAGCCTAATGGAATTACATCTCGCAACAGCTATGTCATGGGACGTTACTCGGTCATTAGCGATCCGGGGTACTCTTGGTCGTCAACGCCGGTAGCGAATTTTCATCGGAGTCAACCTCGAGGAAAAGTATATTTAAGAACATTTTCCGGTGCCCTGGTAAATCAGCCCGTCAATGGTTTGGCCGAAGCCGGAGCGGCTCTTTCGAATATCGATGATTTTTATCAGTGCGCGGCCAAACGCTATTTCGAATATCTCACAGGGAATGAAGTTTTACTTTATGATCGCGGGGACTCTCGATTTGCGAATGTGACAAAATCACTTTCCACCGAGGCGATTCGAAATAGACTCTTCATTGAAAAACTAAGCCGCGAGCTTAAAGCCACGGGGTCTTTAAGGTCATTGATTAAGAGTATTCTTCAATCTGAATATTACACGGAGTCAAAATGAGCTCATCCCAAAGTCGTCGTGCTTTTTTAAAAAACTCCGGTATCGTCATGGCGGGAGTGTCGTTATCACCTCATCAGGCCCTGGCGAATGCTTTAATTAAAAATCTATTTCGCTCCGCCCAGGCGGAGGCCGCCGATTTGGTGTCGCCTCGCTACTACGTAAATATTTATTTCGACAACGGTCCGGCTCGCTTCACCTTTGATCACTGGTTAAGAACTAATGCGAACGATCCGCAATTAAATTTCAATCCGTCGACGGGCACGGCCTTCACCTATGACGGCTCCAGAAACGTGACGGGCACCGAATACAGAACCTTTGATTACAACGGTGTTTTAGTGCCCCACATATTTCAAACTTTTTCGCCTTCAGAACGACAGTCCTTTTTAGATTCATTTTTGGTAATTCGGGGATACGGCAGTGGTATGGATGGACACGATCTCAACGCCGCATTACAGATGCATCCCCTTTCCAGCGCACCTTCTTTGTCTGCGCTATTAGCCGATCATTCCGATAGATATTTTCAGGCCGTGCAGTATCGCAACCGGGGGGCGAATTCTAGATTTTATTCCCAAAAATCTTTAGTGATGAATAAACTGACGAGCCCCACTCAGCCTTTGAGTGAATTGTTGCAGGCGATTAAGCCTTCAACAGATAACGCCCGCGCTATTCGTAATGCCAATCAATCTCTTTTCAGTGATGTTCGTGCTCTGTTGAATTCACTTCCAGATGATCGCAAGTCGGTTCAGATTGCTAGAAAAAATGTGAACACCACCTACCAGCTACTGCAAAGCAATTTGGGGGATTTTTCAAGTCAGTGGTCGTCGTTAGTGGCGGACTACACGGCCGTGATTCAGGCAGCGATGAGATCGACGTCCGTTCCCGGGATTAATGGAACCTTAGATGGATCACAGATTCTTACCTCTGTTTCAGATGGGCAGCGAACCAAGTTTGGCGTCGGTACTTCACCTGGGACGGATGTTATCATCGGCAGCGGAAAAAACTTCTTGGATGTTTCTCGCAATATGAGCTCATCATCGTTGGCGGAAAGCTTTGCGTTGGCGGAATATTCGATTAGGAATGGCTTGGTGGGGGCTTTGGAACTTATTGCCGGTCCAGCGACTCAGTTGCTTCAAGACCCGGCCACTTCCAATGTGGCGGATGCTTCTAATTGGTTTACCATGGATGGGGACATGCATATGACCCAGTCATATGGCATGATGTATCTGACCTCCCAGTATTATCGCGGCGTGATTTCAGCATTGCTATTGTTGCGCACACGGTTGATGGCAGCAGGAAAATGGAATCAAACTGTCATTCAAATGTATTCCGAGTTTGATCGCACCGTCGGCGCACCGGGTGCAGGTTCAGGGCATGGTTTTGACCAAATGGTTTCTTCGATTTTTTCTGGTGTTTTTAGTGGCGGACCTTATGTGGTCGGCAACACCACGACGAAAGCTCCCAAAGGGGGCGTGGGTTCGCAAGGATTGGGAGCGCCCATCGAAAATTATCCACAAAAAGGAATCCCAAGCCCCTTGGCTATGGCATCGACGTTATCTGCGTTGATGGATGTGCCAGAAAATCCATGGAAGAGCTTTGCGCTTCCTTTGGTGAATTTGCAAAGCGATGGAACATTATCTTTGCCCTACGGCAAGGGAAAGCTGATCGCGGAATAATTATGAAAAAATCTAGATCAAAATCTTACTTATTTTTTCTATTGTTAAATCTTGTGGTCCTGTCGGGGTGTTTGGATTTAAAACAAGTCGGCGCCCAAAAAACATCGGAAGGAAGCTCGTCTTCGCCGTCGACCGGTTCACCCCATCAAGGGGGTAGCAACGAACTGCCCTCTGTCAGCCCGATCGTTGTTGATCCGGTATTACAAAAATCAGAAGTCGGATCTCGAGGTGCTATGGTGCCCCGGCAATACATGAAACAGATTTTTAAAGATCTATTTTCGGCATCAGATTTTACCAGTCACCCTCTGCAGGACCCGGATTTAAGCTTGGTCATGAGTGCGGGCATCACTTCCCAGATTCACAATCTGGTTATCACACAGACCGGAAGTTTTGGTCCCTCGTGCAATTTTTACGGAAGTTACCAAACTTTAAGTACGACGGCGGCTCAAGATTGTGGTGGTGCCAGTGGCGACGCGGTCTCTAATGCGATATCTGACTTCGCGGCGCAATCTTCGACGGTGCGACATCTTAATACTGCCAAGGTGTGTGAGATGATTTTAGGCGGAGAAACAGTGCGTGTGACGCGAATTGGTTCCACGAACACGGATGATATCAATTTTGAGAGATCCATTTACGCTGCGGCAAAAAATATTTCGGGATCGACAGTTTATCTTTCTCCAAAAATAACTTCCAACGTGATTTCGGGCTATGAGCTGGCCGAGCTTGACGAAAATGCAATCACGGCTCTGTATGGACTCTTCAATCGCTCACGCGAAATATCTGCGGCCGAATTAGAAATCTACTCTGACTTTAATGAAAGACTTAAAATCACTTCGCCACCAACGACGAATGTAAATCGCTGGCGCTCTGTATTGTTAATGATGTGCGAAAGCCCAGAGTGGACGTTGTTATGAGAATTATTTTCTGTGTATTCGTCATTGTAACGGCGGGCTGTGAATTTGGAAAGACGACCTTCGGCGGTACCTTAGCCTCTAATACTTCGGCCGTCACATCTGATGATATCGCTAAAAACTTGATTAAGAGTGAAGTGACGCTTTTCCATTTTGATTCCACCTCCGCCGTCATGACGGGAAATGCCGTTGATGTCTTAAAAAACAGAAAAACGGAATTTGTTCAAGGCATCGAAGGTCCTCAAGATCTGTCTTCAGACGGAGGCGTCACCGCGACGTTGGTTGGCGATGTTTTGCATGTTGAGCCGACGGTCAGCCAAGGTCAGTTCTTAAGCCCCGTCGACAAAACAATCACGGGAACGTCAGCAAGTATCTTTATTGTGGCGAAAAATTCAAGTCGGGGAAATATTGTCTCTTTCAATTCGTTTGATCGCTATTCGCAAGGATTTAATATTTCGGTTAATGCTTCTGAAATTTCCGCGATATTTTATTCTTCACCGGATGATAAAATTTCAAATCAAATTGCGATTCCGTCTTCGGAATGGTCGATTATAGGGGCAAATTATGGAGATGAAGGCGAAATTGAGCTTTCGGTGAATGGCATTTTAAGTTCTGCCGCGACAACCGAGGGAGTTCCGGGAACATCTTTTTCGGTGCCGCGAGTTCTTTCATTGGGACCAGATAATATTGGTGACTCCTTAGAGTTCAAAGAGCTTTATGTTTTTGGGCGCCCTTTGACGAAATTGGAACATGGCTCACTGATCACTTACCTAGCCAAAAAAAACGGCGTCAGTGTGACCCTTGATCCCTCACTTAATGTTCCAATTGGTGACGGGGGAGGGAGTGGTGGCTCGACAGCCGATCCCAATTTTGCACCCGCGCAAAGCGTGATCGAAAGTAAATGTTTGAACTGCCATTCTAGTTGGGCGGGGGCCAGAGCCAGTTATTATGTGGGCTTGGGGTTGGTTTCGAAAAACAATGCGGCTAATTCTAAACTGTATTATCGACTGCTGGGAAGCGCGGGCTCAAATGGCCCGAAAAACATGCCTCAAGGGGGCAGCTTAACCCCGGCGGAGGCAGAACTCGTTCGTGTGTGGATTGATAATATGCCCTAAAGATTCCAGTTGGCGGATAAGATCCACTGCGTTTCTGTGGGCCCAAAAAATCCGAAGCTGTTGACGAATTCTAATTTTGAGCTGATGCGATACCTTAACTGCAACGAGGGCGCTCCTTGAATTCCACTTTGAGCCTCTATTTTTAAAGTCTGATCGGAAGGTTCCCAGTCCACCCATGTCAGACGACTGATGTATCCACCGCCTAAAAGAAACCGCGATTTTATGCGATAAAGGGCGTAGGGGTTTATCACAAATCCATACCAGGATCTGTTGGTTCCGTCGGTGAATTCTAAGTTGCGCGTGCCACCGCTGGCCGCCTTTCCGGCGGCGGCGGCCAAGTGAGTCCCTAACATCCACCACGATCCATTCCAGTTGATGTCCGTGTTTATCGCGGGACCACTGTAGGCGGCAAAACCTGTCTCACTGACGCTTCCTTGATTTAAAACCATCTTTTCATTCCATTGAATGTAGCCTACGCCCACACTGGTCCCGAAGCGAATTTTAGGGGCGCTGCGAACAGCTTGTGCATGTCCAAAAGAGCCTATGCAAAAAACGGCAAAAAGGAGAACACATTTAAAAAGAGGCATGGATTTGTCCTTGAAGTGCCCAAAGATCTTCGGTTGCCAAAAAGGGAGAAGTGCTACTTTCTTGGGTGATGTTGACTCGAGCTTCTAAGCGTTGAAAGGGAAATGTTAAAAATCCGACACCCCATTTTTTGCGATCAGGTTCGTTTAAACTATTAATCTCTTGCGAGCGTTCAAACGTGGTGACGAAGTTATATCCTCGGGTGAGATTGATCATTAGTTGGCCGATGGCATAGTTACCAAATTTTTCTTCATTGGAAGTTTCACTTATTTTGCGTTTAAGGCCCGCCTCTATCCATAGACTGCTGCCTTTGGCATTCGGTAAGCCATATCTGTCATGCACCGCCAACAACTGCGTGGACTCAAGTGAGGTTTTAAAATCAGCCACGGAAGCGCCGATGCGATGCTTTTCGCCCCAATCAGATTCGGCAATAGCCGAAAAACCTTTTTGACGAAAATTTTCGTTTTGACTTAGATTTCCCACAAAATAATTAAAGGCGGCATCCCAAGAACTTCCCATGTAATGCAGGATGATTCCGTGAGCTTGATCATCTTTACCCATGCCGATCAAGCCCCGATTATAGGCGGTATGATCTGGAGTCCTTATCCCGTAGGCCTTGTCCATAAGTCCTACTTGAACTAACAGGGATTTCGTGACGAAGGTCCGAATGTAATGTTCCTTTGAAACTCCCGAAACTTTTTCTCCGTTATTATAATAGTCCACAGGTTCTGGCAGTATATTGTAAGTAATAGCCAGCAACGTGCGGTTGGTGTTGCTGGTTGAAGAGACAATGCTTACGTCCGTCTGCATATTTATCCAGACACTTTTTTCTTTAGATCCCCCAGGGGAGCGAGTCAAAGAAAGGCCGCGATACTTGATCGAAGGTTGAAGCCAATGATTCAACACGACTCCGGGAAGCAATCCGGAATATTCACCGAGCTCTTCATCGCTGATTGAACTTGGAATGAAAGGACGCGCGGCGATTTCTTGCGCAAAAAGAGCCTTGCCGTAGGCGGTGAGTGGGCCTCCGCCTAAACTATTAGTATGGCAGACAATGCATGTGGTGTAGCCATAGGAAATAAAATCCGGATAAGCCAGGACCGTGTTCGAAAAAAAGAGTACGATTCCCAAAACGGCAAACGCCAGCGGCCATCTTATTTTCAGAATATTCATGAATTTCATTATTAGAAGATTTAAGGAGCTTGGCTAAAGACATCCGTTTTATGACCATCGCGTTGTCCTCATTTTGTACACTGTCGGTGTGCACATTAACGGTGTGCATTTTCCAGGGTGAAATATCCATCGAGAGACTTAAAAGTATGTAGGGTTCCTCAGAATGCACCGATGGATTATGTATATTCTATTCGCAAGGAAGAGATAATGATTCGGAACCCTGTGGCAAATCTAGTTATTTCTGCGTTCATTGTGATTTCGTTGACCGGATGTCTGCAGTCGGAGTCGTTGGTGTCGGGCCCGGTTGCAACGGCGACGTTTCAAGGTTGCATTTCTGCTTCGGGAGTCTCCAATTCGAGCGTTCGTGTGGAATTCACTTTTCCGAGCGAGGCTGATAAGGTCATCGTTTATCGCGATGGAATTCAAATCGGAGTATCATCCATTTCGACCATCACCTCCATTCTTGATACGGGGCTTATGGAGGGAGTGACCTATCAATATTCTTGTGACGCCTATAAAGGAGCCTCCAAGATTGCTGGTTCTGCTTACGTCACGGGCTCTCCCATTAACACCAATGCGCCTATTTTTAACGGAATTATCAATGCGGCTCGCTCCTCAAATTCTTCCGTCAAAGTGGATTGGAATCCTGAAAGTTCCAGCTCGTCTAAGGCTTCCTATTATTTGATCTACGCCAATGTTGGTTCGACTTTGGATTGGGCAGCGATACCTCGGGGTAAAGTGCCGGCCACGGGAACTTTCTCGATGATCGTAGATGGCTTGGGTGACGAGCTTCCTTATGTTTTTGGAGTCCGCGCATGCACCAAAGATGATATCTGCGATTCTAATACGACCTTAAAGTCCCTGACACTTCCGGATCGTGGTGCGCCCCAAACGGTCGGCGTTTCTTTGATGGCCGGCCGAAATCGAACATTGTACATCACGGCTCCTTGGGTGTCTTCTCAAGGGGGTATTGCCGAGCGACGCATCTATTCTTGTACGGGGGCAGGATGTACACTGCCAAACTCTCCAACAAAAACCGTCGCGGTGACCGACATTACAAATCCAGTTCAAGAAATGACGATAGAAAACTCTCTGGATTTCACCACCTACAAGGTGCGCGTCGATGATTTGGATCCTTCCGGGAATGTTAACAATTCTACGAACGTGATGACCTTTACGACCGGTGATATGACGGAGCCGGTGTTTTTAGGAATCGGGAGTATCATTAGCATCAGTCCTGTGGACAAGGCCGCCCGAATTGGCTTTACATCGGCACCTCGACAAGGCTCTTCAGACGCTGGAGCCGCCGACGGAATCAAAGAATATGTATTATACATTCAGTCGGCGCCTTTTGGGACTGTGCCTACGAATGCGTGCAATAAGGTTGTACCGGATGTGGTGATTTCTGCGGCGTCTTATCCAGGGGGAAATGCTCAGACTTATGATGTCACGAATCTTTCTGAACGGACCAATTATAGCTTTTGTATGAGGGCTCGGGATGCGGCTGGTAATACGTCCTCTATTAATGCTGAAGCCACTTTGACCACCGGCGACCTCACGGCGCCGAATTTTGGGGGCATCCAAAGTCTTACTTTCCGAAATACCGAAAAGGATCTGCTCTTAACATGGAACCCTCCTTTAAGTGCGGATCAAAATAACTATGTCGTGCGTATTTGGAAAAACAATCCCAATCCATCGGCCGCTGGTACACAGCTGGCTTCGTTTACAGCACCCAAGACCAGCACCAGCGGAAGAAGCATCACGCAATCCGATTACACCTTAAACGATAACGACGTTGTTTATGCCACTGTGGATGCTTGTGATAACGCGTCCACGTTGGGGTTAGGGCTGCCGGATAATTGCACTACATTTTACAACTCTTACACTTCGGCTAAGAAGACCACCATCCCTGACATTCGGCCTCCTCAAGGATTCACTTCCGGGATTAAGGCCGCAAGTGCGGGCGCCACGGAATCTTTGACCGAGGGAGTGGCGACGGTAAGATGGAATCGGCCTTCGGCTCCTTATCCGACAGACTATGCGGGTTTCCGGGTTTATTCCGTCGATCCCGCAAGCCCTGTTGGCGCTAAAATCTTACTTAAATCTTGCGCTTGTGCGGCGAATCCTTGCAGTACGGCTTCTCCGGATTCGGCCAATTCTGATTTGAAATGTGATGTGACGGGACTATCTCCGTATCGTTTATATCGACTGCATGTTGTGGCTTATGATGCCGTGGGGAATGAAAGTACCGATTTAAATCCTCTTTCAAGTTACACGGACTTGCGGATTCGCGACACCACACCTCCAGGCAACGGCGTTTTCGCCTCCAATTTAGAAGTCAGTGGTTTGGATTTTTCATGGTCGTCGACAACGGACAATCAATATTCTGTAGGTAATGCGATTACGTATAAACTGTATCGAAAAATTTCAAGCACCTTTGCCAACGCGGCAGCCCCGGATGCGGATGGGGTGCAGATTTATTCGGGCACTGTCAGAACGTTCACCGACACTCTTTCGGTCGGGGGAGTTTACTTTTACGGACTTTGCGCGTTTGATGCTGCCGGGAATAAGACTTGCGATGCGGGAAATATTAAACAAGTTGTCGCCACGGACGTAACCGCTCCCTTAATTTATTCCTTTAGCACCACGAAGTCTGCGGATACCTTGGGATTGCAAAAACGCTGGGTCTTAACATGGAGTGCTGATGATCCAGGTGGGACTATTGCCACGAACTTAAAAGTATCAATTTATTCGAAGTTTTCAGAAACTGAGAACTCTGTCATGGCCACCGTTTCGGACACCTTGGTCTTTACCGGTTTTGCCAACACCACAAGTTCTGGCAATCTGACGGGCCCTTTGGGTAAAGATGGATGGATTAACTATTTGATCGTGGTCGAAGATTCTGAGCGCAATCGGACCACGCGAAATCTGACAGTTTATTCGGCGAACAAGATGGCCTTTACGTCGGTGAAGACCTCTACGGCTTACTATGGGGGCGGAACTTTGGTGGTCTTCGAGGGACGAGGATTTTCAAAAGGCTCGGAAAATATCTATGGTCAAGACACTGTTGTTAAATTCAGTGGCACCACCTGTAACAATACGAAAGTTTTATCCGATGAATACATCTCTTGTGTGACCCCTGCCGGAACGGCAGGACCGGTGGATATTACTTTTACAAATCCTGAAGGCACTATCTTAACGGCTTCGGGTGCGTTCGTTTACAATGCGACTCGAACGGATTCGTGTGATATTTTTGATGCTGCGGGTGGATCGTCCACCTACTTTGCCAACGCCCCTCAAAACGGCGGCACGGCCAATGGGACCAGTGAATCCAGCGCTTATTTAATTTGCAATATCGCTCAACTGCAGCTCGCCTTAAATAATAGTGCTCTTATTTATTACAAGCTCGGAAGAAATTTGGATCTCAGCGGTATTTCCGGAGGGATTGTAAATACCTCTTCGTTTGGTGGAAGCTTGAATGGAAATGGCTTTGCGTTATTGGATTTAAATCGCACCGGTTCCGGACAGTACGTGGGAGCGATCGCACTGACGACCTCCACCATCCAGTCTGTAAAATTTCTGGGATTTAATATTACCTCGACCAACACCAGCTCCACGGCGGGGCAAGCGGGTTGCGGCATTTTTGGAAACAGCTCGGGATCTTCATCCTTTAAAAATTCCGGAGGCGTTCGGTCCCCCGTATTTAAAGGTATAACCATCGTTGCTAATATTGACTGCAGCAGTCCGGATGGAGCGCGCGTGGGCGCCATTGCTTCGGAATTTGGTTGGTCCGCAAATTCTTCATCTTTGGCGGTCGCAGATGACGATGCGGGTCTGCGATCAAAAATTGTTATTTACGTTAAGGTTAAACCTTCCAGCAATGGCGGCAGCTTGAACACAGTTCCCGGGGTGGGAGGAGTGGTGGGGCTTCTGGTCGGGCCGCAAAATTTAACAATCAGAAACACGGATATTAAAACCTATCTGACCATCCTTGCATCCACGGGAAATAGGTGGCTGATGGCGGGCGGGGCTTTGGGATTTGTAGATTCGTCGACGCAGAACTTTACGATGACGCGATCTACGGCCTCGCTTTCGGTCCTTTCTCAAGCGGAAGCCTCTAGTAACGTGTTCAAGGGGGGCGTGGCGGGTTGCATACCTTCGCAAGTTTCCATGGATCAAGTGAAGGCAAAAATCTTCGTTAACCAAAATCCCGGAGGTTCCGTCGGAGGACTGTTTGGAAGCAACGGATGTTATTATTTGATGGGGTCTGCTTCCATTACCGATTCTTATGCATTAGGCAGTTACACCGGGACCACTACTAGGAATCTGGCATTTGGTGGAACGCTCACTCCGGCTTCGGGAACTGATTCCGTGACATTACAGCGGCTGTATTCGGCGGTAAAATTCACGCCGCAATCAACGATGGCGACCAGCTCTCAGTCTCCCAACTTCCGTGTGGATATTACTAACAATCCCACGGTTTCATCATCCAGTGTGCTTTATCGGGTAGAATCATTTCCTTACGGAGTTGATGCTGCCAGCGCAAATAGCATTGGCGAGCTCGACGCCGACATGAAAAACCAGGCGCCGGGGAATGTTTATGAATCCAGTAACTTCGACTTTAGTAGCGGGGGTAAATGGAAATGGTGTAATGTGGGCGAGTATCCGCGCCTCAAATTTGAAGATTGCGGAATCAATCAATAAAACGAGCGGCCTGGTTAGCTATTGTCAGTGACAATAGCTATGGGCCGAAATAGTCGTATTTTTAGCGAAGTTTAAAATTTGCGCATATTGTATGAAAAGCGACATGTTACAACTTTTTTCATCTTTCACCACGACCTCTAAGGGAAACGATTGCGTCGTCGCAGCGACAGACAATGCGATTTGGCCGCTGTAAGCTTCTTTCTTGGAATTAATATAGCCGTTCTCTAAGACTTCCAACTTCGGGATCTGTGCGGATATTTTAATAATTAGCGGCAAGCCCGTTGCCGCTGTTTGCTGGCTAGCAAGATTGCAAAACCGGCTTAGATCACTGTAAACATCCGTGATTTCCGTAAAAGCCGCCGATCTGGTCGCGCGATATTTGGGCTCGCATTTATCGGTATCACAGGTAAGACCCTTTTGTTGAAGTATTTCGACCTTAAGCTCAAGTGCGGGATCTTTACACATTCGGTAAAGCGGGGCTATTTTCAGTTTGGAAAAAAGTTGATCAATAAAATCCACCGGGTGCGTTTCTTGAAAAAGCTGTGCTACCAACGGTCTTATTTCCTCAGAGCTTTGCTTGCACGTTAAAAAGTCCTCGCCACAGCTGGTTTTTGCAAAACTATACAGGCCTTCATGAATTAGCAGGGCGACTCTTTGTTGTGACGCCATTTTTTGCCAAAGCTTTTCATTGATGTAGACGTTTTCATAGATTCTGACCGCCAAAGCGACGAAGCCCGGCTCGACATTATCAACAAAAATTTTTTCGTCAGAGGAAAAGGTGAATTTCATGCGGTTTAAAGAAGAAATCAGAACGGCACCTAAGCCGGGTGTTACTTTTTCAGCGTCTGAAAACTTTTGAACTAAAAGCGGGGCTTCTGTAGCGAAGGTGCCAAAAAGAGGGGATTGGGCCCACCGACTTTGGATGGCAGGAACAACGTCCGATCCGAACCAAGGTGTTTTATGGATACCCATTTCATAAAGATCGCGCAGGTAAATTTCATCATGAACCAAGACACCATCACCATTATTTCCCACGCGAACGAAAAAAGCCTGGGCTCCCTGGCAAAGGGTGATGAAGATAAGAATATAATAAATGATTCTCATGGGGGTCTCCTCTGCGACGGACGGCGATCTTGTAAATTTTTAATAAGCTAGAAGCAACCTAAAATAGCTTTTTGGAAAATATGTTTTTTAAGTTCGCTCTCGGTGGTCAATCCCATTGCACAGAAAATGGTCCAATACCTTGATTGACACTCGAGGTCTCTAATAGTTTTGGGCTGGGGAAGATTATAAATGGGATGGAATGAGAACTTTATAGCGCTTCTAGAAGAAGAGTTTAAAAAACTCAAAGCCCGTAATTCTCGCATCTCCATGAGGGGGTTTGCGCGCATCCTAGGGGTGTCGGCAAGCACCGTGTTTAGAGTCATGTCAGGAGACTTACAGGTTTCATCGGAAAGAGCCCTGCAGATGGTGTCCAAGCTAAACGTAGAGCCGGATAGGCTTAATGATCTTATATTTCTTATGAATCATCCCTATAAGATTACGAAATCTGATAAGGTCACTGATAATCATAGATTTGTTTTTAGGGGCAGCAAGAACGAGTTTGAACTGTACCGAAATGAATTATATGGGCTTTTAATGAGATTGAAAATTCAATCGGTGGCGTCGGCCCAAGATGCCGATTTTGAACTGAAGATTGACCTGCTGGATCCTGAATAAAACGGTGACGCGAAGTTGCGATTTACATTTTTTCCCAGGTTTATCAGGAAGTTGAATGCGACTCTGCCTGAAGGTAAAAGGTTGATATGACGCCTTGGAGAGAAGATTTTGTAAATCTCCTTAGAGACTACTACAAAAAGCAAAAATCTAAAAATACCAGATATAGCATCCGGGCTTTGGCGCGTGATTTAGGCGTTGCACACGGTCCCTTAGCCGGAATTCTTAAAGGCACACAGTCCTGGAAGTTTTCCGCGAACTGGGCCGCCGCGATCTTAGAACAAATGAAAATTACGGGTGAGGCACGCAATCGAATGCTTTCTCGTATGGGGCTAAGACCTGTTCTTAAATCTCGTAGTATAATTAAGGCGGAAAGTTTGTTGATGATGCATTGGGCTTATTGGCCGGTGTTGTGCTTTTTTGAACTTGTTGAAAAACCCTCAATTTTACTCATGGCTCGAAAGCTGCAAATTCCAGAAACGGAAGTGCAGGCTATCGTCAAGGATCTGGTAAGTCGTAAATTTTTAAAAAAAACAGGTCCAGGGCAATACCGGGTGGATACTGAAAATGTAGTCTTGGAAGATGATCTTCCGCACGTAGCGTTCCGAGATATTCATCGTGATCACTTAAAAATTGCCGAAAAAGCTTTGAACGCCATCCCTGCCGGAGAGCGCGAATTCCAGACGCTCACCGTCTCGGGAAGCTTAAGCTCAGTCGAAGAAGTTAAGCAAGAGATTCGGGCGTTTGTCGAACGAATTGGTCATCTCCTTTCTCGAGAACAAGAAAATAATGAAGTGTTTCGATTGTCCGTGCAGCTTTTCCCGTTTGATTTTTCTAAGTCTCAAAAACAGTAAGCCTCTTTGTTCATTGCATACCTAAGATAAGCAGAAGTTTTCTCGACCATCTATTCATGGCCCGGTCCTTCTTTTACAATTTAAGAACTGGAGTCTTAAATGGGTGAAAAGGTCTTGGTCGTAAAAGCAACTGGACTTAAAAACAAAGAAGAGAATTTGCAGGTTCGGAATGATATTCGAAACGTAATTAAAAGTGTTCTGCGAATGATTCTTTCCCATTCCTTTCAAGTCGAATATGAAGTCGGGGAGCGAACCACCAAATATTCCATCGATATCAATCAGCAGGATTGTGGTCGTCTTCTGGGCAGTCACGGACGAACAATCGGGGGGCTACGGACGTTAGTGACAGCGATGGCGGCTAGCGCTGGTATAAGAGCTGTCGTCGAGATTAAGAACGAAGAAAGATTTTTCTGAACTCAGGGCTTTCTATTTTTTTTGGCGATCTCATCCAAAAACATGTTCTTAAGTTGTTTTCTTAGTTCCGCGTTCCCGGGATCTCCACATGACTCCGTATCCATCGAAAGGTATTTAAACAAATTCATCTCCAGCGCGGCGATTTTTTCTTCAAGGGCTTTAAAGGGAAGATCGGCTCCGGAACTGGGGCGGCTGAGCCTCTCAATTTGGTTTAAAAGCCTTTCTTGATTTTGCAACACATTCGCAAGTATATTTCGTAATTCCAAATTCTCTGCCACCACGGCAAAATGCTTTTCTTGAAGGTTCAAAAGATACCTTTCCACTTTTTCTTCAGAAATACGACGGACTTCGCTGAGCATGATTTCGTTTTTAAAAGACATAGCCAATTCCTATTCTTAAAAAAGTTTCCGAAAGATTCACACGGGCATCAGAGCTGGCAAAAGAAAGGGCGCTGGTTGATAGCTCGATATTCAAATCATAGCGATAATTCAAATAGTAATCGATTCCCGCCCCCAGGTTCATCACGGCGTATTCGCCTTTAAGAGTCGAGGTGGCGTCGTTGGACTGATAGTCAGGACCCAAATAAAAGTCTCTTTTGCCATAAACAAGGGCAAAATAAGCGTTCCATAAACTTCTTTGACGGGATACGCCCCAATCTGATTTTTCGGTCGTGGTCGTTCCGGTATTGTAGAAATAATATCTCGATCCGATTTCCATGCCAGAGACAGGCATCGAACCATTAGTCACGTCAAATTCAGCCATATAGCCAAATACAAGTCCCAGTCGTTCATTCAGAAATTTTAAATACTGTAAGTTTAAACTTCCTACGGAAACGGCACTTCCGCTCTGCGTTCCGGTATTGGTCAACTGTCCCATACCAGACCGCAAAATCAGTTTAGAGGAGTAGGTTTTCTCACCAGCTTTTGCCGTGAGTGAAAATAATAAAAGGACGGAAAGGGTTAGACTCTTCACGCGGCCAATCCCTTGTCCGAGCGCTTCGAAATCTTGCCAGCTTCATACAGCTTCATCGTCTTTTGTAGCGTCTCGCGCGTCAGGGAGATCGCCGCTTTAAGTTTAGCTTCGTCCGCTCGGGCCAAAGCCTGTTGTAATAGGTCAAGGACTACAGATTTTCGCATTCCTTCGGGAATATGAGATTTAAAGAGTTCCCTATCTTTTTCTGATGCCACATACAGCAAGGAAAAAAGTGTCTCGTTTGTCTGTGCATCGATGAAGTACTTTAGTGAAGCAATATCTAATTCTCGAAGATCACGGAATGTCCAAAACTGTTTACGAAGACGCTCGCTGATGCGTGGGCTGTCGGCGGCAATTTCATCCAAGAACACTTCGTCCTCGCCAAAAGGTAAGATTTGAAGCTTTTGCAGTAATGGTTCCGATATTTTATCTTCAAACCCTACATCAATGACTTGGTGTAATTCAGGTTTGCTGTAGTTGCTTTTTAAGGCGGCGATCAATCTTTCTGAGTTATCTTTGGCCTGATCCAAGGTCACCTTCGAGCTGCGAATAATTTGCGCCCACTGCGTGGTTTCAAGCTCGGTGGATTTCTTTAAAAGATAGTCTGAACTGGCAAGCTCGGCTAAGACCTTCCAATATGCGATATTGTTTTCTTTAGAGGCCAGTTGGAAGATATGATCCGTTTCTAGTTGATAAAGAAACGAAAGATCATCCCCACTGAAAATGCTTTCCAAGAAATCACGGCCCGCCAAATGTTTCAGCGTCGCTCTTTCATTGAGATCCTGCGCCCAGGCACCCATTGAAAAGTTCGCCGGCGCTAACATGGGCGTCATAATTTTTCTTAATCTTTCTTGGCCTAGGAACTTGTTCAGCCTTTCGGCGGTTTCGGTGGGCAATTGACTTAAAAACCACCTCAGCCCCAACATGTCAGAGGGAGAATCGGACAAAACCGAAATAAAGCGAACGGGTTCTTGATCGGCCAGCTTTTTTAAAGATTCCAGGAAATCCTTCGGGTTGATCTTTTCATTGACCAAAGTCTCCACCCGCTTGGGATCGGTTTCCGCTTCTTTCAAGTTTTGCGCAAGTTGCCCCTTCGGTTCGCTTCCACGAATTAGAATTCCTTCCGCCGCCAGATTTTTACTGGCGCTTCGAAGCGATTCGCTGAGTTTTGAGAATGCAAAATAAAGGGCCATAACTAAAGAAAAAGTTGAAACTGGCACGATGATCGCCCACAGGATGTCTTTTTTCGTAAAGTCCGGGGCCTTGATTTCTTTTGGCTGCTCCTTCGGGGTGGCTTCTGCGGCCGGTTTTGGTTTTATCACTTCAGTAAATTTGACTTTTTGAACGCGGATGTTCGGCCGATAGGGGGCAAACATTCTTTGTACGGACGTACGTAAAGATCGCACGGCCGCTTCATCTACTAAAGAAGATATGACCATAGAGATTTCCAGTCGATCAATCTCAAGTTCTTCTGATGAAGGACTTCCCATGGCCGCCACAGGGGCGGGCAAATATCCAACATCCAGGGCTTCAGTTTCTTTCGGGGCGGGAGCGGCGGTTTTTTTGGTAACGGCCTTTACACTGGCGGCAACATTTTCCGAAGTTCCAAAATGCACCGTGGAAAGTCTTAAAATTTGTTGCTCCACCTGACGTTCGAAATTTTCAACGCTAGTTTCAGACAGCGCCCAGGTAGTCTGAGGGGCGAGTAGAATTGTCGAAAAAATTATGAAAAATAAATTTTTAATATTTTTCATTGGGTTGTCCTTCCTGACAAGTTTTCAAGCATTCTTTTTACAACGGCGTCATTGGGGTCCAGAGACAGTGCCCGGACAATTAACTGTTTAGCTTCAGCGCGGTTGCCTTTTTCGATGGCGATGTTGGCCTGCAAGACATAACCGGCAGCGATATTCGGATAGGCCTTCATAAAGACTTGAAGGCGATTTTCTGCCTCGTTTGTTTTTTTTGAGAAAAGGAGACCCTGGATTTGAAGAAGTTCACGCACCAATTCATTCTGCGGACGTTGAAAGCTTTTAAGGACGATCGTTTCAAAGTACTTCTGGTTCAATTCCAAAAGATTGATTGTAAAGTTTTGTAATCCTTGTGTGGGAACAATGACCGATTTTTCTTCATGCTCAGCCTTCGTTATTTTTATATTTAAATAGTTTTGTTTAAATTCATCGGGATAGTTTGATTCAGATATTTCGATAGGCGTTTCGCCAATGACTTTATCCGAAATTATCACCGCGGCCGCGGACGGCGTCGACTCGATACGGATGGTTCGTGGAGACATGCACGCGGTCAGAAGTAAAGGAACTAAAATAAAAACGCTCAACAAATTTTTTTTCATTTTACTTTGCCTCGAAGTTTTTCAATATTTTTACGACCACGCGTCTGTTCTGTGCTTGGTTGAACTCGTTCCAGCTCCCATCAGGATTTTTGTCAGAGGCGATGGATCGGGTGTCTCCCCAGCCGAGGGCTTTGATTTTTGAAGCCGCAAAACCTTTTTCTAAGAAGAGTCTTAAAACCCGACATGCTCGGATACTTGAGAGTTCCCAGTTTGTGGCGACGGGACCATCGGTAAGCAGCGGTCGACTGTCTGTGTGTCCCTCAACTACGATGCCAAAGTCCTTCGCCTTTTCGGATATGACGGGAATTAAATCCGTCAACAGACGAATGGCTTCGGAGCGCAGTTCATAGGAACCCGTTTCAAAAAAAAGGGCACCGCGAAAGGTGATTTCGATTCCTTCTTCTGTTTGCGTAAATACGACCTGATCCCCAGCGTTCATTTTTTTCACGACCTCTTCAAGCTGTTTTTTTAAATCTTCGAAGGGCATTTGATATTCGCCCCCGAATAGCTGCGTCGTTTCTTTTTTCACTTTTTCAAAAGAACTTGAATCGATTTTCGAAAAGCTTTGTAAAACCACGAAAAAGCCTACCAGCAGGGTCATCATATCCGCATAGGACACCAGCCAACTTCCTTCGCCCTCTTCTTCATGCTCGGGGGGGCGTCGCGGGGGTTCATTACCGCTATCCCAAATGGATGGTTCTTCATCTGGTCTAATTTTTAGTGCACCCATATTAGCTCGCTTTCGCCTGCAGCTTGTGGCGCTCCGTCGGATTTAAGTAACTAACCAGGAACTCTTCAACGACCAGAGGATGTTCTTGGGCGCGAAGCAGTCGAATGCCGTCGATGACTAACTCGCGCAAAAGTTCGTCTTCTTCATTTAATTTGGCAAGGTTTTCTCCCAGTGGAATAAAAACAAAATTGGCCAGAGCGATACCGTAAAGTGTCGCCACTAAACCTATGGCCATGGCTGGCCCCAGGCGGGAATACGCGTCGGCAGAGCCTAAGCTTTGAAGTAAGGCAATCATACCAATGGTCGTTCCCATAAGGCCGAAGGCCGGCGGAAATTTAGCCAGGGTCTTAAAGATGTTGGCCTCTTTCTGATGGCGTCTAAATTGAACGTCGGCTCTTTTTTTAAGGATGGCATCCAGTTGTTTGTCGTTCATACCGCCGTCCACCAAAAGTTTCAGGCCATCGCGCAAGAAGTCTGTTTTAATTTGCGGTATTTTTTCTCGAAATAATTGGGCATCTTCTTTTTGGGTCTTCGACATTTCTACAATTTCGCGAATCGCATTGGCGTGACGATGTCCGTATTTTCCCAAAAACTTACGAATGACGACTTTCACCATTTGGGGAAAGGTGGACACTGGGAAACAGAGAAAGGCCGCGGCCATCGTGCCCCCGATGACAATGAGAATGCCGTGGGGATCTAAAAATATTTCGCGAGAAGACGTTGAGGTGAAGATAGCAACCCCGAAAACAACGATTGCCGCGATAACTCCAAGTGCCGAAGAAAAATTCATAAAGCCTCCAGAAAATTTTTCGGAGACTTGACCCATTTCGAGAGTCCAAGTTTGAACTGCAAAGTACTTTACTGCGCACTAACGAGCAACGGACTGGCTAGTTGAGGATATCTAAATCGCGGTTTTCCAGGAGGAACTTTTGAAGTTCGTCTTTATGATATTCGATGGCTTCAAATTCTCCGACCTCATCGACACCCAGACCTTTCAGATGCCATTGGTATGTGCCAGGTTTATTAACGGTGTACGGGATTTCTGTGGGAAAACCGGATCGCTTATAGGTGGCATCAAATTTTCCATTTAACGATATCTCAAAGACACATTCTTCACGACATTCAAACGGAAGCGATATCGATATCAAAGCCTGCTTGCGATAAAGCAGGATTGAATTTCGCTTAGGATAAAGTTGCACTCCCTTGATGACGAGATTTTGACTTTTGATTTTTGCAGAATCGGTTTTCGCCTTCGGCACATCGACGTTTTGGGTGTCGGTCATTGAGGATGTGGCAGGGGGCAAGGAATTTCGTGAAACTTCAACGTCGGCTCCCGGAGGGAGTTGGACTTCCCCTTGCTGGACGTCGAGGTGAATCATCCCATTTCTTAAACTTAATCGAATCAGAGAGTTTGGGAGCATTTTTATAACGGTGTACTTGCCATAGGTGGTTATCAATGCGCTCACATTCCCGGTTCGAAGATAATCACCGTTTCGGAGAATGGTATTTGGAGGCGTTAACATCCATCGTAATGAATCATAGGGTCGATACTCAAGCTCTCCCGAAGGTCCGTGAAAGTAGGCGATAGGCTGGGAATAACCGGCGCCCGCAAAGAAAAACTGATGCTGAGTGCGCATCAAAATAATTCCGGATACACACAGGCCGGCCACAAATAAGAGTGCTAAATTAAGAGTGCCGAACTGTAATAAGAGACGTTGAAGTGACACCTTTGTAGTAGAATGGATTCTTTGATGAAACTCAATGCCCAAATTAAACTTCTGATTTCTTTCTTACTTTTGGTCACGGTTTTGGCAAATGCCGGTATTTTTTTGTACAACCAGTATCACGAAAAAGTAGATCTGCTTGTTGATATGGTCATGCAGAAGAATCGGTTCTTAGAACGAATAAGCCAGGACGTGGATTCGAGTCATCTGATAGCAAATCTTCAACGGGAATTAAGTGTCCCTGAATGGTCCAGATCCATGTTGGTGGATGAAAAAGGCACAATTCTTTTTCAAGAACAGATGTCTGCAAAAAATGAGGATCAGGTTCTACTGAGAAGTGGTAAACTTCAACAAGTCTTAAAAAGTGGCGTGATAGAGGGTCTTGTTGAAGAGGAAGCCAAAGACGGAATGGCTTTCGTCGCTTACCGGGTCGTGCCGAAGCTGGGATTTTTTTTAACGGTGGCTCCTAAGCGCCTGGTGATCTCTAGTCTGCAATATCAAATGGCGATGGCCTTCTTAATCTGTGTTGCTTTTTTGGCCCTAGCTGATATTGGTGTTTCTTATGTTTTAAATAGAATTACTAACAGCCTTGAAAGGCTTTCCCAACAGGTGGAGCAATTTGGTCAGGACGGGGTCCGTATCGAGGCCCTTGAGCAAGGTGGATCAGAAGAAATTTCGACCTTATCGAAAAACTTCAATAAAATGACTCAAAGTATCGAGGATCTGATTGCCGTGAAAGAGAAAAAATCTTCCATGGATGCGGAGATTCGCATGGCCGAACAGGTGCAGATGAGTTTCTTTCCAGAGATGAGCGTAAGGACGCGGGAATACTCATTGGCTGGATACACTCAGCAGATGCATGGCTGCGGCGGCGATTGGTTGTATCACTTCGAGGTGGATCATTTTTTATTTATCGCGGTGGGGGATGTTACGGGGCACGGGCTTTCTTCAGCTCTACTGACCGGCGTCAGTCGAACGTATTTTTCAGTCATTGAGGATGTTCGAATTGCGGATCCAGGGGAACTCTTGGAAGGTCTCAATCGAGTTCTTCATAAGGTGGCCAAAGGCTCTTTAAGCATGACATTTTTTTTGGGACGGATCAATTTGGTTACTGGCGAAATGGATTTTGCCAACGCGAGCCACTGCGCACCTTTTGTGTTTAAAAATGAAAATGGTCAAAATGTCGGGACCGAGAGTGTGATGGCCGAGCCCGGATCCATATTAGGCCTTCGTCCTTCGTCAAAGTATTCCACTTCGAAGTATTTTCTTAAGGCGCAGGATACGCTTTTTGTATGCACCGACGGGCTGGTGGAACTGAGAACTCCCACGGGCCGCCCCCTTGGCGAGAGAAAGTTAATAAAGTCTTTAAAAGAGCTCTTTGCCCAGAATGAATTTGAGACTCTGTCGCCGAAACTTTCATCCTATGTAAAACAGGCCAGCGGGGGCCAGCCTTGTGAGGATGATATTTCTTGGATGATTTTAAGGATCAATCAGCTAAGATCTGTTTGAATCAAAGCCCCAATTTTTGTTTAATCAGCTGAAGTTCGCGATCTTGTTTTTCTAAGCGAGCCTTGAGTTCGGCATTTTCTTTTCTTAGCGCGCTCACGTCTTGTTCGACGGAAGCCACGCTGCGATGAAGATCGGCAGAATCCGTCGACCATTTTTTATGAAGCTCTTGCAAGCCGGCGGTCAGGACCGACACAAAATGGGCGTAATTCACTTGTTTGAATCCACGCTCATCTGTTTTTACGTATTCCGGAAATAACTTTTCCAACTCTTGCGCGATGAAGCCCGTCTGTTTTTCGTGTTTGAGATCTTTGATCCAAGTAAAATGCACGGTGCGAACTTTAAGCAGCTGATCTAAATTGGTTGTCAGATCCACGGTTTGTACATTTTCTTTTAAACGAATATCGGAAGAACACGATGTTCCGTTCCAAGAAATGCTACATCCTGCACCGCCTGATCCCGTCGAAACGAAATTTGCGATATTGCCTGAAACATTCGTCGTCGAAACGTGCAGGGGAGCATTCGGATTGGCTGTGCCGATACCTAAGTAGCCATTCTGATCAAGACGCATTTTTTCACTGCGAGTGTTATTATTATTACCTGTCGTTTCAAATACCAACGCGGTCCCGTTGGCCCCGGAGCTCCAGGCTTGTGTCGACCATCCCGTGATGCCGCTGGTAAAATTGTAATAGCCGCCAGAATTTGATAAGCCGCCAAAGCCGATAATGCCTAAGCGTTGATTTGCTGCCGTTGGGACCAGGGTGGTCATGATTAAATTAGAACCACCCGACAATATTCCTAAAGAAGCGGTACTGCTAGAACGAATGTTGCCCGAGGCCGAAGTGGACTGCACCTCTAATGAGGCGCCGGGATTTGTCGTACCAATACCCACCCAACCAGATCCCAGAATAGTCATTTTCGTGGATGGTGTGTTATCGGTGGTAGCGCCGGCAGTGCCAGCACTTGCAGTTTGGAAGGAAATACTACTTGCGCCGTTACCCGTAGAAATACCGCTGGATAAAATCAAATCACCCCCATTACGATCGGCGATGTTTTGTTTCGGCGCTCCCGAAATAACCGTCAACGATTTACCGTCTTGAGAACCGGTGTTGTTGCGGGCCATACCAATTTCAGCCGTATTGCTAAAACCACCCAAAGTCAGGGTGTGTCCCGAGCAGCCGGTGACGGAGTTGTAGGCCGAGCCAACCACCAAGCACGCATTTGAAGTGGGTAAGAAAACTCGCGACGCGTTCATTTCGATGCGCCCCGCGCCTTTGGCTGAAATCGCAATCGGAATATCGGTGTCTGAACCCGCCGCCGCCAGGGTGGGGGCTAAAGTCGTTGCGGCTCCGGTCACCGTCAAATAATTCACGGTGCTTGCTCCGCCGTCGACGACCTGGAATTGACGACCATTGGAATTTACAACGTCAAACAGAGAAGTGGGTGATGAAGTACCAATAGCGACTTTGCCGGCCGAGTCTTGGTAAAGTCCCAGAATGTTATTTACGCTCACGGAATAAGAACCTCCGCCGCCTGAAACTAATTTCGTGGAGCTGTTACCGCGATTGATCGTGAAAACAGAACTTGAATCTTGGTATAAGCTTGTTGACGACGTCGAACCCGATTCTTCAATGCGTAAACCCGCAGTGCTCGCAGATTGTTTGATGTGGAATCGATCTCCGGGTGACGTGGTCCCGACACCTACCGCGGTGCCACTGACATACAATGGAGAATTGGCTAGGGCCGAGGCGGAAGAAAGATAGGGAACATAACCCGTAGTTCCGGAGCTCGTCACGACACTTGAAGGTAAGCGAGCAGCATCGATTGTTCCAGAAACGATTTTAGATGCATCTAAAGAGATCGCGGTACAAGCTAAGTTATCAGTGGCGGCGGTCCAGGTTAATGTTTCTCCGGCCGTACATCCTGTGCTGCCCGCACCGAACGTCGCCGTCCCCGTGACCGTGGATCGCAGATCAAACATAGAAATAAAATTAGGTTTCCAAGTCGTGCCATCATAACGCAGAACTTGTCCTGAAGAATTTGGTGCGGTGGCGCTGACGGCTTTGTTTTGGATTTTCGTCACGGTCGTGCTGCCGTCGTTGGCCATACTGATGTCTCCGGATACCGAGACAGCGGCGGCGACGTTGGAAGCGTTGCCCACCCAAATTTTACCAGCTGTTAAGGCGGCACCTGAGGGATCCGTTCCTGAAATTGTGACGTCGGTTGCGGAAGTCACGCGCCCATAGGTGTCGACAGTCAATTGGGGGACGGTGGTCGCGCTGCCATAAGTATTTGCGGTGACTCCACTTGCTGTTAACGCGATCGTTCCTGAACCCGTGATTGTACCACCGCTTAAGCCGGTCCCTGCCGTGATGCTGGTGACGGTGCCTCCACTTGATGTGGGCCAAGCCGAACGACAGTCCGTATCAATGCAAAGTTCCGTGCCTTTGATTTTGCCGACCACTTCTAATTTTTCAGAAGGAGAATTTGTACCAATACCTACCGAACCGGTGGAACGATAAACATTTCCAGAATTCGCACTCCACAATGCATCGGTGACGGTTGATGATAATCCCACAGTCCCGGCGGTGTAAGTCAGGGGGGAGCTAACAGCAATAGGGGCAGCCCAAGTCAGGCCAGAGGCACTTGATGAATCCGCCTTTAAAACATTTCCGTTCGTACCTGTAGGCAAGCGAATATTGTTGGTCCCGTCATAGACGATGACGTCCCCTTTTGTCGTCGTTGGAGCTAAGGCATCGAAAGAATCACTGGCCGTGGTTTTACCTGTACCGCCCTTATTGATGGGTAATGTGCCAGAAGAAATTTGACTGAGTGACAAATTCGTCAAATTAGAACCATCAATCACCGGTAATTTGTCACCGCTCGCCACTTGAACTAATTTTCCCGCGGTTGTTCCTACATCGGCCGTTAATGTGCCAGCGGAATATGAAAGTGGAGATACCACGCTTACGCTGCTATAAGAGTTGGCTCCATTTCTTTGCACAATGCCTGTTGTCGTCATCGAAGCGATGTCCGTGGCGATGGGCGCACTCCAAACAAGTCCTGAGGATTGAGTTGAATCGGCCTTTAAGACATATCCATTTGCGCCTACACCTAAGCGCACGTGATCAGTCCCGTTGAAAACAGGAATGTCTCCTTTGGTTGTTGAGGGAGAAAGAGCATCAAACGCCTCTGTCGCCGAAGTTTTTCCGGTACCACCGTTGGCGATGGGTAAAACTCCGGAAACGCCAGTCGCTAAGGGAATTGTTGGCAAATCGCTTGCTGAGATGTTGCCTGCTGACTGTACGATACCTTTTACGTCGACCGTCACTTTCGTATAAGTGCCCGCGGCAACGCCCGTGGATTTTAAATCAATTGTACCTGGACCCGAGAGGGTGCCCCCGGCAACACCACCGGCGGTTAAGCCAGATCCTACGGTCAGGGAGGAAACGCCGACACCGCCGCCGCCGCCCGAGTTTGAAACATAAAGCGTGCTTGTCCCGGAAACGAGGGATCTTAATTCATTGTAGTCTGCGGGAGAAAGTGGCGTCGTTGTTTGCGGTCCCGAACCGTTAGCTACGCGTAAAAGAGAATCCGAAGTGAAGCCGCCTACTTGAAGGGCATCAATCGACTGAGGAACTTGATTGATCATCTGTTGCGGTGCAGGTTCCCAACCCGTAAATGTTCCATCATTAAAATAGACTAAAAGGCTGCGACCTGAAGAAGCTAGGGGTGAAAAAGTGGTTCCCGAAGAACAAGTCCCTGAGGGGAAAGTGAAGGGAACGCGGTTTGAAAAGATATCTTGAAAGGAGTATCCACTCGTGTCCGTACGTGATCCAGCACCGGAATTTAAGCTTATGGAAAATACACCGGCACTGGCCGAAAGATCTTTAGTCAGCGTTTCCTCATACATCAAACAGTTTTCCGCGCCTGATGTACGAATTTGGACTTTAAATCGAACGGTTGGTGCATTTAGTGGAGTGCCATCAGACTTCATGATGCGTCCGTGATAGGTAATCGCCGGCCCGCTGGCTTTGACCTGTGTCGCTATTGTTAAAACCAATAAAAAGAAGAAAGTGGTTAATGATGTTTTCATATTATTGGGTCTCCGAAACGAACACGCCTTGGATGCCAGAATAAACCTGATATCCACGAGGAGTTGTGGTTGTGACTTCACTACTTAGTTCACCGGCGGAATGAGAAACCACGTACCCGCGGGGGGTGACGGAGTTTTGTTTTCCCATACTTAACACTTCTGAAAAAGCTCCAGCCGGATAAGTACTTTGGACTCCCGGGTGATGACCTTCATCGACCACGGACTGGCCGCCACCAAATGGGTTTGAACACGCCGCTAAAAATAGCAATGCCGCGACAGACACGTACTTCATGGCATCCTCCACCCTAGTCCGCATTTAAGGCCCGTACTTTTTTCTTCTAATTCCAGTAAAGATGTATTTTGCTTTCTGATCTCGAAATAAGCCTGACAGTGAAAATCATTTCCGCTGTCCATTTGATGTTTTACGGATAAAGACAGATCGGCTCCAAGGCCGTTGTCGACGGTGTAAGTATCGTAGGTTCCACCGCTATACCATGAAGCTCCAGCTTGCCCACTTAATGAAAGGTGGCGGCGTTCGATCAAAAGATATTTGAATTCTGGATGAAGTTTCAAAAGTGGAATGGTATTAAACTCCAAACCGTTGCCGACGCCGGAACCGCGATAAAATATTTCACTATCTTGAGAAAATCCCAAGCCCCATTCCAGACGGTGGCTATGGTTGAAGAAGATAGAAGCTCCGAAGCCGGTTTTTACAAACTCATTGTTTTTTAGTGCGACGCCGTTTTTTTCTGATTGATAAGATGCGTTCAACATCGAAAAGTAAAGCTCTGAGCGCATTTCGGAATCCCACTGCTGAGACCAAGAGAGTTTCACCCCTGGATCCATTTTGGATAAAAGTTTTCCAGTTGTGCCGTTGGCTTTATCAACGCCGATCAATGCTGAATATTCGCCATAGATGTCAACTCCCACTGTTGAATAGTCTGTGGTGGATGCGTCTATTAAGGGCGCTGGTGTTAAGGTCGGAGGAGGGGTTGGAGTTGGAGTTGGAGTTGTCGTAGCAACGGGGGCTATTAGGGGAGCGGGGGCCGGAGTTTCCGCTGCTGTTTGGCGAACGTCCTCGGTCTTTAAAGCCACTACATAGATGTCGCCATTTTTTTCTTCGGTGATGAATTTATCCAGTTCATTTTGGCAGTGAAGAGGCAAAACAATCGTATCATTCACGCGCAGAGTATCGCGTTTCGGTATTTGGTTTGATGATGCTGTTTTATCAACGAAGCGTTGCGGTCCCCACAACGGACCGATGTTGAAGCGATAAAGAACTCCGCCTAAGGTGTCGCCGGTTTTAATTTTATAAAAAACTTTTTGCTGAAGTGGTGAACATTCGGACGAGGAGTTTCGAAGGACATACGTCTCAGCTTGAGCTCCCTGCACACAGCTAAGTATTATGGCCATCAAAATTCTCGAGTAGCGTCCAAAACGTTTCATTCACTTTCTCGTTGACTAGATTTTAACATCTCACCCCTGACTTCTCGGATGTTTAGATCTAAAATCAAAGGGTCTTTGTCTTACATATTGTTAACTCCTCGCATTTTCGCGACCAACGTTGAGATTTTGGCTCAAAACAAGTCGTCGTTTGTTAAGGAATTTTACCAGTGTAATGGGGGGACTTAAGTTTGGTTAAATGGATATGAATGTCTCAAAACGAGCAGGGCGAGTGAAGACAGTCTTGCCAGCACGACCGAACCAACTTCGGGTGTGATGTTGTTCGCAATGATGAACTTCATCAACATTGTCGACCACCGCATCGACACGTACGAGCTCGCTGAATATATGCCAGTTCGGATCAATTGTCTCATCTGCCTTCCAGCTGATGTTTTGCTGGCGTCACGCGATTCCGAGCCGCTCAAATTGCTTTTCGCAATTGTTGAGGCTACGTCTTAGAAGAGTTAGAAACCTAACTAAAACGGCTGATGAGAATGTGATTGTTTGTTCAGATCACGAAGATTTTATGGCTTTAAGGCAAGCTTCGAAAACTTCCTCAGCAATCTGAATGGCCTTTTTTACTTTAGCCACTGTCATAGTTTTTCTTTCGGCGTCAGGATATCTGTATGTGACGGCATAGATCGTGAGGCCTTCAGCCTTTGAAATTTTCTTGGCAAGGTTGGGATCTATTTTAGCAACCTCAGCTAAAAGAAATTCCATGTCATGGGTCTTAGGTGTGCGAATTCTTTTGAAAGTTAAATAGGCTTTTACGATTTTTTCAGCACTTTGCTGTGCAAGAAAGGCTGCGCCATTTTTGTACTGGCTAGAAATCTGGAGTGAAGCCTTCGCCATACTAAGATCCGTACGAGCATATTTAATCCATTGCTGAACGGTCTTAGAAATTTTCATAGCTCGATTTCTTTGCCAGTATTCAAAGCCGTTTCAGGAATAGAGTTGAATTCATCCTTCCACTGATCAAATTCTTTTTTAGAATAGATAAAGACATCGGCGATAACGCCATGATTTTTAAAGATCAAGGATCGAGCTCGGCTCATTTCGTCAATAGAAGATTTTTTTGAATCGGTAACCACCATGACAAAATCATAGTCACTATTTTTCGAGGCAGTACCATTAGCACGCGAGCCAAAAAGAAAAAGACGAACTGGCTGAAACTCAGCCTTAAGAGTATTTTTAATCTGATCTAATTTCTTCTGATCAAAAGTACCCAAAGCCACCCTCATCAAGAAAAAAGAAAGGGGGCAAAGCCCCCAAAATAGGCCCCAGCGCCTCAGCGATGGGGTCTAGCAAATTTTTTTAAACAGATGGGTGAATGAGAGTAACGAACTGAACAGCCGCGCTGTTTAAAAAAATGGTCGGGGCGATAGGATTCGAACCTACGACCCTCTGGTCCCAAACCAGATGCGCTACCAGACTGCGCTACGCCCCGACGAGGTTTGGAAATTATGAAATTGGACGGACTTTGTCAAATCTAATTCAAATCTCTGGATACTAACGCGTGATATAAGCTATCCTTTTTTACATGGAAAATTTCATCAACTCGCTGCCAAAGCCAGTTCTCGTATTATTAGTTCTGATTGTTGCTATATTTGTGATCTTTTTACTGCAACCTCCACGCACGATATGTGACACCCAACTGGACTCTTTCAAAGAAGACCAAAAAGGCAGCATCTTTGCCTTAAAAGAAAAAAAGAACGTCATTCCTCCGAGCATCCAGCGCTCTAAAGAGGCTTGCCAGCTTGGGAACAGTCCGGGTTCTTGCTATGAATATTTCCTGACCCTTAAAAAAGTGGCCGATGGGATCAATAAGGCTTCCACAGAATGTGCAGCGCAGCTCTTTGGAGTAGCAGAGGCCCGTACGGCCATCACGGATGGGGTTGAGTTGATGACTCGTCTGGCTTGGGGCTTAAAGCCGCCAGAGCCGACGCTTGAAAGATTTGGTTGGATGCAAGAGGCAGAGCTTGCGACCTTTTGTCGTCTGCGCTCGGTGTACATCCGGGCCAATGGAGAAGAGGGATGGGTGGAGCTGCGCCGTAAGATTTTTGCTAAACTTCCAGGCGAAGAGGTTCCAGTGGCTCTTGAGCCGGGCCAAGAAAGTGTTCAGCCAAGAATGGCAAACACAATGATGACCGAAGAAAATATCTGGAACCGCAGTCTGTTTTCAGTTCGGTGTGAGATCTTTTAGATCGACCACAAGCGCAGAAATTTCCAGCGAGGTTTGCTGGCGCGATATTCCACTTGCCCGTGAAACTCAAAGCCGGCGTCGTATTTGTGACTGATGAGATATTGCGACCCTTGCAGGCGTTGAATGTCCCATTCCAAAGGGTTTAACCCGAATTGTCTTAGTGATAAATTAAGTTGCTCCATGAAATTCTCCTTAAAAGTTGTCCGATGTTCGCATCGTGTTTCGATAAGGAAGCATTGCAACATAAAGGCCCGGACATGCCGGCCCCCGCAACGATTTTATGCGGGTTTCAGGCTTGAGTTGTCCGGCCCCCTGGACTAGCTTCCTAGACATGAGACGAAATGCATTTCTTGGATATTTGATGGCGCAAGTGGTGGTGATTGGGGCGGTTCTGGTGATCTTTCGAGTGATTCCGGAACGTCAGACCGCCGCAACCGTCGCAGGTGTTCTATTTGTATTACTGCCTGTTATATTGATGGTTCTGGAATATAGACGTGCTCAATTACAAGAGATGATCTGGTTTGTGGCCGTTTTGCAGTTTTGGACGGTCTTTGCTTTGCCCATCTTGGGGATTCGGCTTTTGAATTGGGGGGTGCCCTTTGATCAATTGTCTTTTGTTGGAATCCCGGGCCCGGTCCTGCATCAGTTTTCGAGTAAAAGCTACATGGTGATGATGATCGTCACGGCGTGGTGCTGGATTAAGCTGGCTCGAAGAGCCCAAACCTAAATAGGCGAAAATAGAAATAAAAAAAGCCGGTTTTTAAACCGGCTTTTTAGTATCCAATAGGAAATCTAGTTCAGTTCAAAGATTGATTAGATCTCGAATGGAACTGGAGAGATAGCTTCAGCTCTGTGGAAGTTATCGAAAGCATCAGACCCACCTGGCAATAGAGCCAAGTTACGAGCTTTTTTAACTGCCGCAGCAACGCGTTTTTGTTGCGCTACGCTGAGTTTAGAGATGCGAGAAGGAGTGATTTTACCACCGTCGCCGATGAAACGAGTCAAAGATGCTGGATCTTTGTAATCGAATACGTGGTCGCCGGAGAATTCTTGACGGTATTTGCTACGAGTAGTCTTTTTCATTAAAGTCCTCTTTCGATGTCCTATTGGTTGCGAGATCATGATGTGTACAAGAAAAAAGAGTTGCCAGCAAGTATCTTTTTACCTTATATCGTTACTTCTTGTTTGCGGCGCCTCCTAATTTAACCCGGATCGTGCTGTCCAGACTAATAGCTAGTTTGTATATAGGTAAAAGCCGAGGAGCTTCGTTATGAGCAAATGTGAAATCACTGGAAAAGGCCCTGTTGTAAAAAACTTGGTTTCTCACTCCAACATCAAAACTAAATCAACTGCACAACCAAATGTTCAGAAAAAACGCATCTTTAGCCGCGTTTTGAATTCTATGGTTCGTCTACAAATCGCTACCAGCGCTATCCGTGATATGGAGCATGTTGGCGGTTTTGACTCTTACATCCTTAACTCTGATGACGCTAAAATGTCTAAAAGAGCTTTGGCGGTAAAAGCGCGTATCCGTAAAAAAATGAGCACTGTAAAGAAATAGGGGCCAGACATGAAATTGAAAATTAAAAAGGGCGCAACTGTCCAAGTAATCACTGGTTCTGATAAAGGTAAAAAAGGGTCTGTATTGGCTGTAAACGCGGCTGCTATGAAGATCCAAGTTCAAGGTGTGAAAGTTCAAACACACTATGACAAAAAAGACGGTCTTCTAAAAAAAGAAGGCTTCATCGACTACTCAAATGTAAAGTTGGTTGAAGCAGCTTCTAAAGAAAAGAAGACTTCTAAAAAAGCTACTAAGTCTAAATCTGCATAGTAGCTCATAAAAAGCCGACCTCAGTGTCGGCTTTTTTTATCTCTGCCATGGTGGTTTTCATGGAAACCGGCAAAGATTGCCTAAGACAAAGTCCAAAATAAGTCCAAGTTTAATTGTTTCAGCGTTCTCTCTATTTTAGTCCGTCCTGAGCTTCTATAAAATCAAACTTGGGTACAAAACGTAGGAGATGCACCTTGAAAAAATCAATGATCACAGCAGCCCTTGTAATTCTAGGAACTTCCACGGCTTTTGCGGGACTGGAAAACTCGTTAGTTCTTTGCCGCAATCAAAAGAATGTCCGCACTTTGCGTGTGGAAATGGGCGAAGATCAAAAGTGCCGCGCTATCTACACAAAACAAGGTGTCGATGAAACGATTGGTTCAGGGCAAATTACGGGTTCTTGCGAAGAATACATCTCTAATGTTCGCAAGAACTTAGAAGAAGCTAAGTGGAATTGTCGCGAAATTAAAGAAGCACGCACTTCGTCCGTGATTCGCGACGCGGAGTAAATCCATGTCTGCCGCCGAATTGGTTATTGCAAATGTGCAGATGACGTCTATTGACGACGTCGATACCAATTTGATGCAAATGGAATCCCTGCTTGAAAGGGTTTTTGAAAAACACCAACCACGCTTAGTCACTTTTCCGGAAAACTGCCTTTACCTGCGGTTGACAGAAGGTGAAAAAATACCTGGATTTGAACTTTCTCATTCGTTGTTTTCCCGCCTTTCTGAATTATCTGTACAATATAAAACCTATCTTCACTTGGGCTCGGTGCCTTTGTTGATCGAAGGACATTTGTACAATTCGTCAGTCTTAATCACTCCCTCCGGACAAGTGCAGCCCACTTATCAAAAGATGCATCTGTTTGATATTCAGCTGGAGGGGCAAAAAGCCATTCGTGAATCCGATGCTTTTCGCCATGGGCAAAAGCCAAATATTTTAGAGGTCGATGGTTGGCGCGTGGGCGAAGCGATTTGTTATGACGTGCGCTTTGCCGAATTATTTTCTCAATATGCTCGCAAAGAAGTGGATTTGATTTTGGTGCCGGCAGCCTTTTTAGTAAAAACAGGTGAGGCCCACTGGAATATCTTACTGCGTGCACGTGCGATTGAGAGTCAGTCTTATGTTGTTGCCAGTGCCCAAGGTGGAACTCACCGAGGTGTTAGGGGCGGCACGCGAGAGACTTACGGTCATTCAATCAGTATTGATCCTTGGGGCAATATCCTGGGCGAAATCACGCAAAGCGGGCCGGGGTTTGTGATCAATACTTTATCGCGCCAACAGATTGAAAATGTGCGCAAACAAATCCCCATGAAATATCACCGCCGTCTGCCGGTGGGATGAGCTCTTGGCCCTTCGCCCCATAGACAACTCTCTAGATTTCCAGCACTATTTTCTGGTGACATCTTTCTCATTTAGTTTTTATATTCACACTGAATTGGCTCATTGGAGCGATTTAGGGGAGCTGGAACATGATCCGAGTTTTCTTTGCAATATTGGCTATCAATATGGCTTTGGTTTTGACCTCTCACGCGCAGGAGCTTAGCGGCCCTCGTTACGATGAGGCCAAAGAGGCGGAAATTGCCGTTAAAGCTAAAAAGCGTCTTTATCCGGGAGGCCGTGATGAAGAAGAGCTTAAAGTGCAAAGTCAGCTAACAACGCCGGTTCGTAAACTAGCTCCTCAAGCGGAAGTGAAAGAAGAATCTTCCGAAGAATAGCAGGAGAAATAAATGTCTACATACAATGATCTTCCAGAAGGTGTGACTCGCGAAACGATGGATGTTGATGTCCTGATCGTGGGTGGTGGTTCCGCCGGTTTGTCTTGCGCTTTGCATTTGCAAAACCAAATTCAAAAACACAACGAAGATGTCGCCGCTGGAAAAAAACAAGGCGAACAAATCCCCGAGCAAATGATCGTTGTTTTAGAGAAAGCTTCTGAAGTGGGCGCGCACAGTTTTTCTGGTGCGGTTTTAAATCCGAAAGCTTTAAGAGAGCTTGTGCCAAACTTTAAAGAAGAAGGCTGCCCGATTGAGTCGGAAGTAAAAAAGGATGCGGTTTATTATCTAGGTTCTGATTACTCTTTCAAAATGCCAATCACGCCACCGCCGTTTCATAACGACGGGAACTATATTGTGTCTGTCAGCAAATTAAATCGCTGGTTGGCTTCAAAGTGTGAAGAAAAAGGCGTTAATATTTTTCCAGGCTTTGCGGCGGTTGAAGCTTTGTATGAAGGTGACAAAATTGTCGGTGTTCGCACTGGCGACAAAGGCCGTGATAAAAATGGTAAACCGAAGGCGAACTTTGAGCCGGGTTTGATTTTAAAATCAAAAGTCGTGATCTTTGCCGAAGGAACTCGTGGTTCACTTTTCCGCCAAGTGGAAAAGAAATTAAACTTGCGTGCCGGTAAAAATCCAGAAGTGTTCGAAGAAGGCGTGAAAGAAATCATCCAGATGCCACCGGGCACCGTAGAAGCGGGCCAAGTGATTCACACAATGGGCTTCCCATTGTCTAAGTCTATTGGTGGTACTTTCATTTACACTTTGCCAGGCGATAAAATCATCGTGGGCTTAGTGGCGTACCTTGACACGAATGATCCTTTACTTGATCCACATCGTGAATTGCAAAAGTTAAAAACTCATCCGTTCTTACAAGACATGCTTAAAGGCGGAAAAGTGATCGCTTATGGCGGTAAAACCTTGCCTGCGGGTGGCTGGTATTCAATGCCAAAACTTTATGGCGATGGCTTTATGGTTTGCGGGGATTCTGCCAGCATGGTGGATGTGCAAAAGCTTAAAGGAATTCATTTAGCAATGAAGTCCGGTATGCAAGCCGCAGAAACGGTGATTGATGGCTTAATGAAGGGCGGCGACTTTACGGAAGCCGTGACCTCGGGGTACGAAAAACGTATTGAGAGCGGCTTCGTTAAGACGGACCTTTACCGCGTTCGTAACTTCCACCAAGCGCTGAGCAAGGGGATGGTTGCGGGAATGCCTTTGATCGCTTTGCAAGAGGCCACAGGGGGCCGTGGTTTGCATGATCCTATGCCGATTGGGCATCGGGATGCTGAAACCACTGAAAAAGTGGTTGATGTGTGGGGGCCCTATGGGCTTGATCACGAGGAAAACCGTCTGCCTAAGCCGGATGGGCAGTTGTTCTTTGATAAGCTTTCTAGCGTCTATTTGACGGGGACCATGCATGATGAGGACTCTCCGAACCATTTAATCCTTAAAGACGGGGATATCTGCCGTTCGGTATGTGAGCCTAATTACAAATCTCCGTGCAACCACTTCTGCCCGGCCAATGTATACGAGATGGTGGACTCCACTAAAGAAGCCGGTAAGAAGGACTTACAAATTAACTATACCAACTGTATTCACTGTAAGACTTGTGATATCAAGTGCCCATTCGAAAACATCGAGTGGACGGTTCCCGAAGGCGGGGGCGGCCCTCAATATCGTGAAACTTAGAAGGCTCGGCGGATAAAAAGGGACCGGGTCTTCTTAACCAAAGAAAGGCCCGTCCAATGCCAGAATTTTTCGCCTCCACAGCCCGTGGATTAGTTGAACCTCTTGAACAAGAACTTAAAGATTTAGGTCTTAAGGTCACTGATAAATATATCGGAGGAGTGTTCTTTGAAGGGCCTTGGGAAGACTGCTACAAAGCCAATCTTCACTCTCGCTTAGCCAGCCGTATCTTAAAACCGATTTTAGATTTCACCGCCTACCAGCCTGAAGAACTTTATAACCAAATTCTTCGCCATGATTTTACGAAATACATTAAACCAACACAAACGATCTCTATCGATGCATCGGTGTCTGAATCAATGATGCGGGACCAACGTTTTGTGGCGATGAAGGTGAAAGACGCCATCGTGGATCAATTCCGTGATAAATATGGTGTGCGCCCGGATGTAGATAACGAAAACGCTTCTTTGCGCATCAACGTGCGCGTGATTAAAAATCAATTCAACGTGGCGATTGACACTTCAGGTGAAAGCTTATTTAAGCGCGGCTATCGCACGGAAACTGGTGAAGCGCCGCTGAAAGAAAATCTGGCGGCCGGACTTTTAAAAGTCACCGAATGGGATGGAAATTCTCCGTTAGTGGATTTCATGTGTGGTTCGGGAACTTTCTTGATTGAAGCCGCGATGATGGCCATGAATATTGCCCCGGGTATCAACCGCAAACGTTTTGGTTTCCAAAACTGGTTGAATTTTGACAAAGCCACTTGGGAAAATGTCGTGCAAATGGCGATGGATTCCGAAAAAACAGAGTTGCCGTTTAAGTTTTACGGTTTTGATATTGATTCTAAGGTCATCCGTACGGCTAAAGAAAACGCTCGCAATGCGGGTGTTGATGGTGTGATCGAGTTTAAAAAAGAATCGGTGGCGACTGTCGAGCCACCCGTTGAAAAAGGCATGATCGTGGTGAATCCTCCTTATGGCGCGCGTATCGGGGATGAAGACAATCTTCGCGACGTGTATCGTGATCTGAGCTTTACTTTGAAGCACAGATTCAAAGGCTGGGATGCTTGGATTCTTTCGGGCAACAAAGATCTCATCGCGGACCTAAAGTTGAAATCAACGAAGAAGCATTTCGTATTTAATGGGAACATTGAATGCCGTTTCTTAAAGTACTCAATGTTTTAGGACGGTCGCTTGATTTTAGCTTTCTTTTTGAATTTATTTTTGGGGAGTCCGGCGTTGAGATACGAGTCGGTGATTTGTACTTATTCTGAATCCGAGACCGTCAAAAAGACGGTCTCGCAAAAATTGATTACGATTACTATTGATGCGGACTTCGGGCGTTTTGCCGAAATTCAATTCGGTGACGACACTAAAAAGATTCAGTATCAAATTCTTTTAGAAAACGATGCGAACAACGAGGCATCGGTAAACATCCTTCAGAATTTTCTGATAGGGGATCTTGAAAGTTCCGCGGAGTTTTCGGCGGACGCTCCCAAATATACTCGGATTGCTCAAGGCGCTCACAGTGTTCGCTGTGAGCTTGTGCCGGTGAAGGTGACTGCACCGGCGACTCAAAACTGATTTGTTCTTAATAAAACCATCGTGCACGCCTCGGTGGTTTCAATTCCGGCTTTTTCTAGTTCTTCTGCAAATTCTGTTGATTCTGTCCCTGGATTAAAGATCACTCTTTTGGGGTGCAGCTTTTTGATTTGATCTAAGTAAGGCTGCAAGCGCTGGGGATTCACATACAGAGTCAGCGTGTCCACACTTTCAGGTAAAGCCGTTAAAGAAGGTGTGACGTTCAACTCGTCAATTTTATCGATGTGGGGATTTACGGGATATACTTTGTGGCCATACTCTTGCAGCATCTTCATGGCTTTGTGAGCATAGCGTTCTGGATTGTCACTGGCTCCCAAGATAGCGACGGTTTCAGTCATGTCATTCCTCCTAAAAGAAAATACTAACATCAGTCCTTGGGAACCGTTCTTAAATCTCTGTCATGAAAGATTTTAAATTACATCCAAGGTTTGTTGACGGCGATAAATGCCGCGGTAGTGCCTAGACCCAAGATCAAAACCGCCACCGGCCAACCGATATAGCCTTTGCGTTTTACTAAGGAAATTCCAACGCCCATTAACAACCAGATTCCGATTTTTGCTTGAACCCAAGTCGGTAAACCCGCGACCAAGCCTAAGCGCGCGGCTAACCCGAAACCGCTAACAAAAATAAAGAGCAAGCCAACGCCGTGACAGGCATACGCCATAATGCGAGCCGCTTTTTTTAGCTCTACACGTGCGTACATAGAAACTAGCAATCCACCGAAACCGAAAAACAAAAGCATCAGACCTAAAAGATGAATGACTTTATAAAAGTTGTACGACACAGAATTCTCCTATTCTTCGGCGTTGAGGCCCAGGTGTTTAAGTACTCTGGCCATGTCTTTACGTAAGCGGGTTAGGTTCGTCAAGTTAGCAAGTGTTTTTAACGAATCACGCAGCGGCTCGGCAGGATAGCCGCCAAAAGCTCCCGGGCCTTCCATATCTTTAGTGACTCCTGTGCGGCCAGCTAAAATGACTCTGTCGCCAATGTGAACGTGGTCGGCAATATCAACGTTGCCGCCCGCCATGCCGTTATTGCCCATACTGCTAGAACCCGCCATTTTAAATGCTGCTGCCAGCACGCAGTCCTTACCGATCACCGAGTTGTGCGCAATGTGGACGAAGTTGTCGAATTTGGTGCCGTCGCCGATGCGAGTTTCAGTGAGAGCTGCGCGATCCACCGCACAGTTGGCGCCCATCTCGACATAGTTACCTATTACCACGCGACCGATCTGCGGGATTTTTTTGTGAGTGCCTTCTTTGGTTTGAGCAAAAGAAAAACCATCAGCACCGATCGTGGTGTGCGGATGAATTTCGCAGTGAGTTCCCAAAACGCAGTGCGCGCCAATAAAAACCTGCGGGTGCAACAAAGTGTGCGCCCCGATATCAGCGTAAGTTTCAATCACCGTGTGTGCGCCGATGGTGCAGTGATCGCCGATTTTGGCGTGTTCACCGATCACCACATAAGGTCCCAAAATAGTTCCCGTGCCGATGTGGGCGGTTTCGTGAACCACGGCGGTGGGGTGAATTTTGGTGGCTTGATTGAAGCGATTCATTTTTCCGTCAAACAGTGGCAAGATTGCCGCCATTGCCAGTTGCACGGATCCTGTTGAAAAAAAGGTCGCAGAAGAATCTGTCGGAAGAGTCAGACTTTTATGAGCCACGATAATAGGAGACTGCGCTTTAAGTGCGGCTTCCAGCTGGGGCGCTTTGCCGACAAAGACGAGCGTGTCCTTGGTAGAGAGTTCAGGAGGGAGAACCGAGGTTGCTACCGCTTGAAGTGGACCCGATACATATTGAAGATCGGACGAATTTAGTTCTTTAAGAATTTCTGCTGTGATCATAGTGATGCCTCGCGCTAACAGTTCTCCTATTATTTTTTTGATGTCAAGACACCGGGTGATAGTATAAGTCTGCTATAGATTACTTTTTGATGTTTTCTCACCTTAATAAGAGAGGAACTGAGATGGCTAAGAAAGCTGCAAAAAAGGAAGCACCTGCGGCAAAGAAAAAAGCGGCAGCAGCACCTAAAGCGGCGGCAAAACCGGTAAAAAAAGCGCCTGCCAAAAAAGCAGAAGCAAAACCGGCTAAGGCCGTAGCAAAAGCTCCAGCTAAGGCTGCAGAAAAAGAAGTTAAAGCAAAGCCTGCGAAAGCGGCGGCTCCAGCTCCTGTTTCTAAAGCTTCAGAAAAAAAAGCGGAGGTAGTGAAACCTGCCGCTGAACCTAAACCAGAGAAAAAAGCGGAAGCTCCTAAGAAAAAGGAGAAGAAAGCGAAGGTCGATAAAACGGGTCTGTCTGAAGATCAAGCCAAGTGGGTTGAGCTTCATGATAAATATCAGACTTTAAAAGCACCGACTTACAGTATTTCTGGTCAATTTGAAGCGCGTACACCGATTCAACACAAAATTTTCGGATGGGGATTTATTCTTTCAAATGAATATGATCGCTTAGAAGTTTTATTTGAAGATGGAAAGCGCATGTTGATAAGCAACCGTCAGTTATAAGTGTAATTTTCGATCTGCCGCATCGCTGCAACAGGACGCTGGAAGGGCTCTTTAGGAGCCTTTCTTTGTTCTTCGGCGGCAGAAATCTATTGCTTCGCCTCTGAAACTCGCCTACTAATTTACCTACATGGCAAAAGACGATTTAGTACAAATTGATGGTAAAGTGATCGACGCCCTTGCGGGTGGACTCTATAAGATCGAACTGGATAATAAAGCGATTATCAACGCAAAACTTTGCGGAAAAATGAGACGCTTTAATATTCGTGTGGTCGTGGGCGACCGAGTGAGCGTAGGGGTTTCTCCTTACGACCCAACTCATGGTCTGATCATGTTCCGTCATAAATAAGACTTACAACTTAATCTAAACTCACAAATCCAAAGACGACTCCGATGAAATCGGAGTGTAATAAGACGAGGCACCTATGGATCAGGCTCTTCAGAGTTATTTGGCACGTATTGCTCCCACAGTTTCCGCAAAGTCAGCACAAGCCGTGATTGAACTTGCCGCGGAAGGAGCAACGGTTCCCTTCATCGCACGTTATCGTAAAGAAAAAACGGGGAACTTGGACGAAGTTCAAATTCGCGCCGTGATGGAAGGTCATGAGACCTACAACGAAATCGTGAAGCGCAAGGCTTTCTTAATCAAAGAAATCGGCGAACAGAACAATCTGACCGCAGATATCCAAAAGCGCATCGAACTTTCCTGGGATCTGGGAGAGCTTGAAGAGATCTACAAGCCGTTCAAGAAAAAGAAAAAAACCAAAGCGACTATCGCGCGCGAAGCGGGATTGGAACCTTTGGCGAACTGGATCTGGGATATGGGCCATGGCAAGATCAAAGACGATCAAACTATGGAAATGAAAGCCAAGGGCTTCCTAAATCCGACAGCCAAAATTGTGACTTACGAAGAAGCGCTTAAAGGGGCTCAAGATATTATCGTCGAAAAAATCGCCAATGATGCGGAACTTCGCGCGATGATCACAAAAAATTATCATGAAAAAGGCCGCGTGGTGGCCAAAGCCGCGAAAGGCTTTAAACCAAATTCGAAGTACGACATGTACAAAGAATTTGAAGAGCCCGTAAAACCTCTTTTTGATGCTAAAAACAATCATCGCTATTTAGCGATGCGCCGTGGATGGCAAGAAGAAGAGTTGGCTTTGGATATCAAAGCTGATGACGAAGAAAATTTAAAAGCTTACGAAAAATTTGCGACTTCGACTCCGGACAATGCGATTGGGGATTATTTGAAACAATCGGCGCGTTTGGCGTTGAATGTTTATGTTCTTCCGTCTGTGGTGAATGAAGTTCACCGGATGTTAAAGGAAAAAGCAGACACAGATGCGATCACCGTTTTTGCGGAAAATGTGCGTAAGCTGTTGTTGGGTTCCCCTTACGGCGCGAAGTGCGTTTTGGGTGTGGACCCGGGTCTTCGCACGGGTTGTAAGATTGCTTTGATTGATAAATCAGGTGCTTTTATTTCTCACACCGTTTTGTACACTTTGGGGGATGACGCTGAAAGAAAAGCGAAGGCTCTTTTCGGTGAAGTTTTAAAACAAATCCAAATCGAAGCCATCGCGGTGGGTAACGGAACGGCAGGACGTGAGACTGAAAGTTTCATCCGTAAAATCCTTAAAGACTTGGGTAAGAACATCCCGGTGGTGATGGTTTCAGAATCAGGCGCGTCGGTGTATTCGGCTTCTGAAGCGGCTCGTGAAGAGTTCCCGGATCTGGACGTTACGGTCAAAGGGGCCATCTCGATCGCGCGTCGTTTGCAAGATCCTTTGGCCGAGCTTGTAAAAGTAGATCCAAAGGCGATCGGTGTTGGTCAATACCAGCATGACGTGAATCAATCGCAATTGAAAAAATCATTGGAAGCTGTCGTTGAGTCTTGCGTAAATAACGTGGGCGTAGACGTAAATACGGCTTCAGCGGCGTTATTGTCACATGTTGCGGGCATTGGTCCGGCACTTGCGAAAGGGATCGTTGAAGCTCGTAAGAAAACATTGTTCAGCGACCGCCAAGAGCTTTTGAAAGTTCCGAAGTTTTCGGCAAAAGTATTTGAACAAGCCGCGGGTTTCTTACGTATTCCTGCAAGTAAGCAAGTTCTTGATAGCACAGGTATTCACCCCGAGCGCTATCAGGCCGTGACCGATATGGCGAAAGATCTTGGTGTGTCGTTGTCCGAAATTATCGGCGAAGGCGCTAAAAAGCTGGTGGCTCAAAGAACAAAATGGGCGCAACTGGTGGGTGAGTTCACCTTTGATGACATCGTTAAAGAGCTAGAAAAACCAGGCCGCGATCCACGTGATCCATTTAAAGTTTTCCAATTCCGTGATGACATCATGGAAGTGAAAGACCTTAAAGAAGGCATGGTGTGCCCCGGTATCGTGACCAATGTTACTAACTTTGGTGCGTTCGTAGATATCGGTGTTCACCAAGATGGTTTGGTGCATATTTCAGCTTTATCGCACAAGTTTGTTGATGATCCACGCAAAGTCGTGAATCCAGGTGATCATGTGATGGTGAAGGTTTTGAAAGTCGATACCGTGAAAAACCAAATTTCTTTGACCATGAAAATGGAAGACGCCCCAGAAGCGTCAGCTCCTCGTGGCGAACGCCGTCCAGATCAAAGAAATGCGGGGGGGCCTAGACCTCAAGGGGGGCGTCCTGGTCAAGGGGGTCCTCGTGGTGAGCGCGATCGCGACAACCGCGGTGGGGCGCCGGGCGGAAAACCTCCGGGCAATCCATTTAACAATCCATTTGCAGCACTTTTAAACGTTAATAATACGAATAAAAAATAAGGAGAACATCATGGCAGTTAAAGGAAAATCAAAAAAAGGTATCCGCCACAGAATGAAGCGCATCTCTAAAAAGAAGCGCATGTACCGCGCAAAAATCCGTAAGTAATTTTTTGACAGCGTCTTAACAAGCGCTCTTCAAAATATTCAGGAATCAAAAACCCTTCTTCGCAAGAGAAGGGTTTTTTGTTTTGGGAGCTCGAAGTTTATGTAAAAACATAATTATATTTAGACTAAAGTCTGATCAGTTTAATTCTAGACTGCCTCGCTGACTATAAAGTTCCGATACTCATGTTATGAAGAAGTACGTTTCAATTATTTTTATCGTCGTTGCTGGCTTATTAACTCTTAACTGCCAGGAAGCCAAAAAAGCGGCCGTTGTTGATATCGGATCGCAAACGCCGGATGGGCCCACAGTTGTGACCGAAGTTGAAGGCGTTACCGCGGGTTCTCCGTTATTTGTTAAAGTTGGATTAGCCTGGGAGACGGATACTTCTGGCAAATATACTTTTTCCTCGCCATGTTTTTTTCCTCCTGGGTCGGTGGTAGGGGATGAAAAAGATTGTACCTTTACTGTCCCTGAAGCGAAGCTTTTTTACAGCCGTGTGAACTTCAGGATGGGGTCGCTGGATCCTGTAAATTGCGGCAGGATCGTTTTTGAGCCGTATTATTTTCAACGATCTAATAGAAAGATTGCTAATGCATTCGATCCATCCTTAACGGAAATCGATTGTGCCACGAACCCCACAAATCCTAAGGCTTCTGGATGTTGGGGAGGAGCTGCGCCGATTCTTCTTGGGGCAGAATGGCCTCTATCAACTGCAAAATATTTCTTTCCGACTATGGGGAATCAGAACGACTACGTTATTGATTCGTCTAACACTGTTAGGCATTTGGGCACCGGCGTAAATTGGATGATTACCAATGATTTAACTGACAGAGTGACGGGATACCAAGCCACCGCGAATGCGGATCCGACAAAACCAACTATCGTCGGCGCTAATGAAAGACTGCCTAACCAGTTTAAAGACTATTTCGTTAGCTGTGTGGACATATGGGGCGAGTCCCAGTACAAGATGAGGCTTATAATCTCTGACGAGAATACAGTAAATTCAGTCAACGGGTCTGTCTTGGACACCTATACTGATTGGGACAATTCTCCCTAGACTTAGAGGTATTACGGCGTAATACCTTGCCGTATTTGTACTGGATCTTGGCGAATTTTCTTTTAGGGGCGCGGGTTTTAGGGCTATTCTGCTTTGAACCAGGAGGCTCCTCATGATCGTGCAACCTCATATTCTGACTAAGGCTCTGGATGCGGCTTTGAGCACCGGCGCAGATTTCGCCGATATTTTTCTTGAAGACACTTATTCCTCTCAATTAACAGTTTTAAATGCGAAACCGGAACAGGCCATTGTTGGTCAACTTTATGGCGCGGGCATTCGTTTATTCTTCGGTCACGAAATCGTTTACGTCACGACCAATGATCTTTCGGAGGCAGGCTTAGTTAAAGCGGCCTTAAATGCAGCGCAAAGCCGGGGCCAAGGAAATCCCAAAAAGACCATGCCACTGATGCAAGTGCCATTTGATTCGATTCACACCTTTGGTGAAAAACCTTGGGAGATGGATCGTGCGCGCAAATTCCGTTGGTTGAATTCTTTGGACACTGTTTCGCGGGCGCGCAGTTCGCATGTCACGCAAGTCGAATCGGGTCTAAATGAAAAATTCCAACGTGTGCAAATCGCGAACTCAAAAGGAGTGATGGCTTACGATGAGCGTGCCTACACTCGCTTGCGTTCCGAAGTCTACGTTGAAAAAGATGGAATGAAAGAAAGCTTCTATGATGACGAAGGTCACATGGGAACTTCTGAAATTTATGATCAAGTGAATATCAATAAAATCGCCGAAGAAAATGTTGATAAAGCGTTGATGCTGATGACGGCCCAGTATGCGCCAGCGCAAGAAATGCCCGTTGTGATTGACAATGCTTTCGGCGGAGTGATCTTCCATGAGGCTTGTGGGCACGGCTTAGAAACCACAAGCGTTGCCAAAGACGCTTCGGTCTTCTGTGGTAAGATGGGGCAAAAGATCGCTCACGAAAGTGTCACCGCGATCGATGACGGAACCATCGCGAATGGCTGGGGTTCGCTCAGCATGGACGACGAAGGAAATAAGACCAAAAAGACGACATTGATTGAAAACGGTGTTTTAAAATCTTATATCGTCGATGAGATGGGTTCACGCCAAACCGGCTATGAAATCACGGGCAGTGGGCGTCGTCAGTCGTATAAATATGCGCCGGCTTCTCGTATGCGCAATACCTATATTGCTGCGGGCAAGGATAAGTTTGAAGACATGATCCGCGACGTAGATTACGGACTTTATGCAAAAAAAATGGGTGGCGGCTCAGTAAATCCGGGAACGGGTGATTACAACTTCAAAGTCGTTGAAGGGTATATCATCCGCAATGGCCGTATCGAAGAACCAGTTAAAGGCGCGTGCTTGATTGGTCGGGGCATCGACACTCTTGGAAAAATCACCAAAGTTTCTGACGATCTCAAATTGGCCCGCGGCATGTGCGGCTCTGTCAGCGGAAGTATTCCAGCGGCGGTTGGACAGCCGCAAATTTTAGTTTCAAGCCTTATGGTCGGCGGGAGAGCGAAATAATGGATGCGATTAAAGAAAACTTCCAAAAAATTGTTTCTGAAGCCAAAAAAGATGGTGTGCGAGTAGAGCTTCTCATTGCCGGTGGAGAAAATATCTCTATTGGCTATCAAAAACGAAAGCTCGATTCTTTTGAATCGACGCAGTCGCAAGTCGCCGGATTTCGCGTCATTGATGGGGCGAACCAAGGTTATGCTTACACCGAAAATCTTTCTGACGAGTCTTTGCTTCGGGCTTATAAAGAAGCTTTTAACAACGCTAAGACGGTGGAGAGTAAAACAAAATTTGAAATCCCTTTGACTAAGCCAGGACAAAAGATTCAAGCCTTGGATGTGAACAGTGCGGAAGACATTCCGATGGATGAAAAATTGGCCGTGGCCCAAAAACTTGAAGAGTATTGTCTTGATGCAGATAAACGCATTCAGGCCGTGCCCTATTCGGGGTTTGATCAGTCGACCAGCTTTAAGCGTATTTTAAATTCAGAAGGCTTAGATCAAGAATTTAAACAAAGCTATTATACAGGATATAGCTATGCTTTGGCGAAAGACGGCGAGTCTTCCAAAATGGACGGCGAAGGATTTTTTGCTCGTCGTTTTAAAGACATTGATGTGAAAGAAGTGACTCAAACAAGTGTAGAGAAAGCGATTTCGCGCTTAGGAGCGGTAAAACCAGAAACAGGTCATTTCCCCGTGGTGATTGATCGCACTCAGTTCCCTATGGTCATTGCCATGTTCCGCGCTTACTTGTCGGCACAAGAAGTTGACGAAGGAAAATCTTTGTTCGAGGGGAAATTGGGACAGAAAGTCGCCAGCGATAAGTTCACTTTGATTGATGATCCCTTTGAAACTCGTGGAAGTGCGGTTCGTCCGTTTGACGACGAGGGTTCTCCGACTCAAAAAACGGTTTTATTTGAAAACGGAGTTCTTAAGAATTTTCTAACAAATATCGAGTACTCGAAGAAAATGAATCTGCCACACACTTCAAGTGCGGCTCGTAGCCCGGCTTCTCCGATGGGAATTGGCGCGACGAATTTAGTGGTAGCTAAAGGAACAAAGTCTTTAGAAGATCTTTTAAAAAAGTATCCAAAAGTGATCCACATGACCGAGTTCTCGGGTGGTTTGCATGCGGGCTATAAAGATACAACGGGTGATATTTCAATGCCGGCAGAAGGTTTTTTATATGAAAATGGCAAGAAGGTCGCAGCCATTGATCAGTTTGTGATGTCCGGAAATGTGTTGGACCTTTTAAGGGATATTGAAGAGCTTAGCAATGAATACAACCGTGAGGGGTCATCGACGATCTGTCCAGATGTGTTGGTTAAATCGATGAGTTTCGCCGGAAAATAAAAGATAAGAAAATGAAAAAGCAAAGACCGAAGGCATCTTATCCTTCGGTCTTTTTTTACTTTAAAATCTAATTCTTAGTGTTGACCCAAAGATCCCAAAAGAAGTTGTAGGAATCCCGCCATACCTTGAGTTTGGCCTAAGCCCAATCCCAAGTTAGGAAGAGCGCCGGTTTGACCTTGAGTCAAACTGCCAAGCAAAGTCGTGATCAAGTTTGTGTTCAAACCTTGGTTGCCTCCTAAGTTGCCCAAACCTAGGTTGGCACCGGAAGTGAATGATCCCAGAAGTGTTTGAATAAGATTGGCGTTCAAACCACCCGACAAGCCCGGGATGGTGATGCCACCGATACCCGTTACTGATCCGGAGCCGATGGAACTCAAGATGCTTGAAAGTAAGTTTGAATTCATACCTGGGATTTGGATACCTCCAACACCGGTCACGGCACCTGATGAAATGGCCGAGATGATGGAAGACAATCCACCAGAGCCCAGGCCTGTGCCTCCCAAGTTACCAAGAAGAAGCCCCATCAAGTTTCCAGAGGCTGTCGGCAAACCATTTGTCGGAATCCCCGCGATCGGAAGATTTTGGAAAAGAGATCCGGAAAGAAGAGATACTAAGTCTGTAGGAAGTGCTCCGCCAGTCACATTGCCTAATCCGGTTGAGCCCAAGATCGAAGTCAATGAACCGTTACCAATCAAACCCATCAACGAGCTGATTTGTGATGTTGGCAAACCTAGGTTGCCAACGCCTTGGGAAGCGCCACCGATAAGAACTGGCAGAATCGCGCTAATGTCGTTAGATCCCATTAAGCCCGCGCCAAGAACTGATGAATTTGCAAATCCCATGATAGTAGAGATTTGTGAAAGATCTAAATTCAATGCTGGAAGATTTAAGTTCATTTGAACTTTTGTTCTTGCAGTTGATGAAGTCGCATTGGCTTTTAATGTTGCCTCAAGATCTGCAAGCATCTTTTGAGCTTGTGATTCTGGCTGCGCAGCAAGAGATTCATTTGTTGATGAATCGCTCTCATTAGTAGAACCCAAAGTTGCAAGCTTGTTGTTACATCCAGTTAGCATTCCGATTGTGACTAGTGCGAGAATCAAAAGTCTGTTCATGGTGTGTTCCTTTCGTTAAGTACACATTCAGGTTAGGACCAAAGTCGGAAAATAAAAACACTCGAAAAAAATAAATTTTTCGAGTGTTGAATGTGCTGACGGTTTTTTAAAAATCATTGAACAAACTTTGAACAGTAACTTAGACATTACATAAGAATGTCTGAGTGCTTAACACTTCTGTTTTACATTCACGGTTTTTCCACACTTCCTAAGAAGAAAGGAAATCTCAGGATGAAGCGGCAAAAACTGCCACGGTTCATTATTATGGTTCACTTGCGCAAAAACGACCACCAATGACGGCGTGTTTTAGCTTCCGTATTGTGATATTTTTGCTGGGCTCCTTGCTCTGAATCCTTATTCATCACGTAATCCTTATTGTCAGAATTCTCTCCGACAGGAGGTTTTGTGACCTGTCTTCCATGACCCCCGTCGCTATATATAGATGGCCGAAAATCATCGGAGCCATAGACTTGTTCAGGGCGATCATGGTGTTCATGGGCCAAGCGATCTTCGGTATTAAAGCGGATTTCTTCCGGGTCATTGTATTGAGCCGAGTTGGGGAGGAAGTCTTGATTGTCATCGGTGAAGTTTTCTAAGATTTTCGAGTCGTGTTCCGGATGGTGCCGACGAGTTCCACCATAGTGATTTTCTTGGGACTTAGTATTTTGTGGCATGCAATCCTCCTAGTAATGAAAGATGCATATCTGATGCCGCAGTTAAATTTGTGTTTTCACATGAAAGCCAGGGTATTCACCCAAGCTTTCATGGCAAAGATCAAAAAAATGATTCAATGTGGGACAACCCTGGGGATAAATGCCCGCTTTGGCGATTCACTTTTTAGACGCTAAAATCGCTTGCGCAATTTCGGTAAAGCCTTCGCCGCCACGATTTTTACTAACATACGTGGGTGGATTCTTAATCTGATCCAAAAAGTTTTGAATATTGGCCACGGCAAAGCTATGAGGGAAGTACCGAAACATCGGCTCATCGTTCGGAGAGTCTCCGCTGAAGCCGCAAATCTGTTTCGCTTTTTCGGCATCAATACCAAATTCGCGGTCTAAAAATCGCAAAGTCATTGTCAGCTTGTCATAGTTTCCAAACCACCCATTGACGTGAATCGAGCTGACTTTGGCTTGAGCTCCGTGAGATTCAAAAATCTGTACAATTTTTTTGACCTCCGAAGAGGCCAATGCCGGGACATCTTCGCAGAAGTCGATGGCCAAATCCATCAAGCGACAGAATTGATCGCTGGCCAGGTCGCAGCCGGGTACTCTCGATAAAATTTCAGACTCTAAGTTTTTGAGCTTTGCTCTGTTCTGTTTTTGAGTAGCCTCGTCAAAAAAGAAATGGCGATGCATTTTTCTATTATGATAGCGAAAATAAAATCCGCCGTTTTCGCCGACGATACCGCTAACGGGCCACATGCGGGCGATCATTTCACACCAACCCGCGGGACGTCCGGTGATCGGGACGACGTGGATTCCGTGGTCGTGCAAATTCCATAAAGCTTCGTAAGCTCCGGCCTTTAAGTGACCTTCATCGGTCAAAGTGTCGTCGATATCAGTGAACAAAAACTGCAGTGAGCTGTTGAATTCGGAAGCATTTTTCATTCCTTTAAGATTACCGGAGGAGAGCGGTTGGACCAAGGTCTTTGGTACGGCTTGTTATAATTTAGACTTGCGCCGGAAGCCCATCGCCTTCATTTTTGTCTATATATATAGATCGGGCTACCGGGCCCATCTGCCAGCAGCAGAGGAACACCAATGGCAAAAAAAGGCGAATCCAACGACGGCATCAAGCTTGTGATCGTAGAGTCCCCAACAAAGGCAAAAACCATCCGTAAATTTCTAGGACGTGAGTACGTGGTGGAATCTTGCATGGGACATATTCGCGATTTACCCAAATCAGCGAAAGACATTCCTGAAAAAGTTAAAAAAGAAAAGTGGGCCCAGCTGGGCGTGAACGTGGATAAGAATTTCGAACCTCTTTACTGCGTGCCTAAAGATAAAACCAAAGTCGTTAAGAATCTGAAGGACAAGTTAGAAGAAGCCTCAGAGCTTTACCTCGCGACCGATGAAGACCGTGAAGGGGAGTCTATCAGCTGGCATTTGCTTGAAGTCTTAAAACCGAAAGTTCCAACCAAACGCATGGTCTTTCACGAGATCACCAAAGAGGCGATTCAAAAAGCCCTTAAAGATACGCGCGAGATTGATTTGAACCTGGTTCGCGCGCAAGAAGCGCGTCGCGTGCTAGATCGCTTAGTGGGTTACACAATCTCCCCCCTTCTTTGGAAAAAAGTCGCTTACGGTCTTTCCGCAGGGCGCGTGCAATCCGTGGCCGTGCGTTTAATCGCGGAAAGAGAACTAGAGCGTGTGCGCTTTAAGAAATCTTCTTATTGGGGAGTTCTTGCGGAACTTGCCAAAGACGGCGTGAATTTCGAATCGCGCTTGCAGCAATATAAAAATCAGCGCATCGCAACCGGCAAAGACTTTGATGGTTTGACGGGCCAACTTACGGCCGGCAAAGACGTTTTAGTTTTAGACGACAAGCTGGCTGCAAAACTATCTCAAGATCTAAAATCAGGCTCCTGGACCGTCAGTGAAGTTGAAGAAAAACCAACCACTCGTAAGCCCGCAGCACCTTTTATCACTTCGACGTTGCAACAAGAATCCAATCGTAAATTGGGTTTAAGTTCGCGCGAAACGATGCAAGTCGCACAGAAATTGTACGAACAAGGTTTTATCACCTATATGCGTACGGACTCTACGTTCTTATCTGAAGAGGCCATCAAGGCTTCGCGCGAATGTATTCAAAGTAAATATGGCAAAGAATATTTAACTCCGCAGCCACGTAATTATGCCGCGAAAAAGGTGAAGGGCGCTCAAGAGGCCCATGAAGCGATTCGTCCCGCAGGGAACCAGTTTATGGATCCCGATGAGACGGGCCTTACGGGCCAGCAGTTCCGCCTGTATGACATGATTTGGAAACGCACGATTGCTTCGCAAATGGTGGATGCTCGACAAAAACAAGTCAGTGCAAAAATCCAAGTCGGCGATGCTTTGTTCGGTGCTTCTGGCATGACGATTGAGTTTCCGGGTTTCTTACGCGCGTACGTCGAAGGCAGCGATGATCCCGAAGCAGATTTAGCAGAACGCGAAGTGCGTTTACCCGCACTGAAAGTGAAAGATTCCGTGAAGGTTTCTAAGCTAGATCCGACATCGCATGAAACCAAGCCGCCAGCTCGTTACACAGAGGCGAGCTTAGTGCAAACGATGGAAAAAGAAGGCATTGGTCGTCCATCAACATACGCTTCAGTTATCGGAACTATCATTGACCGTGGATATGTTCGTAAAAATGGAACCGCCTTGGTGCCGACATTCACCGCGATGATCGTGTCCAAACTTTTAAGTTCTTATTTGACAGAGTATGTGGATCTTGGCTTCACGTCTGAAATGGAACAAAGTCTGGATAATATTGCAGAAGGTGATTTGGATTGGGAGAAATACTTAGCCTCCATTTACAAAGGGCCTAAGGGTTTGCGCGCTTTGGTGGAAGCTCAAGAAGAAAAAATCAATCCGGACGATGCACGCACAATGACTTTAGAAGGCATGGATCGCTATAAATTCCACGTCGGTCGCTATGGGGCTTATTTAACAAGTACTCGCGACGGTGAAGATGTCAGTGCCTCATTGCCAGACAACGAATCGCCCGCAGATATCACGCCTGAAATTGCCGAGCGTTTGATTGATCAAAAAATTAATGGCGCGGATGCTTTAGGTAAAGATCCAAAAACAGGTTTGCCGATTTATGTTTTAAATGGTCGTTTTGGTCCGTATGTACAGTTAGGTGACGTGTCTCCAGAAGATGACAAACCAAAACGTGCGTCGCTTCCGCCAAATACGCAACCGGAACAAGTCGACTTGAATATGGCCCTAGAGCTATTATCGTTGCCTAAAACTTTGGGTATCCATCCTGGAACTTCAAAAGAAATCAAGGCAGGCTTAGGTCGTTTTGGTCCTTTCGTGGTTCATGACGGTGATTACCGTTCCATCCCTAAAGGGGAAAGTGTGATTACCATCACCTTAGAACGTGCTTTAGAAATGCTGAGTCAGCCTAAAAAAGGCCGTGGCCGAGCCGCCGCCCTTAAAGATTTGGGGCCTCATCCTGATTCGGGCGAGGCGGTCCAGGTATTTAATGGTCCTTATGGGCCTTATATAAAATGTGGCAAAGTGAACTCGTCGCTTCCTGAAGGGGTGACTCCGGATACCATCACCCTAGAGCAAGCTATTGCTTTGATTAATGAAAAAGGCGGAGTGAGCAAGGCTAAGGGCAAAGCCAAAAAGGCCCCGAGTGCAAAAAAAGCCGCCCCCGTTAAAGAAGCTCCGGCTAAAGGGGCTTTAAAGAAGGCCGTGACTCCAAAAGCCAAAGCCGAGGTTTTGGGCGTGAAAAAAGTGGTCACTCGCAAGGCCAAAAAGTAATTAGTTCAGGCCCCTTTTCCGAAAGGGGTTTGTTTGTTAAATTGACTGCATTCAAGCATTTACGCCCTCGACGGGCCCGGTGGAGTCAATATGAGCGACAGTCCTCGCAAGGGACAACTCGAGTTAGGAATCTCTCGTCAGCCAGAGAAAGATCGCAACTTTCATTTGGGTGGACGCAGTTTCTATTTCTTTGATTTCGACGACAACATCGCTTTCTTAACGACGCCCTTGATTCTTTTCCACAAAGACACTCGTGAAGAACTTCAAATTTCTAGTGGGGATTTCGCCCAACACCATTTGCATATTGGTAAATCGGGTGCGTTTGAAAGTTTTGAAATTGATTATTGCGATATGACAGGAACATTCCGTAATTTTCGTGACGCTGATATTTCTGAAGCCGAGCGCCTGAACGGGCGTCGTCAGATTTTCGTGGAAGATGTGGCGCAGGCCGTGGGTTTTGCAGACTTCCAATGGAAGGGGCCTTCTTGGGAGTGTTTTTATCACGCGGCATTTAATCAGCGCCCGCTATCGGTGATCACCGCTCGTGGTCATCATCCGGAAACTCTGAAAGAGGGGATCCGTCATTTCGTGCAAAATAAGCTTTTGCCCATTGAGCCCAACTATTTAAGTGTCTATCCGGTCAGTCATAAAGAAACGCGTCGTGCTTTAGGGGACGTAGAATTCAAAGAAGGCACAGCCGAGTTAAAGCAACGTGCCATTCGCGCCAGTGTTGAAAAAGCCATTGAAGTTTACGGGTATAACCCGCATCACCGTTTTGGAATGTCTGACGATGATCCCAAGAATATCCAGCTCATCTTAGAAGAGATGACTCGACTTAAGTCTAAGTACCGCGAGATGTCTTTCTTTATTATCGAAACCCAGCACGGCAACTTCATCAAACATGAAGTCGGTGTTAACGGGCTGCGCGGTGAAAAAGTGGAGAGCCTCTCACAACTGTCTTTTTTTGAAGAAGAAAGACAAAAGTCTTAATCCCCAATAACCAGTCCTAATTTAGGGCGGCATTCATAAATTGAATGCGCTCTATTGAATATTTGTTACTCTAGTGAAATCACGTGGGCTTGAAGGAAGAGCAAGCCCTATCGGAAGGATCACGATGATTTCATTGTCTATGTCACAGAAAATTAAGCTAGCCATCGTGGCTGGTGCTCTTGCAACTTCATCACTGGCTTATGCTCAGCAAAAAGACGGCTTAGAATGTCGTTATCTGACAGTGATTGAACAAGGCTTTTTGGCCAATCACGTGAAATATTCTGTACGTGATTCTGAATTGCAAACTCGCGTGGTAGAGCAATATCTGAAGCGCTTGGATCCCTCAAAAATTTATCTGACTCAACCGGATATCGATCAGATTAAAAAAATAACCAATAATGTTTTTGATAAGACCAAAAACAAAGATTGTGCTTTCCTGGATCAAACTCAAAAAATCGTCCTTGAAAGAGTCAAAGATCGTTTGGCATTTGCTAAGCTTTACTTAGGCAAAGATTTCAAGTTTGATCCGGCGACAGAATTTACTTTCGATCCAGAAAAAAAGGCATGGCCCAAAGACACGGCTGAGGCCAATGATTATTTGAAAAAATACATCCAATTCCAAATCGGCAACTATATGGCGACCGATATGAAAATGGAAGAAGCTAAAAAGAACGTCATCAAAAATTACGAGCGTGCGGTGAAACGGACTCAAGATACGACCGAAGACGATTTGTACTCGGGCTATCTTGATTCTTTTGCGCGCGCTTTAGATCCACATTCAAGCTTCTTTTCTCGTGATGTTTTAGAAGACTTTGAAATCCAAATGCGTTTGTCACTTGAAGGTATTGGCGCGACACTTTCCTCCCAAGACGGTTTCACCGTGGTGGAACAGCTTGTGCCAGGTGGGGCGGCCGCAAAATCGGGTTTGATTGAGCCTCAAGATAAAATCGTGGCGGTCGGGCAGGAAAAAGGTCCGATGGAAAACGTGATCGATCAAGATTTGAAAGACGTTGTTAAAAAAATCCGTGGCGCTAAAGGAACGAAAGTTCGTTTGACGATCTTGCGTAAAACCGGTGACGGTAAAAAACGCATGGATGTCACTTTAGTACGTGAAAAAGTAAGCCTTGAAGACGATGCGGCCTCAATCACTTTCACGGAAAAAGAAGTCGGTGGCGTAAAAAAGAAATTGGGCATTATCAATTTCCCGTCGTTCTATGCGGATTCTCGTCGTGGCGGTCGTTCGTCAGCGGCAGATTTGAAAAAAATCATCAAAGAAGCTAACGAGAAAAAAGCGGACGGTTTGGTGCTAGATCTTTCTACCAACGGTGGAGGATCGCTTGAAGACGCGGTGAAAATCGCGGGGTTATTCTTCCAAACTGGAAACGTAGTGAAACAATCTTCTAAAAATGAAGGTCGTGCGGAAGCCGCCCTTCGCGACACCGATCCCACTGTTGACTGGGCGGGACCGCTGGTTGTTTTAACCAGCCGGATTTCGGCTTCGGCATCTGAGATCGTATCGGGAACTTTGCAGGATTATAAACGCGCGGTGATCGTCGGTGGTGACCACACTTATGGTAAAGGTTCCGTGCAATCGGTATTGCCAATTCCAAATGACCTTGGCGCGATTAAAGTGACCGTGGGCATGTTCTTTATCCCGGGTGGTAAATCGACTCAGCACCGTGGTGTTGATGCCGACATTGTGTTGCCAGGTCCTTTTAGTACGGACGACGTGGGTGAAAAGTACATGGACTATTCATTGCCACCAAAAACCATCGACGCGTTCTTGTCGCCAGAGGCCTACGTGAAAGAAGGTCCTTCAGCGTGGAAAGAAGTGAAAACAGAGTGGGTCAAATCAATGAAAGATCGCTCTACGGAACGTGTTGCTAAAAATGAAGAATTTAAAAAAATCGTCGATGAATTAAATAAGGCCAAAGCCCGCGGTAAAGTGATCCGCGTGAGCGAAGTGCTTAAAGATAAAAACGAAAAAGAAAAGAAAGATAAAGCGAAAAAGACGGCAAGTAAGGCCAAGAAAAACGAAGAATACTTAAAGCGCCCTGATATTCAGGAAGCGGAAAGTGTCCTTCTGGATCTGATTCTGTTGCAAGAAGGCAAAGCCCTTCTGCCACTGAAACAAGCCAGCGCTAAATAGAAGCGTCTTTTCCTTAAGTCCATGTCAGTTGTTGTTGAAGCCCGGGCCGAACCCGGGCTTTTTTTATTTAAGCCTAGCCATGGCCTGGCTTAAAACCCAGACCTTGGTCGGGTATAGCTAAACCGGAAAAGCACGATAAGAGATGAGGGGATGCGTGACGGACCCGCGGCGAGGAGATCCACTTGAGAGAGAAAAAAACTATCCGCCTTTTACATATCGATGATTCAGCGACTCTGCGTAAGACCATTGAACGTGGGTTAGAACCGTACAAGAGCGAATACGCCCTGACTCAAGCAAATTCCGCGGAAGAGGCTTTGCAATTATTAGCTTCCGGGAGCAAGTTCGATGTCGTTTTAACTGATTGGATGATGACCGGCAAAAGTGGATTTGATCTTTTATGCATTTTAAAATCACACCCTGCGTACCATGACATTCCTGTATTCTTTCTTACGACAGAATCTGATGGACCCAACTTCACAATGGCAATGGCGTTTGGCTCTGCGGGATTGTTAAAAAAGCCTATCACTGTTCCGGAAATTTACGCTTTCTTGCAAAAGAAAATGCACGTCATTGAGGAATCATTTGTTATTTCAAAAAACGATATTTTCGTCACCAAAACGCAGGCATTGTTGCAAGACTTCAAACGCTTATTGCCTTCGCGAAGTACGACGGATTTGGAAAACTGTTTGAAGGGCACGCAAATCCTTAAGGCGATGTCGAGTTCTTCTCGTTGGCCCGTGCTTGGCTATTACGCGACGAAAATGGAAGCGGCCATTCAAGAAACTTTAAAGATGGGGCATTATCAAAATCCGCCCTTAAATACGATGTTGTCAGAATTCGTGAACTTCATGGAAAAAGCAGCGGCGGATATTCAAGCCGGGACTGGCCATGCGATTTTTGGAGCTGACCTTGAAAGACAATTTAAAACCTATCATGAGAACTTAAAAGCGGGTTGGTTCAACGCGGCCATCCCGACCCCGTCGCAAGATGGACTCTGGCTTTCTTGGGACGCGGTCAATCAGCTTCAAAAGCATTTGGACAATGAAGGCAAAGCCCTCCTGCAAAGCCATATAGCGTCTAAGAAGTCGGCCGCTTAATTTTTAGTCAAAAACAAACTATTTTTCCATGGATTTCAAGGCTATTTGGCGTGACAAAAGCTTCTCTTTTCGCTTAGATGGACGCCAAATAGAGTTCGGACTCATGGAGACTCACTATGTCTAAAAAGACCTCGGTTAAAGCGGGATCAAAGCCAGCGCCTAAAAAAGGTGCGGCTTCGAAAACTTCTGCCGGTGCCGCTAAAAAAACCTCTGCTAAGGCTTCCTCCAAAGATTCTTTTGGCGGACTTTCTGAAGATCTTTTATTGCGCATGCATGACTTGATGGTGAAATCGCGCGTTCTTGAAGAGCGTTTGATTAAAATCTATAAAGCAGGAGAAGCTTATTTCTGGATCGGTGGACCCGGTGAAGAAGCTTTCGGCGTCCCGTTGGGCATGCTTACTAAAAAGGGCCAAGGCTTGGATTACGATTGGTTGCATTTGCACTATCGTTGTACGCCGACTTTGATTGCCATGGGTATGACCATGATTGACTCTGTTCGTTTGATCATGAATCGTTCGACCGACCCTTCCACGGGCGGGCGTAACTTTGCCAATCACTATTGTTTCCCTCAGTGGAATGTCGCGCCAGTGACTTCGCCCATCGAGGTTCAGTATCCAATTGCGGTGGGAACCGCCCACGCACAAAAACGTCACGGTAAAAAATCGATTTCAATTGTGACAGGTGGTGACGCCGGAACTGCCGAAGGAGATTTTGCCTCTGCTTTGATTTTAGCGTCTCGTAAAGGCCAAGAGCTGCCTGTGTTATTGACCGTGCAAAATAACAAAATGGGTATTTCCACTCCGTTTGAAGGTCAGCATGGGGAAACGCATATCGCCGATCGCGCGAAGGCGTTCAACATCCGTTCGCGTATCATTAATGGTAATGACCCGGTTGAGACTTATATCGCCGTGAAAGAAGAAATGGATTACATCCGTAAAACCGGCAAGCCTTCTTTCATTGAGGCATACACGACACGTTTGTACGGCCATTCTTCAGCCGACGGGGCTAATAAGAAAACTCACATGGCGGATCCAGTGATGGTCTTTGAAGAACGTCTTTTGAAAGCCGGTATTATTTCTGAAAAAGCCGTGAAAAAAATCTGGGAAATTTATGAAACAGAAGGTGTGGCCGCACAAGAACAAGCTCGTCAAGAGCCAGTGCCGACGTCGGATTCTGTTTGGGATCATGTTTACGTGAACAATGAAAATGCGGATTGGAGAAAATTCTAATGGCAAGTACAGCTCAAGCCATTCGCATGGCTCTTCATTATGGTGAAAAGCACTTAGGTCTTAAAGACGTTTTTGGACAAGACGTGGGCGCACCATTGGGTGGTGTTTTCACGGCGACTCAAGGTCTTAAAACGGCTTGGAACTCTCCGCTGGATGAACGTGGGATTATCGGCATGGCGATGGGAATTGCCATGGCTGGGGACCGCTGTGTGGCAGAGATTCAGTTTGCGGATTATATTTTTAATACGATCGATCTTTTAAAAATTGCCGGCAACACTTTGTGGTGCACAAACGGGCAAATGCAATTGCCGATGGTCGTGATGACCCCGGTGGGTGCGGGAATCTTTGGTTCCGTTTACCATTCGCATTCTTTTGATGCTTGGGCTTCTCGTTTGCCGGGTTGGAAGATCGTGATGCCTTCAAATCCGCTGGATGCTTACGGCTTAATGCTGGCGGCAATCCAAGATCCAAATCCCGTTTTGTATCTTAAATCCAAAGCTTTGATGCGCCATAAAGGGGATGAATTAATCCCGGGCGAACCGGCTGATGAAAAAGAGCTTAAGGCGATGATTGATAAACCCGTGCAAAATCCAGACGGCTGGAAACCACGTTGGCCCGATCTGCAAGAATACATCGTGCCGATTGGTAAAGGTAAAATCACTCGGAGCGGTGAACACATCACGGTTGTCACGTACAGCCGCATGGTTCATTTGTGTGATGAAGCGGCAGATAAGTTACGTGAAGAGGGCATTTCTGTTGAAGTGATCGATTTACGTTCGATTTACCCGTATGACTGGCAGATGATTAAATCATCAATTGAAAAAACCGGTCGCGTGCTTTTCGTGAATGAAGATACGGAAGTCACAAATTTTGGTGAGCATTTGGCTTACCGTGCAACTCAAGAATGTTTTTACCAGTTGATGGCGCGTCCGCGTGTGGTGGCTGGTAAGAATCTTCCGGGTATTGGTTTGCATCCGAACCTAGAGAAGAATTCCGTTCCTCAGCTGCATGATATCGAAATAGCAATTCGCGAAGTCGTGGCGGAAGTTCCTTAATGGCAAAAAAAGAGAAATCTCACCGTAAAAAAGTTCGTCGTCGGGTAAATCGTAAAAACAGCAAAGTGCAATTCGATAAATACGAATTGTACCGCAAGGCTGTGCAATCGGCAGAAACCGACGTGCAGTTTATTCGCGACACTTACGTGGAACTTAAGGGCAAGCAACCGCGAGTGTTTCGTGAAGACTTTTGCGGAACGTTTGCTTTATCTAACGAATGGATTAAACTTAATCCGCGCCATGAGGCTATCGGTATCGATCTTGATCCAGAACCGATGGCGTATGGTCGTCAGCACTATCTGACTCAATTAAAACCTGAACAGCAACGTCGCATGAAGCTGATTGAAGGCAATGTTCTTGATCCGAACTTACCTAAGGCTGACATCGTCGCGGCAATGAACTTTTCGTATTTCTGTTTTAAGCAAAGAGATCTATTAAAAAAATATTTTGCCAATGTTTATAAAACTTTGGGTAAAGATGGGATCTTCCTGGTCGACCTTTTTGGTGGCAGTCAGTGTTATGACGCCATCGAGGACACGATCAAGCACGAAGGTTTTACTTACTATTGGGATCAAACCAACTTTGACCCAGTGACCAACGAAGCTTTGTTCCATATTCACTTCCGAGTGAAAGGACAAAAGATCGAACGCGTTTTCACCTATGACTGGCGTCTTTGGTCGATTCCGGAACTTCGCGATATTATGGCCGAAGTCGGATTCCGTAAAAGCCATGTTTATTGGGAAGGAACCGCAGCCGATGGTTCGGGCGATGGAAACTTTACACGTGTCGATCATGGTGAAGCCTGCCAAAGCTGGATTGCTTACATCGTTGCTGAAAAATAGGCTCTTTTTTAAGAAAAGCCCCTCCTTGGGCTTTTTGACACCATTTTTTCTGGTATACGCCTTGCTATAGCTTAGCTCGTTGTTAATTTTGGTTCGTTTTGGACTGAGGACGATGAGCACAAATCTTTGTAGAGGTGAATATGAGTTCTATTTTGCGTGGAGTGGCTGTGGCTGCTCTGTCTGTTTTGGCGTTGGCGGGTTGCGATGAGTCTCGCGTGGTTGGTACTCTTACCACTAGTACTACTCTTCGTATTGTATCTCCTGGTGGGAACAAACAAGTCTTAAATGCAGGCACTTATCGTGCGGCGGTTCGCGCTCAAGAAAAGGGCGGACAAGTTTTCATTTCTGCAGCCGGGGGGAAAGAGGTCACTTTCAAGATCCCTCAGCTGTCGAGTTCCTCAGAGCAAACTATTAAAATCTCTCCGGCATCGTTAAGACAAGAATTTGGCTTAAGCGGTCGCGTTTACGGAACTCAAGTTCCCTTTGATCGTGAAGCGACTCGTTCCTGCGTGTACGATACGGAACGCGTTTATCGCTGTGATGGTGATCGCGGTCGTGACTTGCGTGGCCGAGAAAACTGTGGTTGGGAATGGGTCGAAATCAAAGGCTATCAGCGTGTTCGTGAGCAAGGCTATGCCTCTTACAAAAATCTAGATATCAATCTGGTAAACACAGCGAGCCAAAAAGTAGGTAATTTCCGCGGTTCGTATTCATACGGCGACACCATCACAAATGTAAGTTATTTGTCTGGTTGTATTCCTGAAAGACATCGTCCGTATAACTTCTAAACTAAAAAGCCCACTTAGAAAGTGGGCTTTTTTATTTGTTACTTATTCAAGATGTAATAAGCCTTAGAAATGATATGCATTCTTCCTAATCCTTCAAAGCGGGGGACAGTAAGATAAAATGTGGGCGTAGTACCTCGTCCTTTTTCATCGCTGCGCACGCGTCCCTCCATGATGATTCGGGCATCTCCGTTAAGTGTGATGGGATTTTTGGACTTCAGATAAGCGGTCGTGATTTTTTCTTCTTCTTCGTTTTGAATCGTCACGGTGGCAGATTCAAATATAATATTATTAGCTTTAAAATTAATAACTTTGGGGAAGACCAACTCTCCGCACAGAACGATGGTGTCGGCGGTGATCTCCGTCGGCAGGGGGGACTTAGGCTCATGGCCGCCACAGCCGAAGGTGACCGTTTCTTCTCCGGGTACCAGAGAGTCTTCAAGAGCCTCAAAATATTGAAGTCGCAAGATGTGATTGATGTCTTCGTGACTGCGCTCAATCTCAATATTTAAAACGTAAGGATCGGTTTCTAAGGTTTTGACAGCCACAAGGCCCGAGTAACCTTGAGTTCTGTAAGTCAATGGGGGGGCGGATTTAGGACCTTCTTGATTGCGTTCACGGGGCCCGCAGGCCGCAAAGCTAAAAAGACTTAATAAAAGGATAAAAATAGTTCTCATAGTGACTCCGTTTTCAGTTGCAGGCTTAAAATTGCAAGCGGGGAGCCAGGGGGTATCGAAGGGGAGTGGTAGATATAACCTAAAGAAACCAGGGGTTTATGGAAAACCCCCTTTGAAACGTCCGTCCCCCGTCTTAGAAGGCGGACGTGGTTTTTGGGATTATTAAAGGCGACTAGTTAAAATCAGCCTTCATAAAAAGAGGCGTCAATGTCAGGTCGATCTCGGTTAATTTTGGTTCCGGAAATACAGGTCCTCGATGAATCACGCAAAGCACGTGGCTGACTTTGGCTCCTAAAGAGCGAATGTCCTTTGTGGATAAAACGACCTGTCCGCCCGTTGTGACGACATCTTCGATCACGCAGACGTTCTTGCCTTTGATCTCTAAGCCCTCGGCAAATTTGCAAGTGCCGTACTCCTTAGCCTCTTTTCGTACAAACACACAAGGCAATCCGGTTTCAAGTGATAAGGCGGTGGCGATGGGGATGCCACCCATTTCTAATCCCGCTAAGACCTCGGTTCCCGGAGGAATCAGCGGCGCCATTTGTTTTGCGATTTCACGCAATAACAATGGCTGTGCTTCGAAACGGTACTTATCAAAATATTCGTTAGAAACTTGGCCCGAACGAAGTTTGAATTCTCCGGTTAAATGAGCGATGTCATAGATTTTTTTTGCGAGTTCTTGCTTAGTCATCAAAGCCCCTTATTTCGGTCCCCAAGCGGACCGGGCCATAATAAAAGCTATTTCATCGAATCTTCAAGCCACTTTTTATAGGATTCATTTATTGCCAGAACAGGCAAAATCATGACGCAAGGAATAGTGTAGGGATGAAGTTCTTCGATGCGTTTAGTAAGGCTTTCTTGCACGCCGGGCTTATTTAAAGTCTTTAAAATCAGCACATATTCATTGCTGTGATCTAAATTTCCATCCCACCAATAATGGGACTCCATGCGCGTAAGGATATTGGCACAGCCAATACGTTTTTCCTTTAATAAAGTTCTAGAAATGGATTCGGCGGTTTCTTTATCTGGGCAAGGAACATAAAAAAGCAGCACCGGTTAGCTCCGGCGCAGCTTTTGTTTGCGCAGCTGCCATTGTTCTAAGGCAAACTTACGCATGTCTTCGACGTTATCAAGTTCATCGACGATCTCAACACCTAGAAGCGTCTCCACGGCATCTTCTAAGCTTACAAGTCCCGCGACGATACCGTATTCATCGACGGCCAAGGCGACGTGCTCTTTTTCTTTGATGAAGAAATCAAGGACTTGCGACACGGTCATACGCTCTGGAATGCTTGAAATCGGGGTCACCAAGTCGCCCACCAGTTTATCGTGTTGATCGTTGGAAAGAGCTTCGTGAATCTTATAGCGATAGGTCATACCCACGATATTGTCCAAGCTTCCCGCATAAATCGGAATACGCGAGAAACGCAAAGGACGATGTTTGGCAAAAACCTCTTCAACGGTTTCGTCTTTTTCTAAAGCGAAAAACACCGAACGCGGGGTCATTATGTCCGAGACGTAAATCTTATCTAACATCAAAAGGTTTTTAATGATGTTCGACTCTTTGCCTTTTAAGGTTCCTTCTTCCATGCCGATTTCGGCGGTCATCAGGATTTCTTCGCGGGTTACTTCAGGATCGTCACCGGTTTTGGCAAAAAAACGTCCGATCCATTCAGACATAATCACCAGTGGATAAAGCAAAAGAATCATAAATTGAATCGCGTAGGCCGAAAACGGAACTAAGGCTTTCCAGTGAGCGGCACCGATGGATTTAGGAATGATCTCTGAAAGAATTAGAATCAAAAACGTAAGGACAAAAGACACTAGGGTGACAGACTCTTCGCCGTACTGGACTTGGACTTGGTAAGCAATCGCCGCGGAACCTAAGGTGTGTGAAAAGGTGTTCAACGTGAGGATCGCCGAAATAGGACGATCGAGATTTTCTTTTAAGTGCTCAAGCAATTTACCGCTGCGTTTGTTCTCTTTCACCAAGACGCCGATGTAAGCCGAAGTCGAACTTAAAAGGACGGCCTCAAGCAACGAGCAAAGAAATGAGATACCGATGGTGAGGAAGAATAAAATGCTAATGATGGTCATGATGTACGAATGCTAAGTGTAAGAACAAGATATTGGCTGGGCCTGTGATATTCCATAGATGTCTTATCTTACCATGGGGGGGGCCTCTGTCTATAACGCAGCGCTATTCTGTTCCATGGCATAGTAGCGTTAGCGGGTTTTGACCGATTCCTGACGGTTTAATAGACTTTAGTCCACTCTTAAGGAGATCTAGATGAAAGCTTTATGGAAAACCACCACCCTTGTTTTGGCCACAATTTTTTCTGCGACGGCAGCCCATGCGGCGATTAAGTCTGAAGCGGTTGAGTATAAAGACGGCAAAACGGTGCTTGAAGGCTACATAGTCTATGACGATTCTTGGACGACCCCAAGACCGGCCGTTATGATTGTGCACCAGTGGATGGGTTTGACGGACCATGAAAAACAATCGGCGGAAAAATTGGCGAACCAAGGGTATGTGGCGTTTGCCATTGATCTTTATGGCAAAGGCAATCGCCCCGGAAATATGGCCGAAGCCGGGGGACTGGCTGGCACCTTTAAAAGCAATCGCCAAATGTTCCGCGATCGTGAAAAAGCCGCTTTTGAATTTCTTAAAAAGAACAAAAAAGTCGACTCTAAAAAAGTCGTTATTGCGGGCTACTGCTTAGGCGGAACCGGGGCTTTAGAGGCGGCTCGTGGCGGTATTCCGGTGGTTGGTGCGGTCAGCTTTCATGGGGGACTTTCGGCCGACAAACCTGAAAAAACGAAGAATCTGAAGGCCAAGTTATTGGTATTGCATGGAGCCGTCGATCCGAACGTTCCTCCTAAGGAGGTCGAAGGATTCATGAAGGAAATGAACGATGCGAAGGCTGATTACCAGTTTATTGCGTATTCAGGGGCTGTTCATGCCTTTACCCAAAAAGAATCCGGCAATGATCCTTCCAAGGGGGCTGCCTATAACGAGGCGGCAGATCGCCGTTCTTGGGTGGCTTTCATGGACTTCTTAGACGAAGTCATCCCCGTTGCAAAATAGTTAGAGACATGAAATTTTGACTCTTAAAGGCCCTCGCTCTTGGCGGGGGCTTTTAGTTTTGGTAAACCTCCTGGACATACAACTCTCTAGGAGCATTTAGATGAAATACATCTTACTTTTCGTTCTTGCGTTTACGGCGTTAACTTTGGTCTCTGCCACTCCTGCTCAAGCAGCAAAATCTAGCAAATCTGAACCGGTAGATACGCCGGATGAAGACCGTGTTTGTTCAAACGAAGACGAAAACAGCCCCGGTTGTTTTGAAGAGTCTTACGAAGGTAACGACCGCGAAGACGAATACGGCGACTTGTTCAGCGCAGCTTACACTCCAGCGAGCGGTGTAAAAACAGTGACTGAAGATCGTGGAACTGTGTTGGTAGTAACAACGACGCGTTCACGCGATGCTTACCAAGGTGATACTTGTGCTTACGTGACTGTTCAGATCATCGATAAAAAGACACGCAAGGTGACAGCTTCTGAATCTATCAACACCTGCGATCAGCAAATTCTGTAATTTTAAAGACTTCAATTTCGCCGAAATAAAAACCGCAGCCTAAGCGCTGCGGTTTTCGTTTTTCTGGCGTCGTTGTTGGCGCTCTTCTAAAAAATCCATGACGACTAAGGCGATGGCATTTTCAATCGGACTGCCGCCTTTGCGGGGGGCTTCCTTCTGAGGATTAAATCCCCCTGAGCTGAGCCAAGTGCTTCGAAGCATGGTGATCACCAAGGCCCCAACAAAAAGCAACGTCATACCTAAATAAACCGAAGTGCCGGTGGTCCACACGAAGCCCTCCGGACTATCAAGCTGGGTGGCTATTTTTGCGATCAATAACGAAAGTCCTACGCAGCTGAGAGCCAAGGATCCGATCGCACAGATGGCAAGGATCGTGATCGCCCGCACGCGCAAAACCACTTGTTGAGTAATGGCCTGGCTGGGGCCACCGAAAAAACTTTTAGCGTTTCCTAAGAAAAATGAAAGCAATGGAATGAGAAACTTCATTAGTCTTCCCCTTTGTAAATGAGGCGCGCGATTAAAAATCCTAAGCCCGCGGCGGCACCTACGGCGATCCATGGATTTTCTTTTACGAAAATGGTGGCGTCGTTTTTAAATTCTAAAGCTTGTTCTTTATGTACGTCAGAAATTTTTTCCGTCAGGGGACGGGTGTAATTTTTCAATTCTTCCTGCAGAAGTTTTTTGATTTCGGCGACCAGCTGATCTCTATCCATGAAGAAGCCCCTTGATGTTTTTTCAAAGGGCTTATCGGTTTAAACTGTTTGAAAGTGAAGCGTTTCTATTCGATGGTCCAGAGCTAAAATTTCTGTGCCGTGACGGCTTCAATAAAGGCTTTCCCCAAGGCCGTCTTACGAAAGTTAGGACGATAGACCAAGCTGAGGGTGTCTTTAAATGGAAGCACCTCGGGATGAGCTTCCTCGATCGAGACTCCGGATTGACGGGCCACGCGTTCAGGGAGGATGGCATGCCCCATCCCTGAATCTAAAAGGCTTGCGACCACTTCTAAGTTTGCGGAACGAATTTGCCGGGAGTAATGAAGGCCCTTCTTTTTTAAACGCTCCATTAAGGTTTGAGTTTGAAAAAGATTTTCATCGACGATCAAGATGTCATGGTTTTTTGAGCCCTTCTTTTTCCAGACGCGCACTTCATCTTGCAAAAGGTCTTTAATGATAAGGTCGGCGTGGGGTTCGGGGTTGATGACTAAACCTACATCGCAACGATGCTCTAGAACCATGTTTAAGATGTTTCGTGAAAGATCATGAATCAGATTGACGCGAAAATCAGGGTGCTTTTTCATCAGGCCGGGCAAAAAGGCGGGCAGCGTGTAGCGAGCAACAGAAGCATGAACTCCTAATTGCACTAGCCCCTTCACCTCGTTTTCTGCCGAAAGGGAAGACTTTTTTAGTTCTTCCCAGGTTTGCAGTAAGTTTTCGGCATAGCGAAGGGTGTCCATCCCGGCCGGGGTTAAAACCACACCTTTTTTAGAGCGCTCAAAAAGGAAAACCCCGAGTTCGTCCTCAAGCTTTTTTATCGTAACCGTGAGGGTGGGTTGACTGACATGCAGTTCCTGAGCGGCACGGCTCATGTTTCCGATCTGGGCGACAGCTTTAAAGTATTTAAGAGACTGAATATCCATATAATTTATTAATCATAAGTATAATAAATCATCAATATTTTTAATGATAAGAATCCGCTAAAAGCTTTCCTAACAAGATGGAGGAGTCTTTTATGAAATCTTTAGTTGTTCTGGGTTTGATATTTTTAAGTGCGATGGCGAATGCCAACACTTTGGTTTCTGAGCAAGTAGTGACTTTGCCGGTGGATCTTTCAACTGCGGGCATCCGCTTAAGTAAGGCTGGCTACAGCGCGCCGACGGTGAAGGTTTTGATTCCGGAACTGGCGGCAGTGACGGTGCTGAATCATCGCAATGAGGGCGAAACCGCGCCGTGCCTGGCGACTTTTCAAGCGATTTTAGTGGAGGAGGTTGTGCAAGGAAAGCCTGAAGTATTACAAGTCCCTGTCTCTATTAAATTAGAAAAGATCTTTGGGGTCATAGAGGATGAAAACGGGCAGAATATCTGCCAAGTGCGTTTAATGGAAACGGTGACTGCCTCCATCCGGGGATTTGATTTTTCTCACGTCCGCTTTGGAGATTTGCCGTCTCGCCATGTGGATGATTGCAAATAAGTTATCTGGTGGGTTCGCGAAAAGAAGGATCTTTTCGCGAACTGCTGTTGACTCTTTATTGAGCAGCCTTCTATGCTGCGATCATGATTAAAACAAAACATCCTCAAGGTCTCTTCGTTCTTTTCTTTACCGAAATGTGGGAACGCTTTTCTTATTACGGAATGCGCGCTCTTTTGGTGTTGTACATGACTCAATACCTCTTTATCGAAATCGATAAAGGCAAAGAAGTTTTCGGCTTTCAAGGCTTGAAATCTTTTATTGAGATGATTTATGGGCCGATGACGAACCAAGCACTTTCGTCACAGCTGTATGGTTTGTATACGGGCTTTGTATACTTCACTCCGTTCTTTGGGGGAATCATTGCGGACCGTTTGATTGGGCAGCGTCGCTCTGTTTATGTCGGTGGTTTTTTGATGGCGATTGGTCACTTCTTGATGGCCATTGAATCTCAGTTTTTATTGGCGTTGTTTTTCTTGATTATCGGAAATGGCTTTTTTAAACCGAATATCACAACGCAAGTGGGCTATTTATATCCAGAGGGCGATGCTCGACGTGATAGTGCGTTCACAATTTTTTATATGGGCATCAATCTTGGCGCCTTCTTTTCTCCGTTTATTTGCGGCACATTGGGGCAAAAAATGGGATGGCATTACGGTTTCGGTGCGGCCGGTATTGGAATGTTAGTGGGACTGGCGGTTTATCACTTTGGTCGTCATCGTTTGCCGGTGGATCGAATCACTCGTCAAAAACAGACTCAAAAAACCGAAGAACAAGAGTTAACCAAACAAGAACTCAAAGGTATCATGGCACTAGTCATCTTGTGTGCGCTGAACATCGTTTATTGGGCGATCTATGAGCAGCAAGGAAATACCATGCAGCTTTGGGCGGAAAATAACACCAACTGGACATTCTTTGGCGTGAATCTGCCATCGACGTGGTACCAGGCTTTCAATCCGGCGATGATCTTTATTTTCTCGCCATTGCTGATGATCTTCTGGGCGTGGCAAAATAAAAAAGGCAAAGAACCTAGCAGCACGGTGAAAATGGGCTTGGGTTGCATTATCAGCGGCTTGGGTTTCGTCTTTATGATTTTGGCAGCAAAAGTTATTGGACCCCAGGAAAAAGGCAGCTTGCTGTGGTTAACCGCAGCCACGGCATTTATCACTTTGGGTGAGATCTATCTTTCACCGATCGGTCTTTCTTACGTCACCAAGGTGGCCCCAGCACGTATGGTGTCCATGCTTATGGGTGTCTGGCTGATGTCGAGCTTTTTTGGTAATTACGCTTCGGGAGTTATCGGCGGATACTATGATGTTTTAAGCAAACAGCAGTTCTTTGTCCTCTTAACAGGACTGGGAATCGGAACGGGCTTAGTCTTTTTGGCATTTGCTAGATTTTCTTCAGTCGAAAAATCTTTAGAAACAGATGCGGAAAAAGTGATCGCGACGCACACGCAGCCTGTTTAAACGAAAAAACCCGTCAGTGATGACGGGTTTTTTATACCTTTAGGCTTCTGTTTCCACGATCCACGTGTCGGGATCTTCAAAAAGCTGACTTAAGATTTCTTGGTCAAACAAGGCATTGCTGTCGAAAAGTTCTTTTAACGTCAAAGCATGCTTCGTAAGCTCATGGTAAGAATCAACTCGGCTGAGATATTCTTCCTTGGTCATCTTGGGCTTTTTTGGATCTTTCAAAAGCTTCTGCCCATAAATCAAAGTGTCATAGCTGTAGCTATTAAAAACCAAAGCTTCCAAAGTCGAATAGGGCGACTGCGTTCCAAAGTTGCTCGCACTTAGTGGCGGTCTTTGGTGAAACAAGTCCAAGATCATCTGGGCATCACCGATATTTGTGTTTTCGCGGCACCACTGCCAATAAGGCGTGTCCAACTGCTTGTTAAACTTGTAGTGAATACCTAAAAACCAACGGAAGGTATCCCAGGTTGCGGCGATTTCTGAATTGATGCCCGCAATCGAGGCGTAGTCTTCAAAATTATTTGGCATCAGCTTACATAAAGTCATAATACTGTGCATGGCTGTTTGGATAGCCGTGGACTCTAAAGGTTCCACAAAGCCATAAGAATTACCGATCGCAAAAACATTTTTATTCCAGGCTTGCGTGTGGCGGCCTGAGCGGAACTCCACCATTTTGTATTTTTCGATATTTCCGTATTTCGCACGAACCTCGGCCAAAGCAGTCGCTTCATCGCAATAGAGTGTGGAGTGCACATAACCGTGATGATTTTCCTCGCGCATAGGAATCGTCCAACACCAGCCATTGTTCATCGTTGTACAGCGAGTGTGTGGACCGATAACACCATTATTGGGCGTATCAAACGTGAGGGCGCGGTTGTTGATAAGGGTGTCCGTAAAGGGGATAAAGTCTGTTTTTAAAGCTTGGCCCAAGATGCGTGAGCGGAAGCCTGAACAATCAATATAAAGATCATATGTAAATTTCTGACCTTCATTGGTTTCAAGTGAACTTACAAATTCTTTTTCATCCAAGTTCACCTTGGTCACTTCGGCATCAACGATGTCGATACCTCTTTCACGAACCACAGTATTTAAAAAACGGATCAGATGTTTATTATCGATATGGTATGAAAATGGAATGCTCGCCAGGAAAGAGCTTAGTTCGCCATCCTCGTTGCGGATGACGGGAATTTTATTGGCATCCATCAACACGGATGCCCAGTTGGCGTTGTTGATAGAGTCTTCGTAATAGTAAGACTCTTGTTGGTGGCCGGCGAAGAAATTAAAATTAAAGTGGTAATCCCCGGGGCAGCCCCAGTCAAATTTGATCCCGAGCTTCAGGGTTGGCTTTACTTCGCGGAAGAAACGCTCAGGCTCAATACCCAAAGTGCGATGTAAAAACGGGACGACCTCGGTCGTTGTCGACTCACCCACGCCGATCACCGGAATTTTACTAGATTCGATGACCGAGGTTTTAATTTGAGGATGCAGTTTTTTTAAAGCCAAGGCGGTAAGATATCCGGCCGTCCCTCCGCCTAAGACGCCGATGGATTTGATCTGCGTCGGTGGATATTTAGGAAAGTTCAAATAACTTAAATCAAAAGCGGTGTCGACAGCGTTGGCGATAGATGACATAAAAAATCTTTCTTAAATCGCGGTTTCTAGCAGGATTAAAATAATGCCGATAATAGATCCCCCGGCGATTACTCCGGCCGCGAGAGTTTCTTGGTTATCAACAAAAGCACGGTATCCAAAGCTTGATTTGTCTTTAAATTTTTGGCGAGCCACCCAGAAAATCAAAGTTCCTAAAGCCATAGACCATGCATCAGTGAATCGCAAAACAAAACCCAAGCCCAATCCCACGCCCGAAAGTGGGAAGCGGCCTTTGGTTTTTTTGTTTAAGACTTCAATTAAGATCCCTAGCACGGCACCCACCATCGCCGCGATTTGAGCGGTGATATGTAAGTTGCTCAGACCGTGAGCTAAAACTTCAGAGACCCCTTTCCAAATCGAAGCCCCGGGTAACGGCATGGTTTCCGAGGTGAACATTGAGATATCGCCATGAAAGATAGAATAAAATACCGGAACGGCAACCAGGCCTCCGGCAAATATCCCTAAAACGTGGCCGACCGCCTGATGGCGAGGTTTTCCACCCAACATGTAAGCAGGTTTGATATCCATTAGAAGATTTGAAGCATTCAATGAAACTTCCGATGTGATCCCGGCGGTCATCAAATTCGTGGTTACATTTCCTGGGGCCACAACGCCGTAAGTAATCTGCGTCAGTTTTCCTAAAGCGCCACCCGGGGTGATCGCAGTTAAGCCTGTGGAGGTCACGGCGATCAAAGTAAAGATAAAAACCAAGGGGATGGCTAGTAACCCCAACCAGTAATGAATTCCAAACCACATATGACCCAAATAAACCGTGATAAAGCCGACGATAGGAATGCCCACGGCAAAAATCCACATTGGCAATTCAATTTTATCCAAAGCATGAGCTTCGCGTTTGCCTTTTTTTACAAAAAGCTTAGAGAAACTTTGCACAATGATTTGCGGCTTAGAAAAGAACGCATACAAAGAAGATGTCGTCATGATGGCCGCACCACCCCATAGGGCCCACATCGTGATCGCTTTAAATTTAGCTTCGGGGATGACCCCCGCTTGAATCAAGATCGGCGCGCAGACGAAGTAATTTAAAAAGCCGCCAATTAAAATAGACATGGCCGTTTTCATATTCATTAAGCCGCCCGTGCCCATCATTACAATGGATGTGTCGAACTGAATGGTCAGATCCTTCATCGGGCTGCCTAAGATTTTTGGTGTCGCAAATTTATAGATGAAATCGTCCCAATAGTGGGGCAGGGCTAAGAAAGATAATTTGATTTTTTCTAAAACGGCATCCGCACGCAAGATTTCAATCAACGCCGAAAGTCCCGCACCGGCCATCATCAGCTTGGCCTTAAATACTCCGGACTTACCGTCATCGGAATGCAAGCTTTCTAAAACCACGCCGGCGGCATAACCTTCGGGGAAGGGCATTTGTTCTTCGTTAATGAAGCGCTTTTTTAAAGGAAACGCAAACAGAACCCCCAGCAAGGCGAGAACCACAATCCACCAAAAGGTTTGCCACATCGGAATCACTTCGCCCGTCACCATCATGTAAGCGGGGATAGAGGCCATCATGGGGGCCGTCATATACCCGGCGCTGGTGGCGATACTTTGCATGGCATTGTTTTCAAGGATCGTCATGTGCGAGCCCAGGCGCATCTTGTCCATCAGTTTAAAAAACGCGAAAGACAAAATCACGGAAGAGATCCCTACACCCAAAGTCCACCCGGTTTTAATCCCGATGTAAAGGTTGGTAAGACTTAAGATGCCCCCTAAGATCATTCCAGTCAGAGCCGATCTTAAAGTCAGTTGTGGCATATCGCCTTTATAGACGTTCTTTAACCACCACTCGTCTTTTTCTTCGAGTGTCATAGTCTGAACTTGTTCTTCGGTGAGTTCTTTAATCATATGAAGTCCTTCTGATTAGAAGGACATTAGCATTTTGCTTAGGCCGGGACCAAAATAAATTAAATATAAAAACTAAATAAGGAAATAAGGTTAACGCCCTCAGTTGCCCACGCGGCAGTGCTTGGTGTCGAGAAAACTTGGTTAGAAATTCTGGCTGTAATTGAAACAACTAGAAATATCTCGCGACCCTAACACAGAACCGTCTTTCGGATCGACTAGAAGGGCCTTTGGTTCAACTTCAGCGGCAAAAGGATAAATTTCTCCGTTCTCGCCCTGAACAAGATACCAGCCTGAGGGGTCTTTGGTTTTGAACGTTAAGCGAAGAACCAAGTCGACACCTTTTTTGGTTTTTACACTGAAGAAAAGATATGCAAGGGGTGAAGGACCTGAGCCTTCCATAACATGAGAGTATAAAAGTCTGTTTAAAGTAAATACTTCCGTTGCACCCAATGCGGCTTGAACAGCACATTTTGAAAATTCATCGTGGTTCTCGGAAGTTCGTAAAGCAAATCCTTGTCCTGATGCCATAGCGGAAACAGCAAACAAACCCGATAATATAAAGATGAGTAGTTTCATAATGCCCTCATTTGGAATCCGATATAGGCACTATCATCATCTAACCGCGCTGTCCAGAAAGGTAAATCCTTTTGTTGAAAAAAAAGCCCCGGTGTTTCCACCAGGGCTTTGAAATCTTATATGATTTTTTAATCCTCCGCGTCCGCGGGATTACTTTTGCTCAGCGGCGCGCTTAGCTTGGTATTTCTTAACAAGTTCTTCTTGGATGTTACGAGGTACAGTAGCGTACTTCGCGAATTCCATAGAGAACTCACCTTTACCTTTAGTCGCTGAACGCAAATCCGTTGAGTAACCGAACATTTCTGTCAACGGTACTTCCGCTTCGATCACGCAGTTGCCGTCGAAAGCAGTTGTGCCCACGATAGTACCACGGCGTTGGTTGATTTGACCAACCGCTGAACCTTGATATTCATCTGGAACAACAGTTTCAAGCTTCATGATCGGCTCAAGAACTGCTGGTTTCGCAGAAGCATACACTTCACGAAGAGCCGCCATACCTGCGATTTTAAACGCCATGTATGATGAGTCGACGTCATGGTAAGCACCGTCTTGAAGAACAACGTCTACGCCAACAATCGGGAAGCCGATAAGTGGACCTTTAACTGTTTGTTCTTTGAAACCTTCTTCAACCGCAGGGATGAATTCTTTAGGAATACGACCACCCACGACTTCATTCGTAAATTTAAATACAGAGCCATCTTCCTGTGGAGGAAGTGGTTGCAATTTACCAACGATTTTCGCGTACTGACCAGAACCACCTGTTTGTTTTTTGTGAGTGTAGTCAAACGGAGTTTCTTGAGAGATCGTCTCACGGTACGCCACTTGAGGTTGACCCACGATAACTTCACAGTTGAATTCACGTTTCATGCGCTCAATGTAGATCTCTAAGTGCAACTCGCCCATACCAGAGATGATAGTCTCATTTGATTCCTCGTCACGGTGAACGCGGAAAGTAGGGTCTTCCTTACGGAATTTTTGAAGCGCTTTAGAGAAGTTATTCGCGGCAGCTTTGTCTTTTGGAGCAACTGCCAACGAGATAACCGCGTCTGGTACGTGCATAGATTGCATAGAGTAGTTGATTTCTTCAGAGCAGAAAGTATCGCCTGAAGCGCAATCAATACCGAACAATGCAACGATGTCACCCGCATAAGCTGTGTCGATATCTTCCATTTTGTCAGAGTGCATACGCACTAGACGAGGAATCTTAACGGCTTTCTTATTCGTTTGATTCGTGATGAACGCACCTTTAGCCAATTTACCTTGGTAAACACGCATGTAGGTCAATTGACCAAATGGAGTTTCCGCAAGTTTGAAGGCCAAAGCCACTGTTGGTTTTGTTGAATCTGGGAACAACTCGACTTTTTCTTCGCCTTTGTTCAAATCCAACGCGTGTTCTTTTTTCTCTGCCGGAGTCGGAAGATAGTAAGTTACGCCATCCAACAAGTGCTGAACGTTTTTGTTTTTAAACGCAGAACCGCAGAATACCGGAACAAGTTTCAAGCTGATCACACCTTTACGGATAGCCGCTTTGATCTCGTCGATAGTTGGTTCTTCTTCCATCAAGAATTTCTCGCCGATACCATCGTCGATGTCAGCAAGAGCACCGATCAATGTTTGACGGTATTCTTTAGCTTGATCCACTAGATCAGCTGGAACCGGGATTTCAGTGATTTTTTCACCGTCTTCACCTTCGTTGATGTAAGCTTTCATCGTCACTAGATCCACGATTCCACGGTGTTGGTCTTCCAAACCGATGGGGATGTTGATCATCACTGCATTTAAACGCAATTTTTCAATCAAAGCGTCTTTAACGCGGAACGGATTGGCGCCTTGACGGTCCAATTTGTTCACGAACGCCAAACGAGGAACGCCGTAACGTTTCATCTGACGGTCAACGGTAATAGATTGAGATTGAACGCCGGATACACCGCAAAGAACTAGAACCGCACCGTCAAGAACGCGAAGTGAACGTTCAACTTCAACTGTGAAGTCAACGTGCCCCGGTGTATCGATCAAGTTGATTGTGTAGTCTTTCCACTGAACTTGAGTCGCAGCAGATTGAATCGTGATCCCTTTTTCTCTCTCTAGATCCATGGAGTCCATTGTTGCGCCAACGCCGTCTTTACCACGAACTTCGTGGATGGCGTGGATTTTACCTCCATAGAACAAAATACGCTCAGACAGAGTCGTTTTTCCCGAGTCGATGTGAGCCGAGATACCAATATTTCTGACCGTATCAATATTCCACTTTTTGGACATATCTTTACCCTTTTCTCTAAGTGTTCTCTTTAGTTGGTCTTTATCGTTACTTTTATGAAAGCATTCGGATTATCACCGAATGCGTCGGAGTGCAAAAGAAGATTCTATAGGAACCACGCGACGCAACGCTACAAGATAATATGTGCACTCGACAGACTCTCGTCAAGGTACCGGTAAAGGAGTACCATATTGAAATGTTCCAACCTGATTTAAGCCGACTTTTACGAGAGAATTTCCCTTTTGATTCCTTCCGGGGGGAGCAAGAATCCATTTTGCGCAAAATCTGGGCAAATGAAGACCTCTTAGCCTTGATGCCGACGGGAATGGGAAAGAGTCTCTGCTTCCAATTTCCCGCCAAAGTTCGTGACGGTTTGGTCGTTGTTATCTCGCCCTTAATCGCTTTAATGCAAGATCAGGTTTATAAAGCGCAAGATTTGGGGATCTCAGCCACGTTTTTAAGCTCTACCTTGACCCGGGATGAACGGGAAAGCCGCCAAGCCCGCATCGCCAAAGGGGAGTTCAAGCTGCTTTACGTGACTCCGGAACGTTTTCGTAAACCGGAATTCCTAGAAGCCATCAAATCCTGCAAGATCCAACTTTTGGCCGTGGACGAAGCCCATTGTATTTCTCAGTGGGGCCATGATTTTCGCCCCGACTATTCACGAGTTGGGGAATTTCGTCAGATCCTGGGAAATCCGCCCACTGTGGCGTTGACAGCGACGGCGACCCCTGAGGTTCAAAAAGATATCCTGGCAAAACTTTTCATTCCTGACGCCGAAATTATTTCAGCGGGCATCGAGCGGCCCAACCTTGGACTGCATGTCCACGATGTTTATGGGGTGGATGAAAAAATTCGCGCCATTATTGGCTTACATCACCAAACCCCGGGAGCGACGATCGTTTATTGCTCGTTGATCCAAACGTTGAAAAAGGTGGCCGGCGCCCTTTCGAGAATGGGATTAAAGCCGTTGGTGTATCACGGGGATCTGCCTCCGCAGGATCGTAAACGCAATCAAAAACAATTTATTAGTGATCCCGCTCCGTTAATGATCGCGACCCCGGCATTTGGTTTGGGAATTGATAAAAATAACGTCCGTCTTTTGATTCACGCCGAAACCCCCAGTTCGCTAGAGTCTTATTTTCAAGAGGTCGGCCGCGCGGGACGGGACGGGGTGGACTCCTTCTGTCATTTGCTTTACGACCAAGAAGACGTCTCGATTCAAATGGAGTTTTTAAAGTGGTCGCATCCCGAACCTGACTTTATTCGCAAAATTTATCAGCTGATCGAAGAAAAGCGCATGCAGGTCGATCAAGAGGGATTTGATTTTTTGCGCGAGCAAATGAATTTTAAAAACCGTCGTGACTTCCGCGCCGAAGCCGCCGTCAGTATTTTAGAGCGTTGGGGGTGTTTAGAAAAGTCCGACGATCCCTTTCCATTTGCCATCGTCCACGAACCGACGGCCGAGCAGTTTGCGGCTGAAAACGGGGTTGAAGTTTTACGCGCGCAAAACACGAAATTGCTAAAAATGGTTCAGTGGGCCACGCAAGATTCGGAATGTCGTCTGAATATGATCTATCATTATTTCGGTCATGCTCATGAAGTTCCATGCGGTAAATGTGATGTCTGCACCACGCGAGGCCCCGAGTGAAAAAAAAGTTCGGCCCTTCATCCGTCGAATTTCCTGACCCACGAGATACTCTGGCGGAGGGAATTATTGCCGTTGGTGGGCGACTGGATGTGGCGACTCTCTATGAGGCCTACTCTCGAGGGATTTTCCCCTGGCCCCAAGAAGGAATGCCGATGTTATGGTTTTCTCCCGAACGGCGCGGGGTCTTAATCTTTAAAGAGTTTAAAGTTCCCGAAAGCTTAAGGCGTTTTCGCCGTAAGCACCCTGAGATCACTTTCACCGTCAATAAAGACTTTCAACAGGTATTAGAAGAATGTGCAAAACAACCTCGCCCCCATCAGCAAGGGACATGGATCACGCCGGCGATGAAGCGGGCGTATTTAGATTTTTTTAATGAAGGTTTTGGTCTTTCGATCGAGGTTCGCGAAAACAATATCGTCATTGGCGGGATCTACGGCGTTTTGGTCGAGGGCGTTTTTAGTGGTGAAAGTATGTTTTATAAAAAGCCCAATGCTTCAAAATTGGCACTTTGGTATCTAGTGGATCATTTGCAATCCCAAGGCCATGAATGGATTGACGTCCAAATGGTGACCCCGGTGGTGGAAAGCATGGGAGGCAAATATGTTGATCGAGAGGTTTACCTCACCATGCTCACGTTACGGCATAAGAATTTTTTTTAAAGACCCCGCCTTGATTGCAATTCCGGCCCAGGATGTGTAAGTACGTTTTTAAATGAAAATTACGAAGTTCTTAGTGACGATGTCATTTATTTTACTGGTGCAGGCGACAAGCTCTGCCCACATGCTTTTTCCCCACGACGGGGTGGCGGTCGACTTAGGCATGCTTCGTCCGATAATTGCCAATGGTGAGGTGGTCCCTCATTCTCTGGACGATCTCCGGGCCATGACGCCCAGAATTTATATCAAAGACACCAGTGAAGGGACCGTTGAAGAAAACTACTGCACGGGACTTTTGATTGCCCCGAACGTGGTTTTAACCGCCGCTCATTGTGTGGCCTCTGATCCCGCAGACCTTTTTGTGCAGGTTTACTTTCGTGAAAAAAAGGTGAACGTTGAAAAAATCCTGGTCCACCCTGATCACGAGCCTTTGCGCTATGAACAGATCAATGGTCGCTTGGAGGCGCGGGGCGGTTATAATGATGTCGCCCTTTTGTTTTTGAATCAGAGTGTAACGTCAGTTACTCCGGCTTTATTGCCAGTTCCGGACTATCGCCTTAAAGACAAAGAAAAAGTGCTCTTAGCGGGCTACGGTTTGTTGGGTGAGCAAGAAAATAAAGCCGGGGAGCTTCATTACGTGAAAGTTTCGGTCGACGAAATCTCTAAAGGACGCTTGCGCGTTTATGGTAAGAAAACTTCATGCAGTGGTGATTCTGGCGGGCCCGTTTTAAAAAGACAGGACGACCGCTGGATGTCAGTGGGCGTAATTTCTTTAGGTGATTGCGAAAGTATTTCGACACAGATGCGCACCTCGGCTTTCACTGACTGGATTCTGAACGAGATCGCGAAGTTCGACTCTTACATTCGTATCTAAGGTTTGCACAATGATACCTAGGCTGATAGCTTAGGCCCATGCTTCTGCTGAATACCCATAAATTAACTAAATCTTTTGCCGGTAAAACTCTTTTTAAAGATGTCAGTCTGGGCATCGAAGACGGTGAGCGTGTTGGCCTGGTCGGTCCTAACGGCGCCGGGAAATCTACACTGTTAAGAATTTTAGCGGGCCAAACCGAAGCCGATAGCGGTGACGTCACAACCAAAAAAGGTTTGCGCATGGGCTTCTTAGAGCAAACACCTACTTTTGGTAAAGACGAAACAATTTTAGACGCCGTTTTGTCTAAAGGCGATTATCACGAAATCGTGGGGCCGGCTTACGAGTGGATTGCTAAACTGGAACTGTCCCAGTTCGGTGATGATTTCAAAGTGGCCGATCTTTCTGGTGGTTGGAAAAAACGTGTGGCTTTAGCGCGCGAGCTGGTGCTTTCGCCAGAGCTGTTGTTGCTAGATGAGCCGACGAATCACTTAGACGTTTCTAGTATCATTTGGTTAGAGGAATTTTTAGCGCAGGCTCCGTTTGCGACCTTGATTATTACGCATGATCGTTTGTTTTTACAGCGGGCCACGAATAAAATTTTTGATCTTGATCCGAAAAATCCTAATTACTTGCTTTCGGTCAAAGGTGGATACCTAGAGTACCTCGAAGCCAAAGAGCAATTGTTTGCGGCCCAAGAGCAAAAAGAAACCGAGATGAAGAACACTCTTCGTCGCGAAACGGAATGGCTTCGTCGAGGGGCAAAGGCTCGTCAAACCAAGCAAAAAGCGCGTATTGAACGTGCGGGCACGCTGAAAGATGATGTTCAGGATATTTCGCAAAAAAACTTAAAGCGTGTCGCAAAAATTGAATTTAAAGATACAGAACGCAATCCACAAAAGTTAATTGAAGCTGATCATGTAACTAAGGGTTACAACGGTCGCGTCTTGTTTAAGGATTTCAGTTTACTTGTTTCGCCGAAAACTCGTTTGGCCTTGTTGGGGGATAACGGATCGGGAAAATCCACAATGATCCGCATGCTTCTAAAACAGGAAGAACCCGACTCGGGCCGCGTGGTGCAAGCTGAACGCCTGAAGGTCGCCTATTTTGAACAAAACCGTGAAACTTTAAAGCCTCAGGTTTCTGTATTAAAGAACATTTGTCCTGAAGGGGACTATGTCCATTATCAAGGACAGTATGTATTTGCGCGCAGTTATTTGGAACGTTTCCTTTTTAATCGCCAGCAGATGGATCTGCCGGTGGAAAAGCTTTCGGGGGGTGAGCAAAGCCGCCTCCGCCTAGCACAATTGATGTTGAATGAAGCCCAAGTTCTTATTCTGGATGAGCCGACCAATGACCTCGACGTCGCGACACTCACAGTCCTAGAGGAGTCTTTGAAGAACTTTAATGGTGCGGTGATCTTAGTCACGCATGATCGTTACTTTATGGATCAGGTGGCTTCGCATATTTTGGCATTTCATCGTGGTGCTGATGGCAATACGACCTTAGAAAATTTCACGGGTTATTTGCAGTGGGAAGAATGGTTTGAAGAGCAAAAGCTTTTAGAAGCGGAAAAGCAACGTGAGGAAACCAAAAAGGAAGCTAAGGCGACTAAGACCGTGAAGCTTTCCTTTAAAGAAAAGTTTGAATTAGAAAATATGGAAGCGACCATTCAAGACTTAGAAAAGTCTTTGGAAAACTTGCAGGCCGAAGCGGCAAAGCCTGAAGTTTTAAGCAACTCTGGTAAGTTGCAAGAGTTGTATGCCAAGATCTCGGACACTCAAGGTAAGCTTGACCACAATTATGCTCGCTGGGCAGAGCTAGAAAAGAAATCACAAGGACAATAAAAAAGGGCTCGATTTACGAGCCCTTTTTAGTTTCAAATGTTCAATTTCTTATTACGGACACTTTGGTCTTGGAGTTGGGATTGGTCCCTTTTCCGGAAGTGTTGGCCATTTTGCGGCCGCCGGTTCAAAGCACTTTTCTTCGTCTTGGACTGGTTCGTTGATCACTTCGCCGTTAGGGCCGACTTTCTTCAATAGAAGGTTGCCTTCGAAGCCGCGAGTCGATGTCCAAGAACCCGTGAAAGCATTTTTCACGATCTTACCTGTTATCGTCGCTTTATAGGAAGTATTGCCAAAGTTCCGTGGTGTACCGTCAATTCTAAACTGCTGAGTATTCGTGCGGTAAGTGAAACCTAAATTCAGAGCCGAATTTTGAGTTGGATCATCCGTGCGCACGAACAAACCGTAAAGAACTGGAATCTCTAGATCTTGAGAGGTGTCAATCCGCATATTGATTGTCAGGGAATACTCTTGCGATTTTCCGTCCAAGACGCTGTTCCCAACGTATTTACCAACCAAAGGCTCATACACTTTTCTTAGTCTGTTATAGTAGGCTTGGTCCGGATTTTCATCTGGAGCGCTTTGTTCAGTAGAGGAAGGTCTTAAGCTGATAGTTCCGCGAGGCGTCGGTCCATCATTCTTAATTGAACCGACAAATGTTTTCGCCGCTAGCGAAATACCTTTTTGGTCAAAGAAGATGGAGTGGATGTCGTTGGGTCCCAAAGTCGCAGGAGCCGCACCGCCACCATTAGCACTTTTCGTAGATTCCACGTTGATAAGCTCAAGTTGCGGAGCCGCTGGATCATAGATGACGTCAAAAGTGACATCGACACCGACCGGATTATTGCGTTTCAACGTCGCACGCGGAACGATTCTGGTGATAGGCTGACCCTTTTCGTCAGTTTTGCCGGACTCTGTCTGAGTCACATAACCGATGGCAAGTTCCACATCATATAAAGTTCCGTTAAAGCGCATTTGGCCTTCATAGTTTCCTACCAATGGATCAAAAATGGCTTTCGTTTCAGCATCATCTTTTGCTTTTTGCGCTTTAATATTGTCTCCGCCGCCCTTATCAAAAGAGCATCCAACAAAAGACATCGCGACTAAAGCTGTTACTAGATATTTTAACATAATATCCCCTTATTACTTATATTCCATGTTGGGAGCATCGTCTGGGATGAGTTCATCGCGAACAGACGCCCACTCGTTCAGAGCGATGGCATAATCACCAAGCGCTCTTAGGTACAAGACTTCAGAGTCAAAGAAGTTATTCATGGCTGTGATCAAGATTGAAATGTCGGTACGGCCTTGAGCGTAAGAACGGTTCAATTCTTGAGAAGCTTTCTCACGGAATTGTTTTTGTCTTAACGAGCTCAAAGTGATGGCGTACAAAGATTGCACGCGACGTTCAGTTTGGGTTTCAATATCCGCGTTTTCTTGCAACTGTCGAGACAAGATTGATGATTGCAAATCGCGGTTCAGGCGATTGTTGATGATCGTTTCTTCTTGAAGTCCAGAACCGAAATTGTATTGGAATTTCAAGCCCACATAGTATTTCGGACGATTTCCAGAAGAAAGATCTGAAAAGGAACCTTCAGCCGTTTCGTCAACGCCGGAAGTGTAAGCTCTGCCGACAAAGTTCAATGTCGGGTAGCTATTAGAGTTTGCGGCTTTTAATGACTCCGCCGCAGCTTCGACTCTTAATTTTTGGGAACGAATGGCGCGCAAATCTTCCACATTTTTTGCTGGAAGCTTCGGAACCGGCGGAATTTCAGTAGGGATCTCAAAACGAATTTCCGTGTTCGAATCTAAAGCTAACATCGTTAAAAGATTTTCCGTATTTTTTAGATAATCTAATGACGTGGTCTTCACTTTTTGTTCGCGTGTTTCAAACTCGGCTTGAACTTGCGGTAAGTCCCCTGGGTTTGAGTAACCCAAAGAGGTTTTTCTTTTTACCGCATCGACCAATTTTTGATAACGATCGCGAGAGTTCACCGCCTCACGGAAAGACTCTTGCGCCACATAGCTGTCCCAGAATTGGCGAAGAGCTTGAAGTACGGCGTCTTCCAATTGGTCGGCACGAGTGATCTCGCTGGCTTTATAACTTAACTCCGCCGCGTTCACGATGCCGCGATCAGCAACTCCGAAGAAGTTTCCAAGCAAAGATTGTTCAAGCGTGATCCCCGCAACATCCAAAGTTTGTTCGGTCGGAGGAACTTGTGCGGGCAGAGTGTCGAATTCCACTTTTTGTGAGAGACGGCTTAGTTCTAATCCTAAAATCGTTCCAGTGGTGAACGGCTTGGTCAAAGAGGCCTTGGTTTGATAGCGATCATAGGTCGCGATAGATTGACTTGTGCCGGTCAATAAAGACGCTTGCTTGTCTTTCTCAAAGCCGGATTCAATCAAGGCTTTCCAGTCATAGTTAGCTAAGACCTTGATGGGATCTAGGCGATAGCGTTGGAATTCCAAGTTAACTTCTTTGGTTTTGTAACCTTGTTTTAAAACCAATTCCGCGACGGATTTTTGGTTTAATGTAATGGTCTTTTTCGTGGATGTAGACGGTGTGGCCACAGGAGTTTGCGCCCAAACAGTTGTCGAGATCGTTGCTGTTAGAAGGGTTAGAAGTGATTTTACCATGTTACTTTAGTCCCCAATTCAAAGTTGTCTTTTTGTAGTGCAAGTTGGCTGTCATCAAGATCGCGTTGTGAATATGTTGTGAACACAGATACTTTATCTGCGACTTTGAAATCAAAGCCTGCTGTTAAGGCGCGGTAAGCCGCACTTTTGGAAAACTGCCCATATGAGCTAGAGCTGGTTTGTGTGTAACGTAAAGAACCGAACTCTGGTGTGAAGATAAAGGTCAACCAGTCATAGCGCTCCCAACGTGCTGCAAATGTAGGCCCCACGCTAAAAAGAGTCGTATTCAATCGGGCATCGTCAATCACCTGACCCGATGGATAAGTCACCGCTACCGATTGAGATGAGAAAGAACCTTTCAGTTGCGCACCAAAATTTAACAGGATGCTGTTCGCATAAAAATCTTGGCTGATAACGCCAAATTCAATTCCCGGCATCAAGGTTTGACCTTGCTGACCAAGATCAAAGGTGTTGTTCAGGTCATTAGTCACGCGGCCTTCGGGTTGGAATTGTTGCGCGGAAACGCCGACGAAATAATTCCAGCTGCGGCCGATCACTTCAGGACGAGGATCTTTCAAAGTCAAAACTCCGGATTCCATTTGAACTTCGGAAGCTTGTTTTTGTTGTTTTCCTAAATTTTGAGATTCAGTCAGGGCCTTCTCGCGTAATGAAACCTCTTCAGCCGGTGCCGTTGCTTTTGGTGATTTCTTTTTTGACGGAGCCGCAAACGCAACAGAAGTGATCGATAAGGTGAAAGTCAGCGTCAGTGTGACAAGGCGTTGTAGGGTCATCATTACCTCTAAGAGTTCGGAAAAAGATCGCAGGTCTAATGCCCGAAAGAAATAGTCTTTAGCTAGGGGTGTGTCAACTTTCTTCGGTTGCTAAGGGGGGCGAATTGGCCCTAAAATTTCAATAGTTTAGAAGGCAGCGTTAAGGTGCAGATGATTCATGACTATTTTACATGAATTGCCTACGATCTTATTCCTTAGGGGTGTTTATGAGGGTGTCCGATATTTCGATCAAAAATCCAGTATTTGCTTGGATGTTGATGTTTGCGTTGATGATCTTTGGGGGGATTTCTTGGTCTCGCATGGGGGTCAGTCAGCTACCGGATGTTGATTTTCCGACGGTGACTGTGAGTGTTACTTTGCAAGGTGCAGCACCCGAAGTCATGGAAACGCAAGTGGTTGATCCGATTGAAAGCTCGTTGATGACCGTCGAGGGAATTCAGTCCATCAAGTCGAGCAGTAAAACGGGAAGTGCTTCGATCACGGTGGAATTTGATTTGGATCGCAATATCGATTTAGCCGTGCAAGACGTGCAGGCAAAAATCGCGGGCGTGCAACGCTTGCTTCCGGACGATGTGGATCCTCCCACGATTTCAAAAACCAATCCGGATGATCAGCCGATCTTATGGTTGGCGCTCACTTACGACAAAAATGATCCTGAATTCCTGATGCGCTATGCGCGCGATTATTTGAAAGATCGTTTTACGACTGTTGAAGGGGTCGGCGATATTTTCTTAGGTGGCTATACCGATCCAATCATGCGAGTGCATGTTCGGCCAAAGGATCTGATTCGCTATAATATTTCTGTCAATGACGTCATTGATGCGATTAAAAGCGAGCATGCGGAATCGCCGGGTGGTTACATTCAGACGGAAAAAAAATCTTATAACGTCCGCACTTTGGGGGAAGCAAAAACGGAAGATGAATTCCGTGCGCTTGTCATCAGTAAACGTGCCGGACGTGGGGTGGCGGATCCGACCAATATGGTGCGTATTCGTCAGGTCGCCGATGCTAGCATGGGTTTAGATAAGATAGAACGCATGTCGCGCTTTAATGGTATTCCGGCCTTGGGAATTGGTATTCGTAAGCAGCGTGGAACCAATGCCGTAGCTGTGGCGAAAAACGTGAAAGAAAAAATGAAAGAGATTCAGCCTCAACTTCCGGAGGGCATGAAGATCCAGGTCAATTTCGATAGCACCAAATTTATTGAACAGTCCGTCGGAGAATTGACTCATCACTTGATTTTAGCGGTGATTTTCACCTCGATTGTATGTTGGATATTCTTGGGCAGCTGGTCGGCCACGTTTAACGTTTTGCTTTCGATTCCTACCTCGCTCTTGGGGGCGTTCATCGGTCTTTATTTCCTAGGCTATACATTGAACACTTTCACCCTTTTGGGTTTGACGTTAGCTATTGGTATCGTGGTCGACGATGCCATCATGGTTTTAGAAAATATCTTCCGCTATAATGAAAACGGGCGGGGACGAATTGAGTCGGCGATCTTAGGCGCCCGGGAAATTTCGTTTGCCGCCATGGCGGCCACCGCCGCGGTTATTGCCATCTTCTTACCCGTGGCCTTCATGAAAGGCATCGTCGGTAAGTTCTTTATGCAGTTCGGGGTGACGATTTCTTTAGCGGTGTTCTTGTCGCTGATTGAATCTTTAACGATCACGCCGATGCGTTGTGCGGGCTTTGTTCATCACGGTGAAAGATCCACGCGCATTGGTCGTGGTTTTGAAAATTTCATGGTGTGGTTAAAAGTCAGTTATGAAAAATGGTTGAAAAGTGTCTTAAATCATCCATGGTGGACCGTTGTCGCGTCGATCATTTTTGTCGTCGTGTCTTTTGGTTCGATCAAGCTGCTCAATAAAGAAATGTCGCCAGCACAAGATCAAAGTCTTTTCATGGCGCGTTTGATTATGCCGGTGGGAACTTCGCTTGAGTATACGAACTTGCAAACACAAAAAGCTGAAAAATGGTTGATGGAGCAACCGGAAGTTAAGCAAGTCTATGCGGCGATTGGTGGATTTGGGGGCGGGGTTTCCGACGCCAATATCACCATGATGTTTGTGACCTTAAAAGACAAAGGTCAGCGCGGGATCAACAAAGCCAAGGGCAAAGAATTGTCCCAACAAGAATTTATGCAAGTCGCACGTGAAGGGCTGTCTAAAATCGAAGACATGCGTCCGGTTTTATTAGATTTATCGCAAGGTGGTTTTTCAGGTGGCCGTGGTTACCCGGTAGAGTTCACGGTCTTAGGTTCTGACTGGGAAAAACTTGCTAAATTTAACACTGAAATTATGAAACGGATGAGCGAGAGTGGTTTGATGGTCGACGTGGATTCCAATTACCTATTGGGTATGCCTGAAATCCAAGTCCGTCCTAATCGCTTAGAGTCCGCCCAGCACGGTGTTAGCGTGGCCGCTATTGGAACCACGGTGAATGCGCTCATTGGCGGAGCCAAAGTCGGTGAGTACCAAGTGGGTGGTCATCGTTACGACATCAAGGTGAAGCTGGTGGATCAGGGAGATCCCATGGGCGAGATTAAAACTTTGTTTGTCGGAAATGTGCAAGGTAACTTAATTCCGATGCCCAAGGTGACCAAAGAAGAAATTGGTTCCAGCTTGCAGTCGATCTCAAGATCCAACCGTCAGCGTGCGATCACGATCACCGCAAATTTGAAACAAGGCGTTTCTCAGCAAGATGCCATGGCGAAAGTGGACCAGATAGCCAAAGACGTTTTAGTTGAACCCGGTTACATGATTGAGCAAGGTGGAAGTTCAAAAACTTTTAAAGAATCTTTCCAAAGTTTGATTTTTGCCTTGGTCTTGGGTTTGATCATTGCCTACATGGTCTTAGCAAGTCAGTTCAATTCGTTCATTGATCCGATCGTGATTTTAGTCGCGTTGCCATTTAGTTTTAGCGGAGCATTCTTTGCACTTTTAATCACTGGTCAGTCATTGAATATGTATTCGATGATTGGTTTGTTGTTATTGATGGGGATCGTGAAAAAGAACTCGATTCTATTAATCGAATTTACGAACACCGTGCGAGACCGAGGAACGCGTGAAGCCATGGCAGCACTGATTGAAGCGTGTCCCATCCGCCTTCGTCCGATTTTGATGACGTCCGTGGCGACAATTGCGGCGGCAATTCCCTCGGCGACGGCAACAGGGGCAGGATCTGAAACCATGCGCCCGATGGCGATCTGCTTGATTGGCGGGGTTTTTGTTTCAACAGCCTTGACGTTATTTGTTGTTCCGGCGGTTTATCTGTTGATGGATAAATTCAAAACACGCGATGAAGTGCGTGAAAAAACCAAGCAGGCTTTTGCGGCCGTGGGTAACGAAGCTCTGGAATAAACCAGAGCTTCGCTTTTAAGAATACAGCACCGACCGCATTGAAAGACTTCCCATCGCATATCCTTGATAGGGATAGGTTAAAACGTCATCCTGGGTGGTGGCGCCCACCACATACAGAAGTGGCAGATAATGTTCCGCGGTCGGAACTGAAAGTTTTGCGATATCACCTAAGTCTGCATAGCCGGTGAGCGTTTTTTCATCGCGAGCTTCCAAAGCTTTTTTGATCTGTTGATCAAACTCTAACCCCCACGAATAAACGCCGTTAGGTTCTTTCCAATTGATGGCGCGTAGGTTGTGCACGATATTCCCAGAACCCAAAATCAAAACACCTTCTTCGCGCAAAGTGCGAAGCTTTCTGCCGGTTTCTAAATGTTCTTGCGGCGATTTTTTTGCATCTAGGCTGAGCTGATATACAGGGATGTCAGCCTTCGGATACATGTGAACTAAGACGGACCACGTGCCGTGGTCTAAGCCCCATTTTTCACTTAAAATCGCGTCGCCCAAAAGTTCTTGAGTGCGTTTCGCCAGAGCAGGCGCCCCGGCTGCGGGATATTCAATATCGAAAAGAGATTTTGGGAATCCATAAAAATCATGAATTGTCGGTGGTTGGGTATTTGCGAGCACTTGCGTGCCTTCGGTTTCCCAATGCGCAGACACGGCTAAAATAGCTTTTGGACGAGGAAGATCTTTTCCCAGTTTTTGGAAACTTTCCGTCACCGTATTTTGTTCTAAGGCATTCATCGGTGACCCATGGCCAACAAAAAGAGCAGGCATTTTAGACATAAAGACCCCTTCCACTGTCATAAGTATGCCGTGGTTTTGATCGTTGCGAAAGATAACAAAGACAGGATACACTGTTTTATATATGGAACAATTTGATCTTAACCAAATTCGCAATTATGTCCGATTAGTTCAAGCTGGCAGCTTTACTAAAGCCGCGGAAATTTTAAAGCAGCCCAAGTCGCGCGTCAGTCGGCATTTGGCCGCTTTAGAAAAAGAATTGGGATTGCAGCTGGTGTATCGCACCACCAGACAGTTTCAGCTCACAGAGGTGGGACGCGTTTTTTACGAAAGAGCCCGCGGTTTGGTCGAAGGCCTTGAAGCCCTGTCTTCGGAAGTGGTGGAAAACACCAGTGAGGTTTCAGGTTTGATTAAAATCACGGCGGCCGATGATGTGGGCGTTCGCCAATTGCCAGCGGTGTTGGATGAGTTTTCAAAACTTTATCCGCAAGTCCGCTTTGAACTTTTGCTTTCACAGAGCTATGTGGACTTGGTGAAAGAATCCGTGGACGTGGCTATTCGCATTGGCGCGCTTAAAGACAGCAGTTTGCGGGTTCGTCGCATTGGAACAGTGAAAAGCATTTTTGTGGCAACGCCCGGTTTGCTTGAGCGCTATCGACAGTGGGAAGATTTAAACAGTTTAGAATCTTTGCCATTTATAGGAATGACCAGTTATCCAAAGATTGAATTCTGGCGCAGCGGGGATTCCAAAAAATTTTCGATCAGACCTAAGATGGCCTTCATGGCGAACAACCCAAGTTTTCAGGTGCAGATGGCGCTTCTGGGAAAAGGTGTCGCGTTCGTACCTGAATTTTTATGTCAGGAACATATTCAGTCGGGTCGGTTGGTGCATATTCATAAGAACATGCGTGGCAATGAAGTTCCGATAAGTCTTGTGATGCCTGAACAAAAAGAAGTTTCTCTCAAGGTAAAAAAATTCACCGAATTTGCGAGTAAGAAATTAAAGGATCTGTATTCCTAATTATTTAAGTATGTCTAAAAGCATTTTGTAAATGCCGGAATAATCGTGGCGGAAGAGATTTGAAAGAGTCCATCCCCACATTGTTCCAAAGACGACCATGCCGAAAAGTTTCGGCCAGCCTTCAGCTGTCATGGGTTTAGATTTACGATTAAGTAGATCGTCGATGTGCCCGCGATCTTGCGCTTCTTTAAACTTGCGCGCTAAGCCTTGAGCGAGAACAATTCGTTGGGACATTTCCAGTTTATAAAAATGAACACCCACCAGCATTTCGCTGGAGGTGATGTTTTCTAAACGAGTCACGATTCCGTAACACGCCATCTGGCGCGAACCGGGAGGCGTGAATTGGATTTTAATGACTTCGCCTAAAAGCGGGCACAGATCTTCCGGAGCGGTGAAGGCTAGTCCAGTCAAAGAGACATTTTTAATCTCCGTGCCTTCCTCCCACGGTGTTTGTTTGGGCCCGGCAACACGCACTAAGCTGTCGTCTTCCGTATTCAGAATATATCGAGGTGATCTACCGTGATAGCGAGCTAGACTGGTCATGATATTCTTCTCGGATTTTTTACAAGTCACCTGAAGGTGGAAAAGACCTTGGTCTCACTTTGGGACACAAAAACCAGAGGTCAAGACAAGATTGCGTTATGCCAAGAACCAGGGCCAAAGTTTTTGCAATCCGCCGAGTTTAAGAAGGCTTTGCCATAGGAATGCGTTTATTGTGAAATAAAGACTCCTTAAGGAGGAGTCCTTGAATTCAGTCAAAGCGACCGCACCCAAACGCACTTCAAAAAAGAAGTCTACGCGGGCCCGTAAGGTCCAAGAACATCCTTTGTCTTCTGAAAGCCTTTTTACCAATCGGGAGATTGGGTGGCTTAATTTTAATCGCCGGGTTTTGGCGGAGGCTGAAGATGCGCGCAATCCGCTTTTGGAACGAGTTCGCTTTTTAAGCATTTCAGGTTCTAATCTAGACGAATTTTTTATGAAGCGCGTGGGGGGACTTAAGCGCCATGTGGCCTATGGAGTTTCCCCCAAATCCGCGGATGGGAAAACGCCATTATTTCAGTTAAACGAAATCCGTCAGCTGGTAAATCCCATGTTAAAAGACCAGGCGAATTGTTATCTTAAAAATTTAAAACCTTCTTTAGAAAAAGAAGGAGTTTTTTTACTTTCTTGGGCAGAATTGTCAGATAAAGAAAAAGACTCGGTAAAAAAATACTACAACCGCAATGTCTTTCCAGTGCTAACGCCCTTGTCCGTGGATCCGGGACATCCGTTCCCGTTTATTTCAAATCTTTCAATCTCTTTAGGGGTGACGCTAAAACACCCTAATAGTGAAGAAAAACTTTTTGCGCGCGTAAAAGTTCCTAAGGTTTTAGCTCCATGGATTTGTGTTGATCCTGAACAAACAGCCTTGCGCTTTATTAGTTTGTTAGAGGTGATTAAAGAAAATTTGTCGGATCTTTTTCCATCGATGCAAGTCTTAGGGGTGATGCCTTTCCGTTTGACCCGCAATGCAGATTCCGATCAAGACCAAGAAGATGCCGAAGATTTATTAGAGGCGATCGAAGAAGAGCTTCGGCAGCGTCGCTTTGCCGAAGTCGTGCGCTTAGAGCATGGCCCTAAGCCGGATCCTTGGATGCTTAAGTTCTTAATGGAAGAGCTTGAAATCACCGAAGAGGATGTTTACGAGCTTCCGGCGATGATGGATTTTACCGATCTTGGCTTTATCGCGGATGTGAATTTACCTAAACTCAAATTTGAACCGTACACGCCCGTGGTCTCACCGGCCTTTGCCGAAGATGGTGTCGGTATTTTTAATGCCATTAAGCTTGCGGATCAGTTGATCCATAATCCGTATGAAAGTTTTGCCGCCTCGGTTGAGAAATTTATTCGCACGGCCTCGGAAGATCCTAAAGTCTTAGCCATTAAAATGACTTTGTATCGCACGGGGGACAACAGTCCCTTTATTCGCTCTTTGATTCGGGCCGCGGAACAAGGGAAGCAAGTGGTTTGTTTGGTGGAGCTTAAGGCGCGCTTTGATGAAGAACGAAATATTTATTGGGCCAGTGAACTTGAAAATGCGGGCGTGCATGTGGTGTACGGGGTGGTGGGGTTAAAGACTCATGCCAAAACCGCCTTAGTTGTGCGTCAAGAGCAAGAAGGCTTGCGCTGTTACGCGCACATCGGAACCGGAAACTATAATGTCGCGACCTCAAGATTTTATACGGATTTAGGATTGCTTACGGCTAAAGAAGAAATCACGAGTGACGTGGTCGAGTTCTTTCATTACTTGACGGGAAGATCTTTAAAGACGAACTATCAAAACTTATTAGTGGCCCCCGTGAACATGATTTCTCGCTTTAAAACCATGGTTGAAAGAGAGGCCGAACATGCCCAGGCCGGTCGTCCTTCGCAAATTATAGCGAAATTTAATAACTTTGAAGAAAACGACATTGCCGTAGCTCTTTATGCTGCCTCACAAAAAGGGGTGGATGTTGATATGATCGTGCGTGGGTTTTGTTGTTTAAAGCCCGGTGTTCCGGGGATGAGTGACCGCATCCGTGTGCGTTCGATCATTGGTCGTTTCTTAGAGCATTCACGCCTTTTTTACTTTCGCAATGGTGCCAAAGACCCGGTGGACGGAGAGTTTTATATCGGCTCTGCGGATTGGATGTACCGCAATCTTCATGCACGCGTGGAAGCCATCGTTCCGATCTTGGATCGCAATTTAAAGGAAAAGTGCTGGGAAATCTTGCAACTGTTCTTAAAGGAAAAGCGCCAGGCTTGGATGATGAATTCCGACGGCAGTTACAATCGCGAAGAATCAAATGATATTGGTATTCATCAAACAATGATGCAAATGGCGAAATCTCGGGTTAGCCTTGTGGAAGAACCACATCAAGAAGGGGAACACTGATCCGTGGAACTGATCATCATTCGTCACGCCGTCGCGGAAGAACGTGAAGATTTCAAAAAAAAGGGCCTTGAAGACAATCTTCGCCCGTTGACCTTAAAAGGTCGTAAAAAAATGCAGAAGGTCTGTGTTTATTTGCGCGATTTTGTCGAAGAATTGGATGTGATCGTCACCAGTCCTTTGGTTAGAGCCCGGCAGACGGCCGAAATCATTTCGCAAATTTATTATGACACCAAGGTGATTGAGACACCGGAGCTTGTTCCCCAAAGCCCGCCGCAGGCTTTTCTAAAATGGTTGCGTGTGCAGGGGCGTAACTATCGCCGCGTGGCCGTGGTGGGGCATGAGCCGCATATCAGCAGTTTTGCTAGCTATATGCTTTCCGGAAAGTTAGAAAGCTTTATTGATTTCAAAAAAAGTGGTGTGATCGGTCTTGAGCTGGAATCTTTCGCGCAGGCCGAAGCAGGCAGTGCGCAGTTGATGTACTATCTTCCACCTAAATTTATCGTTGATTAGAAATCATTGAATACACCAAACCATCGCGCAATCCGACGCTAGGGATAAGAATCTTTTCCGTTTCTGACTGGCGCATGATGGTTTGTACTAAGACCGCCGCTGGCACGATCACGTCGGCGCGATCGGGGCGCATATTTAGTTTTTCAATACGATCTTTGATTTTAACGGGTCGGAGGCGATCGATGATTTCCGTTAACTCGGCCAAAGTTAAAAAAGTGTGCGGGCTTTTTTGTAAAAGCTGAACTTTTAATTTTCCTAAGGCCTCAAGATTTCCGCCGGTACCGATCGCAAAATCCACCGTGTCGTGATCACTGTTTTGATAAATATGAGGACCTAAATCTTTGAGGAACTCACCCATTAAAATATTCAGGTGGGATTCGTTGAGATTGCGTTTTGCCAAGGTTTCAAGCATTCGGACCGTTCCCATGGGGAAAGACTTGGTGGCGATCATCTTGTTGCCTTCCGAAAAAGTGACCTCCACACTGCCACCACCCACATCAATCAACATCGTTTTGCGATTGTCGAGTTCCAGCTCCCGAGTGACGGCCAGGTGAATCAAGCGTCCTTCCTCGGTGCCGTCAATAATTTCGATGTCGATGCCCGAGCTCTTTTTAATCTCTTTTACAAACTGATCGCGGTTTTTGGCCTCGCGGCAAGCACTGGTGGCTACCGCGCGGCAGACAGGCACATTGAACTCTTTGTTTGTTTGGGAGTAACGATGAAAGGTGGCTTTTGCGAATTCTATTGATTCCGCGGTGATCACGCCTTGCATGAAAACGTCGTGCCCCAGGCGGACGGCCGCTCGGTAGCGCTTGATGACTTCGATTTTTTTGGTCTCTGGATGGATATCGGCAATCATCATGCGGATGGCATTGGATCCGATATCAATCGCCGATACACGACGAGCCATTAAATCTCCCTTTGGCAACAGTATATAAAAATGGCAGCATGAGGGACATGAAAAAACACAGTCTGTTCATTTTATTTTGTATCTTAGTGGGATCTTCCGCTCACGCTTTGTCAGAAATTGAAATCGGTGGTGAGCTGGACGCAAATTTTACTTTATGGAATCTCCCGACGGGGCAGCGCGGGGACTCGGCCTTTGAAATGCCATCCCTGTTTTTGGATTTAGATGCGCCCTTGAAAGATGACAATCTTTTGGTTTTCCGTCTTGAGGGCTCTGAAGAACAAAAGACAACAAATGAGCGTTTCACGGTCAAAATGCGTGAGGCCTACTTGGATCTGGTCAGTATTTTTCAAGGAATGCATGCCCTTCGCCTGGGGTTGATCCCTCAAGTTTGGCAGGAAGCGCAGTATGAATCCTATTCGTATCGATTTTTGGGGCGTGAAGCTTGGTCCATCACGGAAAAATGGAATTACCTGAGTCCTTCAGATTTAGGGGTTTCTTTTATGTCGCAAATGCCGGCGGATTTAGGGGAATACGCGATCACTTTGGCCAATGGCGAAGGTGTTAAAGAAAAAGAACAAGGCCCCCATAAAGAGGTGTCCTTGTTTGGGCGATTTGTCTTTAATGAAAACTGGGGTTTGAACCTGGGGTATGTCCGTGGAAATTATGAAAAGTATGGCGAGGATGAAGGTTTAAAAGAGCGTGTTCAGGCTTTGATTTCGTATCAATCTGAAAATGCGGGTGCGGGTTTAGAGCTTTTGTATGCTCAAGATGCGGCCGATGCGTTTGCGGATTACAACCTGGCAGAAGGTGTCGATCTTTCGGGTCTGGCGGGAAGTTCTGTCCGCGGACAAGGTGCCAGTCTGTTCACCACATTTAAAACGGGACCCTTGGCGGAATTGATGTTGCGGTATGACTATTTAAATGCGGCGATAGGTGAATCTGGTAAAGATATGCAAACGGCTTTGATCTCTTTAAGCTACTTAGTTAGCTCAGATATCCGCATGGCCTTGATGACAGATTACACATGGTACGCGGCGGAGTATGGCCCTGGGGTCCGGGATCAATCTAAAATAGCCTTAGCGTCACAGGTTCTTTTTTAGCATTCCCTTTTAAACTGTTAGGATTCTGTTAGAATCCTAAGAGATGCCGTGTTAAGCGGTGTTTTTCTTTAATTAATAATTATAACAAGGCAAGCCCTGAGGATGAAACCATGGAAAGAGCGATCGATAACCGCATTGAAGACTTAAAGAAAATGATTCTTCTTATGGGTGGTCACGTGGAGAAATCTTTGGCTCAAGCCATTGCGGCTCTTTTATCACGGGATCTTTCCGCCTTTGAACAAGTTCACGCGATTGAAAAGCTGATCAATGAAGATCACATCCGCGTGGATAATGCTTGTATGAACATCCTGGCTAAACAGGGGCCTGTGGCTAAAGATCTTCGTTTGGTTTTGTCGGTGATTAAGATCAATAACGATCTTGAGCGCATGGGCGATCAGGCCGTGAATATATCTCACTCTGGTAAAGATTATTTGTCTCGTAAACCGATTCAAGCTCAGCTCAGCGACATTCAAAGAATGTCGGAAGTGGCGGGCAAGATGGTGAAGGGTTCTTTAGACTGCTTCGTGCGTGAAGAGTGCGAACAGGCTAAAAAAATACTTTCGATGGATGACGAGTTGGACGCTTTGAAAAATAAAGTTTTCAAAGACGCGATCGCTCACATGAAGGCGCATTCCGACGATGTCGAAGCTTGTATGGATTTGATTTTAATTGCAAGAAATCTTGAGCGCTTGGGGGATCACGCCACCAATATCGCGGAAGATGTGATCTTTGCCTTTACCGGCAAGGATGTTAGACACGGAGGAAAGTTTGGCTGACAATTCAGTTCACGTATTGGTGGTTGAAGACGAACAGGAAATTCGCGAACTCATGGCTTTGCATCTTTTAAGACAAGGCTATAAAGTGACGGAGTGTCCTTCGGCGGAAGAGGCTATCAATGAACTGAATCGCGACAGCGGTTACCAAGTCTTTGTCTTAGATTGGATGCTACCGGGAATGAGTGGCGTCGACATTATCGGAAAAATCAAAGCAAAAAATCCGGAAAGTTCTGTCTTGATGGTGACGGCCAAAACCGAGCCTCAAGACGTGGTCGAAGGTCTGGAGAAAGGGGCTGATGATTACATCGCGAAACCTTTTCATCCGTCGGTGTTTATTGCCCGAGTAAAGTCCCTTTTGCGTCGTGCGCAACATAAAAATTCGAAAGCTCCGGACGAATCAGAATACTCCATGGGCGGATTGCGTATGAACTTTAAAACATATGAAATCAGCTTTAAAAATGAACCTCTTCATTTAACCCCTTCGGAATTCAAACTTTTGGGCTCTTTGGTGCAAAACGAGGGTTGCGTTTTGACCCGTGAACAATTGATTGAAAATATCCAAGGTGAGGGGATCAATGTGGTCGGTCGGACGATTGACACGCATGTTTTTGGATTACGCAAGAAGTTAGGCGAGTGGGGAGATCGAATTGAGACTATCCGTGGAGTAGGATATCGGGTTAAAGTAGATCTCGCATGAAGCGATTTGTACGATTCCCATGGCGATTTTTCTGGAAGTTCTTCTTTTACCAGTTGGTGATTTTTAATCTTCTATTTATCGCCGTTATTTCGACGATCGACGTTCGTTATCGTGTTCGTCCGTGGGTTTATAACGAAGCTTTATTAAACTTCTTTGTTTTCAGTATCATGATGGCCGCGTTCACTTCGTACCGTTTTACGCGTCCGATTCAGCGTCTGACCTTAAAGGCTTTGCGTATTTCTTCAAAACGCATCTACGGAAGCTTGGTAGACCCTCAAGATGATGACCTTTTAGAAGACGAGCTGGGCGACGTGTCTGAATTGGATGTGGCGCTCAATCACATCCACCGCAAAATGAAAAAGCGCAAGTCGCAGTATCTGCAGGCCCAAGAAGAATCCCAAGCCTTTATGAGTGCCGTGGCGGAAGGCCTTATCAGCGTCAGCATGGATGAAAAGATTCTTTATTTTAACTCGCAGTTTGCCGCTCAGTTTTTAACAAGTGATCAACTGCAAGTGCCGGTTTTACGTTTAAGTGAAGCCATTCGCTCTTCGGATGTTTTAGAAGGCTTTAGTCGCGCGATCAATGACGGCAAAGGAAATCGTTTCACCGTGCGGTTAGCGACTTTGGTGGACAATGCTCCAAGGTATTTTGCGGTGTCGGTAAATCCGATTCGTAATGCCAAAACCAAAGAGATTTATGGCGTCGTAGGTATTTTCCATGACATCACGGATCTTAAAAAAGTGGAACAAGTGCGCATTGATTTTGTCGGCAATGCCTCTCATGAGTTACGCACGCCACTGACTTCGATCAAGGGTTACGTTGAAACTTTGAAAGAAGATGTTAAGACCGGGCACATGGATCAAGCCGGGAAGTTCTTAGATATTGTTTCCCGCAACATTGATCGTTTGATGGATTTAGTGAATGACCTACTGTCCTTGAGCACTTTGGAGTCTCACCCTGAGTTGCGTATGGAAATGATTCATCCGTTACAAATTTCTGAACATATTGTTTCTGAAATGGCTGTGTTGGCCGCAGAAAAAAATATCGCCATTCGGGTGATCGGGGAAGTGCCGCCGTTTATGGCTGATGCCGGTAAGGTGGAACAGGTTCTTCGTAATCTTGTTTCGAATGCGATCAAGTTTATTCCGGCAGGAAAAACTGTGCAAATTCGTTGGGAAAGCGATGGTCCCAAAGCTGTCTTGTTGAAGGTGATCGACAACGGCCAAGGGATTCCCGAAGAACACTTGGATCGTCTGTTTGAAAGATTTTACCGTATCGATAAAGGGCGCACTCGTGATGCGGGCGGTACGGGCCTGGGATTGGCTATTGTGAAGCATATTATGCAAAGCCATGGCGGTTCGGTAGCGGTTAAAAGCAAGCTAGAACAAGGCAGCGAATTCATCTGTACCTTCCCAATAAAATAGCGTAATGATGGGGTGCATGATTTCGGAATCGCACCCTTTCTATCTTTATTTTCAAAAAATTTATGGTGAGCGTTGGCCTGCTTTGTTTACGGCTTTATCTAAGCCAGAACAACAGGTGGCGCGCGAAAATATTTTAAGTCCGGTACCCGCGGGGGCTTTGCGAAAATGGCAAAGTCTACCAGTGAAACCAGAGCTTTCTGGCTGTTATTGGTTGTCACCGGGTTCGGGTTTTTCCCCAGAGCGCAATGAAGACGAATTATTAGATGTCTATGTCATGGATCCGGCTTCGGTGATGGTGGCTCGCGCTTTAGATGTCCAACCTGGTGATCGGATTTTAGATATGTGTGCGGCGCCCGGTGGAAAAAGCTTGGTGATGATTGAAGCTTTGCGAGAGGACGGAGAGATCTTTTGCAATGATCTTTCGCCAGAGCGCCGCGAGCGTTTAAAAAAAGTCATTCAACAATATGTTCCGCGAAATATCCGTGATCGCGTGTGGGTGACCGGAAAAGATGGCGTGCAGTTTGGATTAAAAGAACCAGGTTCTTTTGATCGTGTTTTGCTCGATGCGCCTTGTTCGGGGGAGCGACATATTTTAGAAAACACGACGGCTCAAGAAGAGTGGAGTCCCCGTCGCACGGAACACTTGGCATCGCGGCAGTATTCGTTGCTGGCTGGAGCGTTGCTGGCCACGAAAGTCGGCGGCAGAATTGTTTATTCGACGTGTTCCATCAGTCCGGCTGAAAATGATGATGTCATTCGCAAGCTTTTGAAAAAGAAAAAGTCTGCGGTGCGCTTGTTGGAAGCACCGTTAGGTGTAGGCGGTGAGCGCACGGAGTTTGGCGTTGCTTATATGCCAGACACTTGTGGATTTGGTCCGCTGTATTTTTCCGTGATTGAAAAAGTGGAAGAGTAGTGTCCGAAATTCGATAGTAGGGATAGTTCTGTAATTTCTGTATTCGTTCTAAGCTAAGAACCAACATTGCAAAAAGAAAAAGCGGCCTCAATGACCGCTTCTTATGGATAAGAGTCCCTTCTGACAAAGGAGACTCCTATGGATAGTAATCACAACCACAGTTGTGTTACTCTTCGGCTTTCTTGGGAATTTCTTAAGTTGGTTTTGTTAGTAATTTTATTATTGCTAACATCCTGCGGATAGAATCCTAAAAGACACCATGGGCTTAACAACTGAATTAATTTGATAAGTTTTGACGAGTGGGCGCGTCGGGCTGAAAACCCGGGATAAAACTCACGGAGGATAAAGCGGTTTTTGAGGCCACCTGTGGGTGGCTCATTGGTGACTAGTTGTCGTCTAATTGACGGAATTTGTGACGGCGGTATTCTTCTAAAGTCAAAAAGCCGTAGGTTTTTTTGCGATAAATCTCGATCGCTTCTTCTTCGATATCGGTTAAAACGTCGTCCAAAAATCCCAATGGAATTGTTCCGGTTTTTGTCAGTTGCAAGGCATAAAGATGCACAACCTTGCGGATAAAATCCGGTGTCTTTTCCTTAAGATTGGAAGTTTCACGTAGCTGGGTTTCGACGATTTTTATTAATATCTCTGTCATACCTAATTCATATCGGTGATTCTTCGGTCATTTTGAGGATCTTGATAGAAATTTGGACCCAAGGATGCCAGAATAGGACCCATGAAAGCCCTGACCCAGCAAGAGCTGCAACATTTTATAGCCTATTTTGCGCCGATTTTAGACGGCGCCCAGTTGCAGGATGTGCAAGCCAATGACCGAGGTCTGGCTTTAGGCTTTCAAGGGGACCGTCGCTATTGGATGATCCTGGACCTTCTGCCGAACACCCCGATGATGCTCGTTTTTGAAGAAGAATGTCCTTTTCAAAAAGGCCTTAAGGGAAAACCTGTCGGCTTATTTTTAAACTCCCACGCCAAAAATCTTTATCTGACCGAAATGACCGTGCTGGAAGAATATGGCCGCGTGGTGCGCCTGATGTTGCGTAATTCTTCGTTGGATTGTGAACTTGAGATCCGGCTGATTCCTAAACAGGCCAACTTTATTGTGCGTGCTAATGGAAAACAAATTTCTTGGGATAAAGTTTTAGAGTTAGGGGCGGCTCCGCCAGTGGAAAACCCACCAGCACCTCGCACGCTTGAAGAAATTCATGAAGAATGGTTGGGCGAACAAAAGGGCGGAAAAAAGCCAGCACAAGATCCCGTCGCGCAGTGGGAAAAACAAAAGGCTAAAGACTTAGAAAAAAAACGCAAAGCGCTTGCTGAAATTCAAAAGCAAATCGACAGTGATGAAGATCAGAAGTGGGCTTCTGCGGGAAATTATTTGAAAGAAAATGTGATGGAGGGAGCGGCTTTATTAAAGCGTCTTCCGCCCGAGCTTACAGCTTATGTAAATTTAAAAGAATCTTTAAGTTGGAATATCGAAACTGCTTTTGCGAAAGCTAAACAGTTAGCGGGAAAACGCGATGGCGCACGCGAGCGGTTGGTAGAATTGGCTGCTGAGATTTCTAAGTTGGAAAACAGCCGGTATTCCGCCAAAGCCGTGACGGCAAAGTCTTCATTGCCGGATTTGATGAAAAAAGCCGAAGCTCGGGGCCGAAAACTGCATTTAGATTCAGGGGCCCTCGCTTATTGTGGAAAATCTGCCGCTGACAACTTAGCTTTACTAAGACAGGCCAAAGCCTGGGACTATTGGCTGCATCTAAAAGATTATCCGGGGGCGCATGCGATTATTCATCGACAACGTGATCAATTGATCCCGGACCTAGAAATTCAAGAGGTCGCCGAATGGTTGGCTAAGGAATCTTTGTCGTCAAAATCCTTAAATCTTGGTCAAAAAGTTGCCGTGGTGATGGTGGAATGTCGTTTCGTGCGTCCGATCAAAGGCGATAAGCTGGGCCGGGTGAATTACCATTCGGAAAAGACTTTTAATTTTATTATGAAATAAAAGTCGTCCTTCATCCCGCCTGAGGCAACGCCGAAGAAAACGCATGTCATTACCCCTTGACTGGGGGACTCACCGGTCTAAAATTTTCCAATCGTTATCGAGGGAGTGAAGCGTGATTGTAGTTAAAGACCTCACCAAAGATTATGGTCCGCGTCGGGCCATTAATAAGCTTAATTTCACAGTCAATAAAGGCGATGTGGTTGGGTTCCTAGGACCGAACGGTGCTGGAAAATCCACAACCATGAAAATCATCACCGGATTTATGGCGCCAAGTCATGGGACGGCCTCCGTGGCGGGCTTTGATGTTTTCGAAGCTCCCTTGGAAGTGAAAAAACGCATCGGGTATCTGCCAGAGGTTCCGCCGGTCTACAGCGATATGTACGTTCGTGATTATTTAAAATATGTTGCGGCTCTTAAACAGGTACCGAAAGAGAAGATTGAAAAGTTTGTGGCCAACGCGATTGAAAAAACAAACCTGGGCGACGTGCAAAAACGTTTGATCCACGGATTGTCTAAAGGTTTCAAGCAGCGCGTGGGCATTGCTCAAGCCATCGTCTCGGACCCTGAGGTTTTGATCTTGGATGAGCCCACTGTGGGACTTGATCCCAAACAAATGGCCGAAATTCGTGAGCTGATAAAAAGTTTAAAAGGTCAGCATACCATTATTCTTTCCACCCATATTTTACCGGAGGTGGAAGCGACGTGTGAAAAGGTCATCATCATCAACAAAGGTGAGATCGTTGTTGAAGACAGCATTCATAATTTAGAAAACATGGAAAAAGGCCAAAGCCGCCTGCGCATTCGCGTTCGTAAAGACGTGGATGACATGAAAGCCCTTTTGCAAGACGTGCGCGCCGTTGTGGGTGTGCACTTGGGGGCTTCGCGCAAAGAGTGGAACTTAGATGTGCAAGGCGGGGATGAGGCCTTTGATGCCATTTCAGCAAAGATCGTTGGCCAAGGGTATGGCTTGGTCGAGCTAAGTCCGACGAAAACAGACCTTGAAGATGTCTTCTTGAAGATGACTTACGGAAAACAGCAGGGACGTGAAGTATGAGTGGCGTGATGACGATTTTTAAAAAAGAGCTTAAGGGTTTTTATTTCAACCCCACGTTTTGGGTGATCTGTTTTTTGATCAGTGTGATCTTTAGTTGGGTGTATCCGATTCAGCTCAATCTTTTTGCGCAGTTGTTGATGAACTTCGTGATGCAACAAGGCGTTCCGCAAAATCAATTAAATATCCATTATGGCGTTTTCTTAAGACAGCTTTCATATTTAAACTTACTGCTCATTTTTGTTGTTCCGGCGCTCACCATGAAGCTATTTGCGGAAGAAAAAAAGTTACGCACCTTTGATTTGCTTTTAACTTCACCGGTAACGTCATTTCAAATCGTGTTGGGTAAGTTCTTGGCGGCTTTGGGCGCCATAGGTGGAATTGTATTATTGGCTTTCTTATATCCGCTGGCGACTTCGGTGATGGCGACCGTGAATTGGGCGCCGCTGTTGATCGCCTTTATGGGGATTTTTCTTGTGGGGGCGGTTTACGCAGCAATGGATCTGTTTGCGTCTTCATTGACTGAAAACAGTATTGCCGCTTACGTGACTTCGGTGATGTTTAACGTTTCGATCTGGTTTATTGGTATTGGTTCAGAAGTCGTCGACGGCGAAAAAGCCCGTAAGGTTTTTGAACATGTTTCGTTAAGCAGCCATCTTTCAAGCCTGGTTGAGGGAACGGTTCGCACGAATGGTTTGATTTTCTTTTTAAGCATCATCGTCTTGTTCTGCTTTTTGGCAGAGCGAGTGGTTGAATCTTCACGTTGGAGATAGGCATGAGCAAATTAGGAAAAATTTCATTTTTATTTGCCGGAATTTCATTAGTTTGTATGTCCATCATCCGCTATATCTTGGGCGAGTGGGTTCCGTTTTGCTGGTTGGCTTTAGGGTTGACCGTGTTTTTTATCGCCGCCGGCATGGTGAAGGATCGTGCTTTCTTTAAAGAATTCTTTACGATGAAAACAACCAAGGAAGGCATGAGCATGGGCGTTTTGATCGTTTTGCTTATTGCGGTTTTGGGAATCGTGAATTATCTGGGTGTGAAGTATTATAAAACGTGGGATTTTTCTACTTCGCAAACCAACACGCTTTCACCACAATCCATTCAGATCGTGAAGTCCTTAGACAGCGACATGAAGGTTTTGTTTTTCTATAAAAAGGGTGTGGAAGGAAACGAAGAAAATCGTCGTTTGTTCCGCGAATTGATTAAAAAATATCAAGACGCGAGTTCTAAAATTCAATTGGACTTCGTGGAAGTCAATGAGCGCCCTGATCTTTCTAAGGAGTATGGTGTAGACAAGGGCAGCGGCGTCGTTTTCCTTGATTACAAAGGCCGTCGCAATCGCATCGAAAAAATTGACGAACAAGAGTTCACCAGTGCTTTAGTAAAAGTAACTCGAGAAAAGAATAAGACGATTTATTTTACGGTGGGGCATGGTGAAAAAGATCTTAACGAGGCCCGGGAGGGCTTGGGTTTAGGTTCTTTAAAGGTCATGCTTGAAAATAACCGTTACACAGTCAAAGAACTGGCATTAGCGCAAAATCCAAAAATTCCCGCGGATGCAGATGTGATTGTTGTCGCGGGCCCTTCACAAGGGTTTCAAGATTTTGAAATCGGGGCCTTAGAGCAATATCTAAAAACCGGTGGCAGTTTGTTTTTGGCGATGAAAACGCAGACCAATACGGGTTTAGAAAAACTTTTAGCCAAATTGGGATTGGTTTTAGAAAACAATAATGTCATGAATTTAGTCGACACCGTGATGGGCCGTGGTGTGAATCAAGGTCCAACGATGGGCGTGATATTTTCTGAAGAAAATAAGATCACTAAAAGTTTTGGTCGAAACGAGATCACTTTGTTCCGCAATCCTCAAGGGATTAAAACAGCGAACGTGGGGCAAGGTATGGTTGTTGAGGACCTGGTTAAAACCGGTCCTAATGCCGTGGCATTTAAAACTTTACAAATCACGGGCGAACCACCTGAGGGCACCTACACACTGGTCAGTGAAGTCACTGGTCATTTCCCGGGAGCGGCGGCGGATGCAAAACCGTTTTCGGTGATCGTGGCAGGTGATGTTGATTTCATGGCAAATCAAATGCTTTATCAAAACCTCAATCGTGACTTGATTTTAAATTCTGTGGCGGCGTTAGCCAAAGAGGAAAGCTTGATCAGTATTACACCTAAAGAGGCGCAAGCCACGCAGTTATTGCTGACAGAAACGAAGTTTGCGATTTTCCTTTTTGCTTTTATCATCCCGCTGCCATTGATCTTGTTAGGCACAAGCATAGGTATCTGGGTTCGTAGGAGAAACGCCTAATGAAACTAAAAGGACGCACAATACTTGTTTTATGTTTATTGGTTTTCGGTGGCTACGCGGCTTTTGATCATTTTCAAGGAAAGCTCCAAGAAGACAAAAAAATGCAAGACTCGCGATTGATGACCTTGAACTTTGAGCAAGTGAACGAAGTCCTTATTGAAAAAGGCGACCAGAAGACGGAGCTTAAGCGGGATGTTGACGGCTGGCGTATGGAAGTCCCTCTGAAAGACAGTGCTGACAGCGAAGCGGTGGATGATTTAGTTAAACAGGCCTTTACGGAATCCATCGTGGAAGTGGTTAAAGAGGGCGAAGGTATTGACTGGAAACTTTATGGTCTGGATGCGCCCTTAGGGACGATCACTTTTAAAACCACGGACGGAAAACAAAACCGTTACGAGGTTTCGTCGATCACCAATTTTGAAGACAACGCTTTTCTGCGTCGTGATGGCGAAAATCGCGTTTTACTGGTGAACTCAATTTGGCAGGCCCGCACCGGAAAGGCGGCGATGGAATTTCGGGATCGTCGTCTGCTTCGTCATAAGATTGCATCGGTGGATGAAATCAAGCTGCAAAATGCGAAAGGCCTGGTTCATTTGAAACGCCAAGAGGGTGTGTGGGTGATTCCGGGAAAATCAGATTTTAAGGTAGATCAAAATCAGGTTCGCTCGGTATTAACCGCTATCGCTGATGCCAAGGCGGCCGAAATTTTATCTGATCCTAAAAAAGGCCCTGCGGTAAAAGAGCTTTTCACATTGAACCTGGTTTTAGATGCCAAACCTTGGGCGGCCAAAGTAGGCCAAGCGGCAGATAAAAAAATATTTGCAAAGGTGACGGAGCCGGATTTCTTAATGAAGATGGAACCAGGTGCTGTCGATAATTTCATTGAAATGACAATAGAGCAGTTTAAGGAAAAACCGCCAGAAAAACCTCAGTTTGAAACTGAGAAAACGCAAAAGAAAGAAAATTAGAATGCAGAAGATCGTTGTAAAATCGCCGACACGTGTGGATTTAGCGGGCGGAACTTTGGATCTGTGGCCTTTGTATCTTTTTATCCAAGGAGCATCGACGGTGAATGTGGCTGTAAGTATTTATACGACAGCCGAAATCACTCCTCACGACGATACGACGATCGAACTTGAGTCGGTGGACCTTAAAATTAAAAAGAGCTATAAAAATCTTTCGGAAGCCTTGGCGGACAGCGATCCGAAAATGGCCTTGTTGCAAACGCAATTAAGATACTGGAAACCCCAAAAAGGCTTTTCTTTAAAAACATCTTCAGAAAGTCCGGTAGGTGGCGGCTTGGGCGGAAGCTCTAGTCTGACGATCAGCTTGATGAAGGCGTTTTCGCAGTTCTGTGGTCGTCCGTTTAAAGATGTTCATCATATGGTTCATGTCGCTCATAATATTGAGGCTGAGATGTTAAACACCCCGACGGGCACGCAAGACTATTATCCGGCGGCGTCGGGTGGGATCAACTTGCTTCATTATGATTATGACGGCATCGAACAAATGGTCCTGCCCATTCAACACACTTCATTAGCTGAAAAGTTTATGTTGGTTTACACCGGTAAAGCACATCATTCTGGATTGAATAACTTTGAAGTGATGAAGGACTCGGTCGCTAAAGACGCGGGCACCTTGCAAGCTCTTAAAGACCTCAAACTAATCGCCTTGGAAACTGAACTTGCCGTACGCAGTGGGAAATGGGACGACCTGGGAGAACTTTTCCGTCGAGAGTTCGATGCCCGTGTTCGTTTGGCGCCGGAATTTTCAAGCCCCGAGATCCGTAAGCTTGCCGAAGTCTCTTTGCAGAATGGGGCCGAGGCTGTTAAAATCTGTGGAGCGGGAGGCGGCGGCTGCGTCTTAGTTTGGTGTCCTCCCCACAAGCGCGAAGGAGTCGCTCTAGCATGCCAAAAAGCCGGCTTTCAGGTGATGGACGCAAAACCCGTCGATCCCCTATAAAGAAAACAACTACCAAGAAGAAGGTCGTTAATAAAGCGGCCTCATCCCATGCCGGTGAAGTTTATCGCTTTATCGGTATTTCTTTGGGCGGTGGTAAGACCGACAAGGCTTGCGTGGCGGTTATTGAGTATTATCCCAAGCACGGAAAAGTTTTTTTGTCGCGACTGGTGGAAAAAATCAAAAGCGACGAAGTTCACTCGGCCGATTTTAAGATTCAGGAAATCATTCGTCAGTATCCGGGTGAAATTCGAAGCATCGCTTTTGATGTGCCTTTCCATTTTCCGAATTGCCTTAACTGCGTGGAAGGTTGCGAGGGGATTGAATCGTGTCCTTCCGAACATGTGAAGTGGATGTGGGAGTACACCCGCAAATTGCACAAAAAGAAAAAGCCCCGAAAACTATTTACACCTTACACGCAACGTTGTGTAGAAATGTACGTGTCCACCGAACTGGAAGAGCCTTTTAATATGCAACATGCGATGGGCTCTAATACAGCGCCGCTGTTGGCGCGTGCGATGTATTTAAAGCAGCGTTGGGATATTCCGTGTATTGAGGTTTTTCCGAAGCTTTCTGTTTGGCGGGTGGGTCGATCTTTAAACGTTATGAAGAGTCATCTGCGTTTTCATAAGCACTCAATTGGCGGTGATGAAAGTCGGCGAGAAATTTTACATGCCTTGAGTTCTCACAATATCGCCTTTGTGTATGATCAGGACGTCAAACTGATGATTGATAATAGTCACGCTTTTGAATCGTTTATTTGTGCTTTGACGGCCTTTTTAGATTACAAAGGATTGACCGAACCCAGACCGGAAGGCTTTCCAGAAAACGAAGACTGGATTGCTTTTCCGAAGTCGTCTATAAAATGGAATGGGTTTTAGTAAATAAGGAGTTCGTATGTCGACGCCTGATTTTCCCTATCTTCATGGTTTTAGTCCCGTAGAACAAGCGCGCCTGCGTAAGCAAGCACGTTTTGGTGAATATACGGTCTATCAAAATATCAATTTCGCGAACGTCAAAGACATTTTAGAGGTGGGTTGTGGGGTCGGAGCGCAATCCGAAATTCTGTTGCGTCGTTTTCCGGATATTCATTTGACTGGAATTGACCTTAGTACCAAACAATTAAGTGCGGCTCGCGAGCGCCTGAGCAGTCTGCAGAATATGGCAGGACGGTTTAATCTTAAAGAAATGAATGCCGCCAAAATGGATTTTGAAGCCAACTCTTTTGAGGGGGCCTTTTTATGTTGGATATTAGAACACGTTCCAGATCCTATTCGTGTGCTTTCTGAGGTTCGTCGTGTGTTGCGTCCGGGGTCACAAGTTTACATCACCGAAGTCATGAATTCGTCTTTTTTCTTAGATCCGTATTCACCCAATGTATGGAAGTACTGGATGGCCTTTAACGAATACCAATTGCAACAAAAAGGTGATCCGTTTGTGGGCGCTAAGCTTGGAAATTTTTTAATGCAGCTGGGATATAAAGACATCCAAACCGAAATAAAAACTTGGTTCTTAGACAATCGCACACCACAAGCACGCAAAGATTGCATCGAATACTGGGAGGAGTTGCTTTTGAGTGCCAGTGACCAATTGGTCGCGGCCAACTATGTGTCGGAAGACGTGGTTGAAGGCATGAAAGAAGAGATGTCCCGGGTTGCTAACGATCCTAATGCCGTCTTTTTTTATTCTTTTGTTCAAGCCAGTGCCAAGACCTAGTCTTTTTCTTGAAGGACGTCTTTTTTCATCCATCCTTTGCGATAAATCCAATAGGTGATTGCTAGGACGACCAGGATCATAAAACCCAAGGTGATGTAGTAACCATGGGGTTGTTTTAGCTCCGGCATGTACTCAAAGTTCATGCCGTAAATCCCCGCGATAAAATTTAAAGGTAAAAAGAAAATCGAGAATACGGTCAGGACGCGCATCACTTCATTCGTCCGAAACGAAGCCTCATTGGTTTTTTGTGACATCAACGAAAGATGAAGATTCAAAAGCCCCGTGATTTGTTCGTAAATCTCTGAAGAATAGAAAATCAATTTATCTAAAGGTTCTTGAACCAGATAAATATCTCTTTGCGAGATGTCGATGACCTTGGGAATTTTTAAAAGTATATCTTGAGTGAATTTAAAGATCTTGCGATACGAAGAGGCTTTACGTTTAACGATGTATCCTTCGCGCAGAATATTTTTGCGCATCAATGAAAAAACACGGTCTTCGATGACATCTGATTTTTCATCAAGTTTATCTAATTCAGGTTCAAAGCTACGCAAGGTTTGCACGGCCAAGCCACGCACCAATTGTGTCAGTGTCATTTTATCGACTTGCGCGCGTTCTTTTTTGGCATTAATACAAGGCAGACTTAAGCGATGAATGGTCAATACAAAATCGTGCCCCACAAAAAAGACAAGCTTGGTAGAAAGTTCCTGCATGGTGACGGCATCTGGTTCTGCGCCCAGATCTTGATGTCTTAAGATAAAGAACATGCTTTTTTCAAAGAACTGACACTGCGGCAGATGTTCGGGGTCCAAGCAAGTTTGCACCGTGTTTACCGGTAAGGAAAACTCGGCCGCCAGGTTCGTTAAATCCTCGGCAGAAGGCGCTTCCACATCGATCCATTTAAAATCAGCAAACTCTTGTTCAAATCTCTTCATCCTTTAAATTATTCAATAGCGGGCTCTTGAACGCACGCCGTTTTGCGGCACCTGTGTGCAGTTCTTTGACATAATTGCGACGGCAGTCTCAATTAAGGACGTTTGCACGAAGCATGGATCCTGCATTGAGCCTGGCCAGGATGAAAGATTTTTTGGTTCGTACCCTCATTATTATCCCTCTGCTCTCTGGTGGCTGTGCCCCGGAGGCCCGTCGTAATGCGACGAAAGCATCCGAGCCTGTCGAAGTCGAGACGACTTATGAGCCACCACGCCCCACAATTGTTAAAGAAGAGGGCTATAAGATCGCTCGCGGCGCCACCAAGCTTAAAGATATCCAGGCGAAATTTGATGAAGAAACTCGATCTATGCGTTTAAGCGGGGCCATTGAATATCTTCCGGCCCAAGGCGGAGCATATCGAAATATTAAAGTGGATCTAGTGGGTCTTTTGAAAGATGGTTTTATTGTTCTTAAGCCTGAACCAGGATCTGACATCGATGAAAAGGTCACGGTGGCTGCTAAAGCGACATGCTTAAGTGAGGAAGGCACTTGTTCGTCCTCGTTTATTGATATTTATCTTTACACCGACGGCATTGTTTACCATCACCAAGTGGAAACCAAAAAACCGAAAAAAGAAGCCCCTCCCGAAAAGGAAAAAAAACCAGAAGTAAAAAAGGAAAATTCTCCTAAAAAAGATCAAGAAGTGACTCCGGCAACACAAACCGGTGAAAGAATGCGTCGTCCAGAAAAGGACGATATCATCCTCCAAGAAGATGACTATGATCGATATGGCGACCAGTCCGCTGAAGATGACGGGGAAGAAGAACACGAAGACCATGAAGAGTCTGAAGAGGATGGTCAATACGTCGGAACGGTCAGTGAGGATATCGAAAAGATCTTAAAAGTGAAGCCCGAGCTAGAGCGTCCGCAAACCAAGGAAGAGCGGGACGAACGCGCCGAGAAAAATAAAGAAGAACCGGAAATAGAAAATGTTCCGGTGCCATTGCCTCGTCCAAAGAATCCAGAAAAAAACGAGGACTCCAAGAAGGTGGATCCTAAAAAAGAGGATTCGAAGAAAGAAGAACCTAAGAAAGAAGAACCGAAAAAAACTGAACCCAAAAAAGAAGAGCCGAAGAAGGAAGAGCCTAAAAAGGAACCAGCGGAAACCGTAGAAAAACCGAAAATGGTCGCGACTCAATCTATTGGTGCGGTGAATTCGGGTCGCTTAGAAAATGCGGTCAATATCCTTAATTGGCAAAAAGAACATGCGCCCGCAGGTTTCAATGTGATTCGCCCTTTTAGAAAAACTCATTTTGCCACCAATGAAATGGCTTACATTCTTCGAATTATCGGAAAAACAACTTTGAACACGGTTCCGAGCTATGTTGTTCCGGTGGGCGATATTTCTTTAGAAAAAGGTGGCACCATTTACAACGACCAGGGGAAGGCGCGACATAAATCTCATAAAACGGGTCGTGATGCCGATGTGGGGTATTATTACGAAAACAAAACTTTGATGACGAACTTGTTTTCGGCCGTCAAAAATAAAAAATCTTGGATGCCCGAGCAGCAATGGGCACTTTTTAAAACGATCGTCCGCACTCAGTATATCGACCGCATCTTTGTTCATCCGGCGCTGAAGCGTGAACTGTGTGATGTGGCCATAAAAAAAGGCGAGATCGATAAAAATGCAAAATCTGGTGTGGCGTTTGAAACTTTACGTCGCTTGATCCCGGACTCAGGTCATGACACCCACTTCCATGTCCGTGTTAAGTGCTCCAAGGCTCAATACGCCTGTAAGCAGATGGTAGATCCCGAAGCAAAAACCGGATGTTTTTGACGAATCCCCGAAGCTTTGCCACACTCATCTTATGGCAGATTGGCGTGATCGCAGTGAAATGAATGGGGATGTGGTTTTCTTTCGTTACGTGTCCGAAGGCATGGAGCGAAGCCACGACGAGGTCTTTGTTTGGGACCTCGACAAAACTTATCTTGATACCACCATCGATTCTTTATCTGGTCTTTTAACCACCGTCTTAGAACGTGCTTTGAACAAAAAAAATGTTCCGGGCACGAACGTTCTTTTGCAGTCGTTGTCTAGTTATCGAAAAAGTCAAAAAGGTTATATGTATTTTCCGATTTATTTTATCACGGCCTCACCGCCGCAGATGGAAGAACGGATCTCAGAAAAGTTTTCTTTAGATAACATCCGTCCCTTTGGCTGTTTTTATAAAGACAATTTAGCCAATCTTCGCCCGGGTCGCTTTTGGCGTTTGACCAAACAAGTCGGGTACAAGCTGCAAGCCTTAATGCAATTACGCACGCGGTTGGGTGATAATGTGCGCCAGATTTTCTGGGGCGATGACAGTGAAACAGATGCCATCATCTATAATCTGTATTCAGATATTTGTTCGCGTCGCTTGGGGCCTCACGAAATTCGCAACACCTTAGAACGCTTAAACGTCACGGGCGAACAAGTGGGAACGATTTTAGATCTGCAAGCGCAAATCCCCGAAAATGATCCCGTGGAAAAGATCTATATCAACTTAGCGACCGACACCGATCCCGACTATTATTTGAAATTTGGCCGTCGCACGCTAGCGACCTATAACACCTTTCAAGTCGCCTTAGATCTGTTTCAAGATCATCGCTTGGACCTTGAAGGCATTTACGGCGTCATTCAAGACATGGTGTATAACTATGGGTATACTCCAGAAGAGTTGATGAAAAGCCTGGATGAATTCATCCGTCGCGGCGTGATCGGGGAAAGAGCTTTCCAAGAAGTGCGCCCTTTCTTTATCGAAAAAGGATTGATGCATCACTCGTATGAGCCGTCCGTGGCCCCATTAAAAGAAAAGACCGTTCAAGAAGGACGTGTTTTTGAAATGGAAGGCGTCCACGAGCCCTGGATTCCTGATCGCATCGATTACTTGCATGACTATAGATAGTTTCTAATTATTCAAAACGCAGTGGGAAAACTGTTGAGATCGGATCGCCCGAGAAGGACTTAAATTCCACGCGGCGTATGGCCTCAAGCAAGCATTTTTTGAAGTCGGGATCATTGATGCTTGAGGAAGCAACCTCGGCTTGATTTACGCGACCCGTTCTTTCAATCGTAAAGCTTAATGAGGCTTGGCCCACAACACCGGGGGTTTTTTGTAAAAGCTGGGTGTAGCATTTAAAAAATGAAGGACGATACGTTTTTAAAGTATCTTGAATATGTTCTGCGGTGAGCCCTTCCACTTTGGGGGCTTCGGTCGTTGCGGTGTCTTGGGGAGCCAGCTCCGGCAGAGACGTCGGAGGCGCCTGTTTTTTATAATTCATTTCGTAATCCGTCGCGTTCCAACGAACACCCTCGCGCGAAACAAAAACACTGCCTTCGCGGCCATAGTTTTCAACCTGCACATCACCTCGTTTGATAATCAAAACAATCCGATCGCTCTCGGCGTCCAGGGTGATCATCGAATTTTCTTGGATACGGATCCGATAGGCCGAATCAAACTCCATGGTGGCATCTCCGTCGGGACCGGTTTCGACAGAGTCTAAGGCAAATAACGTCGATCTTCGGGTCAGGATTTCTTTTTGGGTGAGGTTTTTACGTAAAACAAAAACTTTTCCTAAATTCAATTCAAGACGCGCCAAAGGACGATCGCCCGGTTTTTGTTTTTCTGTTTGGGAGGCGATAAAGAGAGAAAGCAGCAGACTTAGAACACCCGCTGCGATGAGTGCGGGAATAAGCCAATTGGTTTTTTTGGGTGGGGTGTCGTTCGTCTTCGCCATAGAAAAACTATAGCGAAGAACTTAATGAAGATGTACTAAAATTACTTAGTTGCAGGAGCGGCTGTTGCTGCCGGAGTTGTTTCGGTAGCAGCGGGTGCCGTTGCTGATTGACCTTGAGTCACACCGCTTGCTTCCGCTGCAGGATTTTCCTGAGTTACTGGAGCTGCTGGAAGCGGAAGTCCGTCGACGACTGATTTAGTATGAGATGAAGTCAATACCGCCAAAGTTAAGCATGTGCAGGCAAAAATGATTGCTGCCCATACTGTCATTTTACCGGCCAAAGTCTGCGCACCTGTAGCACCTAAAAGAGAATTTGAGCCGCTGGCACCGCCAATACCCAAAGCGCCATCGCTTTTAGAGTCTTGGATCAAGACCAAAACGATCAAAATAAGGGCCGCCAAGATATGCAGAATTCCGATGAAATTTGTCATTTTCTAATTACTCCCGAAGACCCCTGACTATAGGGATAAACCCCGCATTTCGTCCACCCCAAAGTGACTTACCTGGCTCTTGACGCAATAAGTTATTGCGCCTTAAAGTAGAAGAATGAAAAAAATCAGTCTTCTTATCGTATTTTGCTTAAGTATTGTGGCCTGCTCTGAAGAAAGCACGCTGAAGAAAAAAGGTCTTGAGATGGCCGAGAGCAAGTTCACCGAAAACACAAAAGCCGAGGCTCAAGAGGCTCTTTCTAACTCGGAGGTCTTGCAACAAGCTTATTTAGATTTCATGCGTGGTAAATCAGAAATTGAAGTGAGTGACGTCAAAATTCAATCCCCGACATCGGCCGTGGTCTCAACATCCGTAACGACTTATCCGGCAAAATTGCGCAAAACTTTGCTGACCGTAGCCGCAACGGTGGGACGAGATAAAACGCGTCGTTTTAATTTCGGGGATGCCGTGCCTATGGTGGCGGCCCAAATTGGCGTGAAAGCAGAAACAGAAAAACAGCCGTTTGAAGTTTACAAGTTTCAAAAGCAATCCGATAAGTGGATTCCACAAGACTAAGTTTTAAAAAACATTTTTGCAGGATGGAACGATTTGGGTGAGGTCGTTAAATTTTTTAAAGTACCTTAGCCCCAGCAAAGCTTGCGAAGGCCCATCAAAGTGAATTTTGTCTTTAGGATTTCCGGCAAGTCCTGCAGAATCGACAAACCCGGTTTTTTCAAGATTTTTTAAAGACCGATGCATCCCATTTACATAATGGTCTTTGATCAGGGAGTGATCCATCCATTCACGGGACATTTCCCCGGCGATAAACACCGGTGTTTCGGCGTTGCGGTTGGTTAAATCTTTTTGAAAAGCGTGAACAACTTCTTGTAATTGACTTTGGTAAAGGACGCTGCGCGCTTTCCACTGAGGATCTGTGGCGGCAAGTTTAATGTCGGCCTCGCCCTGATGCCAAAGGATGCCAACGACTTTGTTTTCTAAACCAGGTTGCTGCAAAACTTTTTGCGCGGCTGAAATTAGCTGCTGGTAATAAGCTTTTTCTGAGTGCCATTCGGTGATGTTACTGCCACCCACCGCGCCGTTAATAATTAACAAGGCCCGACCTGGAGCCAGTGCTTTTTCAGAATAAATTTTTGCAAAAGGGAGAACGAATCCGCGAATTTTTCGAGGGTTGGTTTGCGCCGGGCTCTTAATGGGTTCTTGGGCGGGTTGATCAGCGATTTTTGAATTTTGCCAGTCCCATTGAAAAATCTTGTGATCTAAAGAGGGGGAGTCTGCGGCTTGTTCGCCAATGCCCCAGCCCGCCGCATTGGATTGGCCGCCAAGAACGAGGATATCATAGCCTTTAAATCCTTCTTCTGCCGACAGGGCAGGAAGGGTCAAGCAAAAATGAATGAGGATAACCAAGAGCCATCGCATTCGGAATTACCAAGCAGTTTTCGTGCTAGCGTGAGCCTAAAACAGGTTGCAGTAAGGGGTTTTTAGGGTGCACCAAAACTGACCAGAGTGCCTTTTTTTGGAGCGATGAGTAGGGCGTAGACAGATCTTCCTCGTGATTTCCAGCACTTAGGGCTGTTAAGTAGGGGCCTTTTCTTTGCAGACTTAGGTGGCATATGAAAAGCACGTTACGCAATACTATTTTATCCCTTATGTTTGTCTTGGCTTGGGTTCCGGCATGGGCTCAGACCCTTGATGAATCTCTCACGGTCACGGAGGTTGAAGAAAAAGTCTTGGAGGTCCCGAAGCTTTCCGAGGAAGCAAAGGCCGATAAGATTTTGATTCGCGTTTCAGACGATCGCGTGTTTGAAGTCGACACTGTTCCCAATGTCGAAGAGATGAAAGCCGCTTTAGGTTTAATTCTTCCCGATAAAGTAAAAGCTGAAATCCTGGCTCGCGGGGGCGTGATTGAAGACGTCAACCCGATGGAAGCCTACGATCAAATGTCTGCTGAAGATAAAGCAAAATTCAAAGAAGCGCGTATGCATTTCTTAAGCAATGCCGCTCGGATTTTAACAAGTTCTCGCATGGTTTTAGGTGCGGGAAGCTTGGTGGGCGATGCGTTTAGTTTTGTAACCGTAAAAGTAAAAAAAGCTTTCGGTAAAGAAGTCGATCAAGGCGAAAAAGTACGTCGCACATTTTCGGAGCGCAGCTATCAGGCGGTTCAATCCGCTCTTAAGGGTATTGACTATAAATTATGGAATCAAGCGCCGATGGTTATTGATTCTAACGAATTCGGATTAAGCCTTTCATTGGGAATCGTTGCGGAAACCGGCGTGCTCAAAAAAGGTGGCGGCGGTGCTGAAGAAATTGGTATCAGCTTAGCCGTGAATAAGTCTAAGCGTGCTTTTGTATTTGAAATTTTCCATAACTCAGAGAGTTTTGATAACACTAAAGCCGCCATTTCTGTTTTGGGAGTGGTTGGTAAAGCGGGCATGACGATGGGTCACCGTGAGGACGCCAGAACTTTAAAGGGCAGCTCTTTTTATCCGCCAGCGGTCCCTGGATTTAGCACCACCTCGTCAGAGTTTTTCGCCGCCGGATTTAGCTCAAGCTTAGGTCTGCCGCCCCCTCCATTAGCGGATCTTATGACGTTTACGAACAAATTTGAGCGTCATGTCTGGATCCGCGTCACCGTGTCACCAATGGTCAAAGGCTTTGTCCGAGTCCAATTTGGTGATGTTCGCGGTTCAATGAAGCTTGTTGCAATGCGATTTGTTGACGTCTTCCACGCAATATCTGACAAAGTCGTTAAGTTGGCGGGAAAGAATCGTCGCTGCTCTGCAGTGTTCCAATAATCCGCTGACCTTCAGTCAGGTCCTAAACAGGGCCTAAATAAGGTGGCGGAATGCGATTTATTGTATTTGAGGGCTTAGACGGCTCTGGCAAAAGTTCACTGATGAAAGCTTTAGAGCAAGAGCTTGAAAAGCGTTCGGTGAAATTTATCCGCACTCGCGAGCCTGGTGGAACCCCGCTGGGTGATGAAATCAGAAATATGATCCTAAGAAAAGAAGGTCCGGCTCCGGTGTCTCGTGCGGAATTGCTTTTGTACGAAGCCAGTCGCGCCCAACTTGTAGAACAAGTGATTCGTCCGGCATTGCAAAACAAAACCTGGGTTCTTTGTGATCGTTTTGCTGCCAGCTCTGTCGCCTTTCAAGGGGGCGGTCGCGGTATTTCTGAAAATGATGTTCATACTTTAAATAGTTTTGCGACCGGCGATTTGAAAGCAGATCTGACGGTTCTTTTAGATCTTTCCGTGGAAGAATCACGCCGTCGTCGTCAAGGGCGAGGTGAGGCTAACGGCGAATCTGAAGATCGCATTGAATCGGAAGCCGATAGCTTTCATGAAAAAGTTCGACAGAGCTTTTTAAAACAAGCGGCGGCCGAACCGAAAACCTGGTTGGTGCTGAATGCGCAGGAAACTCCAGCGCAGCTTTTTGAAAAGTTATTAGCCGCTGTTCAGCAAAGAGGACTTCTGTAAGTGGCACGGCTGCTAGATTTTATTTTAGGTCATCAAGAGATCATCACGAAGCTTGTCAGTTCGTTTGAACAAGGCAAGCCCGGGCAGACCTATTTATTCGTCGGTCCTTCAGGGATCGGTAAAAAGATGACCGCGATGGGTTTAGCGCAAGCTTTGATGTGTCCGCAAAGTCGTCGCGGCTGTGGCAAGTGTCCATCGTGTTTTCGCGTGGCTCAAGGCACTCATGAAGGCTTAAAAATAGTTTCGCCTAGTGGGACGAACATCAAAATGGAGCAAGCTAAAGAAGTTTTAGACTTCTTAAGTTTGCGAAGTCTGAGTGGCAACCGTGTGATCATCATTGATCAAGCTCAATCTTTAAATCCCCAGGCGGCCAATGCCCTTTTAAAAACTTTGGAAGAACCACCGGAAGGTACTTTCTTCTTTTTGATTTCCCCGAGTGTGGCGGGGTTGTTACCGACCATCCGGTCGCGCTCTCGCGTCGTGCAGTTTAAGCCTTTAAAGGCCGAGGATCTTTCTAAAAAGTCCAAAGCTCCGGCGTGGGCCCTGAATGCGGCGGGAGGCAGTTTTGAAAAACTAGCGCAATTGCAAGAGGGTCCGGAGCAAGAGGTGCGTCAAAAAGCGATTGAGCTTTTGACGGTGTTTTTAAATGACCAAGATTTCTTGTTAAGTGAACTGTGGCGTTCCGAATTCAAAGACCGTGCACAAGGAGCTCGCATTGTTAGTTATTGGGCAGGATTCATGAAAGATGCCGTTTATCTGCAAGAAGGTCAAAAGACACAAATCGTGAACTTGGATCAGCCCAGCCTTATTAAGACTTTGGCCGAAAACAGTCGTGAGTTTTTATTAAATCTGATTCAAAAGACCCTGCAAGTCGAGCAATCCTTGTTAGCCCATCGTGATGCCCAGCTGGTGATGGAGGAATTTTACATCACCTCTCGACCTCAATAAAAGTTCCGTGTAAGCTGTCTTACATGGAATGGATCGATATACACGCACATTTAAATATGCTCGAAGAGGGCGTTGAAGCCGCAATTCATAACGCTCAATCGGTGGGGGTTAAAAAAATCATCACCATTGGGACGGATCCTGGCGATCATCCTTTGGTTTTAGATATTGCCCGCAAATATTATCCCGACGTGTATTGCACGTTGGGTGTCCATCCCCATGACGGAAAAGTTTATACCGAAGACGTCGGAAAATTTATCGAGATGCACGCCACAGATCGCGAGGTCGTCGCCGTCGGTGAAATCGGTTTAGATTATTACTACAATCAGTCTCCGGTCGAGGATCAAAAACATGCCTTCCGTGCCCAGCTCGAAATTGCCAAGCTCACCGGTTTGCCAGTCGAAATTCACACTCGTGATGCCGAAGCGGATACGATTGAAATTCTTAAGGAATTCAAAGGCGATGTGCGCGGGGTGATTCACTGTTTCACCGGTACGGAATGGTTAGCCAAAGAAGCTTTAGACGTTGGGTTTAATATTTCCATCAGCGGTGTTGTGACCTTTAAGAATGCCGACAGTCTGCGAGATACAGTGAAAATGTTGCCGGTGGATCGCATTCATGTCGAAACGGACGCGCCATTCTTAGCCCCCATACCCATGCGCGGTAAAAAAAATACGCCCGCTTATGTGTTGCATACGGCAGAGTTTGTGGCGAATTTAAAAGGACTTTCCATTGAGACTCTGTGTGAGCAAACCAAGAAAAATGCTTTAGATATGTTTCCGAAAGTTCAGTGGAACTAAGCAAGTGATTAAACTTCTGTAATAGTGGTCAACTTTACTTACGGGTTGTGTACATGAGGCCCCTTAAGTAGTATCCCTGCGGCATGTCAGTTTTGAGTTTAGGGAAATCAGTTAAACATTATTTTAACTACCGGCGGCGCTTTGAGAGCATCCCGGGATTTACCGAGTTTTACAATACGGAAAATCAAAAATTTTCGATCAATGCTGTCCGCACCCTTTGCAGTTTAGGGGTGGTTCTTTACTCTGCGGTCGGTATCTTAGACTACACGGTCTTTACTGAACACTTCCCACTTTTTATATCCTTGCGAATCGTTTTTGCGCTGGTGACCGGAACCTCACTTCTTTTGACTTTTACAAAATGGGGGAAAGCTCACGCCCTGCATTTGGTTTTCGTTAGCGCGTTGTTTGGCGAACTGTTAATTTCTTTTATGATATCGCAGTTAAGTGGTTGGAGCAGTTTGTATTTCGTGGGGAATATTTTAATCACCAACGCCGTGACAATGTTTATTCCGTGGCGGCCCCGGGTCAACGCGCTTTACTGTGCACTTTCTTTATTGGGATACATTTGCATTGTAGGTTTTTATCATCCATTCGCCATCGAAATGGCGATCCCGGTGACTTTTATGTTCGCCAATAATATCAATTCTTTTTTTTCAAGTCTTGCCAGTGAAAGTGGCCGAATGTCGCAATGGGCTTCTGTTTTAAAAATTGAGCGCCAGCATGAAGAGCTCATCCGCCTTAATGAAACTAAAGAAAGATTTTTTGCTAATATCAGCCACGAACTGCGCACGCCGTTGACGTTAGTCATCAGCCCGCTGGGGGCTTTGGCAAAAAGGGGTGGGGGCTGGGTGTCCCAAGAACTAGTGGCTTCGATGGTGTCAAATGCGCAAAGACTTTTGCGTCAAGTGAACTCACTTTTAGATTTAGGTAAAATTGACTCTCAGGAAATGAAAATCCATCTTGAGGTGGGAAACCTTAAAGATCTTTTGGTGGATCTTCATCGCGCGAGCGTCCCCGGGGCGTATGAACGTGGGATTAATATTGAAATTCAAACGCCCCCAGCGATTGCGAACTCAAAATTCGATTTTGAAAAAGTTGAAACCATTTTGGCCAACTTGATTTCCAATGCGATTAAATTTACGCCCCCGCGAGGGCACATTGTTTTATCTTGTGAACTAAAAAACAATGGTTACGCCCGACTTTCGGTGCGCGACACTGGGCCAGGTATTCCGTTAGAAGAACAGGAAAAAGTGTTTGAGCGCTTCCACCAAGTGGAAGGCGCAAATAAAGAGGCTAGCAAGGGAACGGGGCTGGGTCTTTCTGTCGCGAAAGAACTTATCGAACTTCATAACGGGAAAATTTGGTTTGAAAGCGTGCCTAAGCAAGGAACGACATTTTTCGTGGAAATTCCTTTCTTAGAAACGAAAGAGCCGGTGGCTGATGCCTTTAGTCGCGAGGAATTGCGTGTCACCTTGTTAAGCGATATTGCCCGCGGTGAAGCCGCCTCTGAAATAATTCTGACAGAAGAAAACAAGCGTCGCATGCAACAACGTCGTAAAGATAAGCCGGTGGTTTTATATGTCGATGACAGTGGTGATTTACGTCGTTATGTCGATAGTATCTTAAGCGGATATTACACGGTCCTATTGGCCGAAGATGGAGAGCGTGGGCTGGCAGAGGCGGTGACTTATCATCCGGATCTAATTCTTTGTGATGTGATGATGCCGAAAATGGACGGCTTTGAAATGTGCAAAAGAGTTCGTGAAGACGCGACTCTGAAGTCGACACCGTTGGTGTTATTAACAGCGAACTCTTCACTGGATGCAAAAATCGAGGGCCTAGAAGGTGGCGCGGATGATTATTTAAACAAACCATTTTCTGAGCGAGAGCTTTTGGTGCGTCTTAAGAACTTGATTTCTTTACAAGAAAAAAGTCGCGAACTAAAACAGCAAATGGAAGCCGCAAAACGCTTGCAGATGATGCTCTTACCGCCGTTAACGCAAACTCTTCAGGGTGTTAAAATCGAAGCGATTTATCGGGCGAGCAATAACTTATCGGCCAACTTTTTTGATACCGTAGCGATAGGAAAGTGGATCTATGTTTACTTAGCGGAAGTCGCCGGACGCGGCCTGGCCGCCGCGCAAGTGACTTATTTGGTTCGCGAGATATTTAAAAATACTTTGATCGAAGAAATGGACCTCGATGTTTTGTTTGATCGTGTTCGCCGTGCCTATGTCGCTCGTTTCCCCGAGTTTGATTTGAATTTGCAGATGATGCGAATGAACTCTCTCAATGGCGAGGTAGAATATTTAAGAACAAATGCGGCGAAACCGGCATTATTAAATGAAAAATGTGAAATTCAAGAGGTCGAAGTGCCCCAGACGCCGGCGATTTCTCCGTTGTCCAGTCCAAGCAAATATAAGACCGGTGAGGTGATTCGCTTTAAACTGGCTCGCAACACGAAGCTTTATTCTTACTCAGAGGGGGCGTATCACTTTAAACTTTCGTCGCAACGGGAATTTGGCCATGGTCGGCTTTTAAGAACTTTTGCGGGCACGCATATTTTAGAATGGCCAGAAGGTCTGACCGAAACTTTGCAATCTGAAAATGATGGCCAAGACAGCTTCAGTGAGGACATCACGATCTTGCGTATTAGTTTTCAGGACAGCACCTGGAGTGCTGCCGCCAGCGTTCCCTTTCGTTAGGCTCAAAAATGGGGGACTGTCTAAGTTTGAGACAGCTCTGATGATCTGTAATCCCGTATAGACGTTATGGGCCTTTAGATTTCGGGCACGAAGTTTGGAAGTATTCTGGCGGATTAAAACCCCAGGAGATTTTATGAAGCGTTCCTTACTCGCGGGTAGTTTATTTGTCATCACTTTGGCGCAAAGCCTGGCACTCGCCCAATTGGTGGATCTTCCGGATCCAGGTGGCGATACCGGCGGTCAGACCCAAGTGACTCCTCACAATCAGGCAACACCGCAAACGCAAACTCAGTATGCGGGTATTTTGCGGGTGGGGTCGATTTCGCGTAAAACCGGCGGGACCTTATATAAGGTTGATTTTGCGACGGCCGTTCGCTTGCAGCGCTTGGATGTTCGCGTTTCTTCAAATCGGGTTAAGATTTACTCTGCAACCCTTGTGACCACTTCAGGTAATAAAATTTCTGTTCGTCAGTTAAGCACGTCGGCGGTGTTAGAAACCAATGCCGTGGTGAATTCAGAAAATATCACGCTGAATGAAAACGTGGCTTCGATTGAGATTCTGATGGAAGCCTATGGTGGCGAAGCTGACGTGATTTTGACGGCGCTGGCCTCTTCAGATGTGCCCAAGATGTCTTTGCGCCAGGAAGTGAAGCCCCAAACTCCCGTCGTGGTTACGCCGACGATGCCAGAAGATTCCTATAATCCCGACACCTATGAGCCTGAAGATCCGACCGTGAATGATTCCTACAGTCCTGGTAACGGCAGCGTTATCTATTACGGAAGTGCGAAATTCAGACCGGGCATGAGAGTTTTACTGGCTTGTGACCGCAAATGTTCTTACATCCAGTGGGTGACGACGGTGGTGCAAAATTTAGGGCGCGGTTATATTTTGATCGAGGGCGGACGTACCGTGTCTGCGAATGATTTGTCGGCCGCGACTCAATGTTACGGATCTTTCTGTGTGAATGATCGTGTTTCCTCTGACGGTTATGAGGGCGTGATCTCGATGATATTTGAAAATGGAACGGCGGCGGTTCGCCGAGTTGTGGACGGCTATGAGTTCTTGGAAGAGGTGGGATATTTAACAAAGCTTAGTAGATATGAGCCCGCGCCGATCCCACAAGTGCAATTTCAACAATGCACCAGCAATAATGAATTTTGTACTGGGGATACGGTCCGCTATCGTGGTATCACGGTGAAAATTACGGATATCTATCGCAATGGCCAAGCACGCGTGCGCAATCCGTTGAACGGGCAGACCGCACTTGTTTTCATCCGCGAACTTATTTTCGTAAGATAATTTGGAGATAGCGGTTCATGAAGCGCAGTTTGATTTTAATTTTAACGGTGTCATTGTTATTGCAGTCCACAGGCCATGCGGACTTTGCAGATCTTCCTGATCCAGGGGGCGACAGCTCATCGCAATCCGGATCCCCAGGCTCCGGTCAGCAGCCCGCCGCCGGAGAATATGCCGGATCGTTGACGATTGGCGGTCTTTCTCGCCGTACGGGTGGAACTGTTTATACAGCTCGTTTGCATAAACCACTGCCTTTGTCGCGCCTTGATGTGCGGGTCACCTTAAGCAAAGTGAAATTCTATTCGGTGACTTTGATCACGGAACAAGGCGAACGCTTTTTAGTTTCTGAGTTTAACAACACATCCGTTTTTGAGACAGGCACTTTGGTTTCTTCTAAAAATCTGGGAACTCAAAATGCCATTGCGTCTATTGAACTAGTGACCGAATCTTATTCTGGTGAAGCCGATATTATTTTGACCGCACTTTCTAAATCAGAAGTTCCAAAGCTTTTATTGAAGGTGGAGGCGCCTAAGCCGGCGCCATCACCGGTTCCGGCACCTACGGCCACACCAGAGCCATCGCCAAGTCCCACCGCAACGCCGGCTCCAAATCCGACGCCAGCGCCGACGGTAACGCCGTCGCCATCGCCGGCTCCGGAACCTGACGACTCTTATAACATCCGGGTGGGCGATACCGTCCTTTACAACAGCAACATCGTGGGCAAGGTGCTAAAAGTTTTAGCCGATGACTATGCGACCGTGGTTTTTGCCGATGGCAAACGCGAAGACGTGGATAGGGCCTTCTTAGAAAAATCCACGCGCTGTGTGGGAACTTTGTGTGAAGGTAAAAAAGTTTATTATAATGGCACTAAGGCACAGATTATTAATATTTTCTCTTCGGGCTGGGTGTACTTATCTTTGCGCAACGGGCAGAAGATTGTGGTGGATATGTACTTCGTTTCTGAGCAGAACCAGGGATGCAGCAAAGATGGCATCTGTGTTGGCGACGGTATTTTATATAAAAATCGTTATGACGGCACCGTGGTTGAGGTTTTATCTGAAGAACGAATTTTGATTCGCTTGGAAGGGTCAACGGCGACTCTCACTGTGGGTTCAAATCAATTAGCCAAGTCGCTGCAATGTACGGAAGGTTCCGCGCGCAGCTGTGTGGGTGAAAAAGTTTTGATCCAAGGAAATGGCGCGACCATTTTAGGTATTTATTCTAACGGCACGGCTAAGGTGCGTATGGATAATCAAAATCGCGTCTTGTGGGTGAATCATAACAGTCTGACCAAGAATATCCGCTGCATGAAAAACATCTGCGTCGGGCAACGTGTGAGGTACGGAGTGTCCTCGGCGTTGGTGTTAGAAATTTACTCTAACGGAACGGCTCGTGTTGAAATCGGAATTTTGGGTAAGCAATATCTAGTGCGAGTGGATTCACTTCGTCCCTAAAAAATTTCACGACTTTTCAATAAACGACAAAGCCGACGGATGATTCTGTCGGCTTTGCGCTTTTATAAAGCATTTTAATTCTCTTTGGACCCCTTTTGACACCAAAACGATGGCATAAGAATTGGAATAGGGATTTTTCGTCGTAAAAGATTGTTGAAGAACTAAGGAGTTTCCAATGAAAAAACAAATCGTCTTGTCGGTCCTTTTGATGGCCTCAGTAAGTTACTTAACGGCACCTGCATATGGTCAGCTTCGCCCGCGCCCTCCAGGAGAGGGACGTCCCGGAGATGGACGCCCAGGCGATGGCCGTCCTGGAGACGGTAGACCTGGCGACGGCAGACCTGGTGAAAGACCCGGTCGTCCCGGTGATGGCAGACCCGGTGGCCCTGGTCATGGTCGTCCCGGCGATGGTGGTCGCCCAGGACATGGTAGACCAAGTCCTGGGTACCCTTTCCCAGGCCGCCCAGGTGAAGGTCGTCCTTGGCCTGCGCCAGCTCCAGATTACAGAGACTCCGTTTTCGTTTCTTCTGTGACGCGTGCAACCGGTGGAGAGTGGTTCCGTGTATCTTTCAGAAACCCAGTTGTTCTTCGTTATTTCGATGTCACGGTGGTGGCTGCGGGTGTGCGTCTTCATGAAGTGAAAGTTCATACTTGGTCAGGTCGCACATTCTATGTGCCACAGATGAGCCCCTCTCCAGTATTTTACTCTCCAAGCTCGGTCGGAGCTTCGTACTTTAACGGTGAGGCGATTCGAGCGATCGACATCCGTGCTGAAGCCATGGGAGGCTATGCAGATCTAGTGATTCAAGCCACCGGAGATTACGACACTCCTCGAATGGATGTCAGCCGCTTCTAGACACGAAAAGCGTATCTTAAAAGCGACAGAATTTAGCCCTCTTAAAGCCAGTCTGACCACGAGCGTCTAGGCTGGCTTTTTTTTTCCCAAAGGCCGATAGTGAGGCGGTTTAAAACAGAGGAGCTAAGTCATGGCAAAATTGCGTGTTGGTATCAATGGTTTTGGTCGTATTGGTCGCGTTCTTTATCGCGCGGGTTTTGAAAATATGGAGATCGTGGCGATCAATTCTTTGGACAGTTTAGAGGGCAATGCCCACTTGTTGAAATATGACTCGGCTCACGGCGTTTTCAACGCCGATGTTTCAACTGAAGGCGAAGCGCTTGTTGTTAACGGAAAAAAAATTGCCGTAACTAAATACCGCAATCCCGCAGAAATCCCTTGGAAACAATGGGGCGTGGACATGGTCCTTGAATGTACGGGTGCATTTAAAGAGAAAAAAGATTTCATGACCCACATCGAAGCGGGCGCGAAGCGTGTTTTGGTTTCAGGTCCTGCTGAAAAAGGCGCGGATCTTACACTTGTGTATGGTATCAATCACGAGGCTTACAATCCTGCTCAGCATCATGTTGTTTCAAACGCCTCTTGCACTACGAACTGCTTAGCTCCTTTGGCAAAAGTATTGAACGATACTTTTGGTATCGAACACGGCACCATGATGACGATCCACTCTTACACGAATGATCAAAAAATCTTGGATGCTCCTCACAGCGACATGAGACGTGCGCGTGCTGCGGCGGTAAGTATGATCCCGACAACGACGGGGGCCGCAAAAAACGTGGGCTTGGTATTGCCAGAACTGAAAGGTCGTATCGACGGTATTTCGGTTCGTGTTCCAACGCCGAACGTATCTTTGGTGGATTTCACTTTTCAAGCTAAAAAAGATGTCACTGTTCAAGCGGTGAATGAAGCTTTGATTGCGGCTTCTCAAGGGGCATTGAAAGGCATCTTGGCGGTAGAGAAAAAGGAACTTGTCAGCGTTGATTACAACGGCAATAAGCACTCAAGCATCGTGGATCTGGCTTCAACGATGGTTGTGGGTCCGCGCATGGTGAAAGTTCTTTCTTGGTACGACAACGAAACAGGTTTTTCTAACCGCATGGTTGATGTTGCTAATTACATGGCAAGCAAAGGTCTCTAATGGCTAACGGTCTTAAAGGAATTAAAACGGTTCGTGATTTTGAACTCGAAGGCAAAGTGGTGTTCTTACGTTTGGACTTAAATGTGCCCATGGAAGACGGTAAGATCACCGATGAAAACCGTATCACGGCCTCTTTGCCGACGATCAAGTATTGCATGGAAAAAGGTGCGAAGATTGTCATGGCTTCGCACTTGGGGCGCCCAAAAAACAAAGACGATAAAGAGTTTTCTTTAGAACCTGTGGCGAAGCGTCTGCAAGAACACCTCAATGCCGAGGTGATTTTGGTGGAAGAACCAGATTCAGATGCGCCTAAAGCCTTGCTTCAGTCTTTGAAAAAAAATCAGCTGATTCTTTTAGAAAATGTGCGCTTTGAACCAGGTGAAACTAAAGACTCCGTCGAGTTTGCGCAAAAAATTGCGAACTATGCCGACATCTATATCAACGATGCTTTTGGGGCCTCACACCGTGCGCATGCGACCATTCATGCGTTGCCTTCGGTGATGACTCAAAAAGGTATTGGCTTCTTGATTGAAAAAGAAATCAATATGCTAGATTCACTTTTGCAAAATCCAAAACGTCCGTACATTGCGGTGATGGGTGGCGCGAAAGTGTCTGATAAGATTGCTGTCATTGAACGTTTGATGGATATCGTGGACGGTTTCATCATTGGTGGCGCGATGGCTTACACATTCTTAAAAGCTCAAGGTCTTCCGGTTGGAAAATCCTTAGTAGAGTCAGATAAATTAAAATATGCCAAAGAAATGATTGAGCGTATCGAAGCTCGTGACAAGACGATCTTGTTGCCGGTGGATCATGTGGTTTCTAAAGGCTTCAACGACACAAACACTCTGCGTACAACGAAAGACGTCGCTATTGGTGAAGATGAAATGGGTTTAGACATCGGACCTCAATCTTTAAAGAACTTCTCAAGTGCTTTACGTGAAGCAGGAACTATTTTCTGGAACGGGCCGATGGGTGTTTTTGAAACAGAAGCCTTTTCTAAAGGAACTTTTGGCGTAGCTAAAGCGATTGCTGAAAGTGATGCGACAAAAATCGTAGGTGGTGGTGACTCTGCGGCAGCGGCAGAAATGTCGGGCTTTGCGGATAAGATGACCCATATTTCTACGGGGGGTGGTGCTTCTTTGGAATATCTCCAAGGGGACAAACTGCCTGGATTAGAAATTCTTAGAAATAAGAGAGCCTAATGCCCGCATCCCAATTAACGATTTCAATTGCGCTTCCTTATTTATTTGTTTTGGGATTGATGTACGCGTTATTAACGGTCAACGTGATTTTGAAACGAAATAAACTGCGCATTGGAATCGGCAGTGGCAAAGACACCTCAATGGCACTGGCGGTGCGGGTGCACGGCAATTTTGCCGAGTATGTGCCGTTGATCGCCTTGATGTTGATCGTCTTAGAGTTGAACTTAACTCCGTGGTGGCTTCTGCACACTTTTTGGGGATGTTTAGTTTTAGGGCGAGCGATTCATGCCCAAGGACTTTCAAAAAGTGCGGGCAAAAGCAACGGACGGGTGCTCGGCACGACTTTGACCGGCCTTACCTTGTTAGGGGCCAGCTTTACATTGTTATTTAAATTCTTTGTTATTTAAAATCTTTTAGGAGACTTGGGATGAAAAAGATTTTCGCGGCGAATTGGAAGTTGTTTAAAACCCCTCAAGAAACGCGTCAGTTTTTTAAAGCGTTTAAAGAGGTGTCTTCTCAAAGCACGGGCGAACTGGTTTTCTTTCCTTCGGCGATTTCTTTAGAGGCTGCGAGCCAAGAACTTGTGGGTTCCAAAATCAAATGGGGCGCGCAAAACTGTTATCATCAAGCTTCTGGGGCTTTCACCGGAGAAAACTCAGCCCAAGTGGTGAAAGACCTAGGTGGCAGTTATATTTTAATCGGCCACAGTGAACGTCGCAGTATTTTTGGAGAAACCGACACGCAAGTCGCTGATAAGGTGGCTTTTGTGCAAGGCCTTGGGTTAACGCCGATGTTGTGCATTGGTGAAACTTTGCAAGAACGTGAAAGCAAAAAAACCTTCCGCGTTCTGGAAACTCAACTGCAATTGGGTTTGCAAAAAGCGGATAAATCAAAACCGCTTGTTATTGCTTATGAGCCGGTCTGGGCCATTGGCACGGGTAAAGTGGCAACGCCGGAACAAGTTGCTGAAACTCACACGGACGTCTTTAATATTCTTAAAACTTTGGGCTTTGAAACCACGCCGATTTTATATGGCGGCAGTGTGAAACCCGACAATGCGGGAGAGTTGATTAAACAACCTCACGTCAGTGGTTTTTTGGTGGGTGGGGCCTCCTTAGAACCCGCGTCTTTTGCTAAAATCGCATCGGTTTAGAAACTTTAAAAATTTATTAAGTCCAAAATTTGTCTAGCTCTCTAGCGCATTTCGATTTAAGTTCGGCGCACTTAAATCGAGGTGACCATGTTACGTGTTCTTTTATTTGCTGCTTCTTTAGTTCTTTCTTCTTATTCATTGGCGGCAACGGTTGTTTGCTCAAATCCGGATTTTGGAATTTTGGCTATCGAAGGAAGTCTGAATAAATGCCAAGTAACTTTGATGCCTAACGAAGGAACCCCTTGGATTTCGGCGACGAATTCTTGCGCTGAAATTTATGATGGTGCGACTTACAAACTGTCGGCAGAAATGTATGCGGGTGCTTCACTAGATACTGCCACCGTGGTTATCGTTCGTGGAACAACATCTGATATTCAAAGTGTTAAATGGATTCAAGGCGAGACGGTATTTCAAATGGGTCGTCACCAGCTTGAATGTAAATTACAATAAGATTTAAGAACTTGCCCTTAACATTGAGGCGCGTGCACGTACACCAGCGTTTGATTGTCTAAACCATAGCGCACAAGTTTTTTAAGGCGTCCGGTTGGAAATGCCGGGCAGCCTTGCCCCATCACCTTGATGGAATCATTTTGCTTCATTTCTTTGAGTTCATGCAAGACGACGCCGGCGTTAAAGGCATCGGCATTTGATTTTTCTAAGCCCCACAGTTTGATACCTTCACAGTCCCCATAAACCTTAGACCAATTTTTACCGCTTTGGTGGCAGCCGCGAGTCACATAAAGTCCGGGGCGGGTCATGTACTTACTTGATCCTTTGCGGTTTTTACAGCTATCAAGTTTGCCGTCGCCATTGCGATCCCCATCGATAAAGGTTTTGCCTTTAAGTATGTAAGCTCCGCCATGGGCGACATAGTCTTCACTTAAAACGTCGCACGCTTTAAAGTCGACGATGAAAGCACGCTTTTCTTTCGAGCTGCGGCTGTAATCCACCAGTAACGCCACCGGGTCTTCTTGCAAGGACATGTTTTTATCGGCAAAGGCTTTCGCCAATCTTTTTAAGGCCACGGCAGGTAATGAAACCTTCATACGATTTTCACCCTGAACCAATCTCTTAAGGCAGTCAGATGAAACGGTGAAGCCACCTGCAGATGCAGACACTGATAAGAAAATCCCAAAGATAAGGGGGACCAAAGCTTTAAGCATGAAATCTCCAAAAAATTGAATAACTTCAACAAAGCAAAGGCTGTGCCCTTAAAAGTGGGCTAGCAGGGGTTTATAATGCATTTAAAGGCGAAAAATAAGGACTCATTTTGCCGGTCCTTTTGACAGGGCTGAACTTTTTACGGGCACCTTCAGCTCTTAATAAAACGCCGGGTTTCACCGGCGTTTTAAATGAACTAAAACAAGGCATTTTTTGGAGTTCGTGGGAACGGAATCACGTCACGAATATTCGTCATACCGGTGATGTACATCAGCATACGTTCAAAGCCCAAGCCAAAGCCCGCGTGCGGAAAACTGCCGTAACGGCGAAGATCCGTATAGAAAGAATATTCTTCGGGATGAAGTCCGATTTCACGCATGCGTGATTCAAGGATTTCCAAATTATCTTCACGCTGAGATCCACCGATGATTTCCCCGATTCCTGGCGCGAGTAAATCCATCGCACGCACGGTTTTTCCGTCCTCATTCATTTTCATATAAAAGGCCTTAATGCCTTTTGGATAATCAGTAACAAAGACCGGCTTTTTGAAATGTTCTTCGGCCAAATATCTTTCGTGCTCGGATTGCAGGTCCATGCCCCATTCCACGGCGTATTCGAATTTTTTCGACGTCTTTTTCAAGATGTCGATGGCTTCGGTGTAAGTCACTCGGCCAAATTCGCTGTTTAAAACGTTGTTCAATTTATCAAACAAACCTTTTTCCACGAACTGATTAAAGAATTCCATTTCTTCGGGGCATTCAGCCATTACATATTTGATGATAGATTTAATCATGGCTTCACCCAATTCCATATCGGCTGAAAGATCGGCAAACGCGATCTCGGGCTCAATCATCCAGAATTCCGCCGCGTGACGAGAGGTGTTTGAGTTTTCTGCACGGAATGTGGGGCCGAAAGTATAGATGTTACGGAAAGCCGCACAGAAAGTTTCACCATTAAGCTGACCACTCACAGTGAGGTTTGTTTCCTTACCAAAGAAATCTTGAGAGTTGTCGATCTTGCCATCGGCACTGCGAGGCGGTTTATCTAATTTCAGAGTGGTTACACGGAACATTTCACCTGCGCCTTCGGCATCGGACCCCGTGATGATGGGCGTGGTGACGTAAACGAAGCCTTGATCTTGGAAGAACTTATGAATGGCATAAGCCAAAACCGAACGCACGCGGAAGACGGCTGAAAAGGTGTTCGTGCGGGGACGCAGATGGGCGATTTCACGCAAGAACTCAAAACTGTGACGTTTGTTTTGCAAAGGATATTCAAGGTCTGCTTTTTGTACGATGTCGACTTTAGAGGCCATCACTTCAAAACTTTGACCTGCACCTTGTGATTTCACGACTTTACCCACGACTTGGATAGAGCTTGAAATGGACAGGGCGGCAACGTCGGCAAAGTTCGGCAAATTCTGATCAAAAACAACCTGAACGCCTTTAAAGAAAGTACCGTCATTTAATTCGATGAAACCAAAATTCTTTTGATCGCGGATCTTGCGGACCCAGCCGTTTAAAACGACTTCTTTATCGATGAATTTATCAGTTTCGCGGAAGAGTGACTTTACCAGGGTTGTTTTCATGAACTTGCCTTTCCTGTGACCCCCTAAACTAGCGGATTTTGGCAGACTTGGCAAAGGAAGCATTGCATCAACTCTCTTGCTCCGGGTGCGTTTTTGGAAGAGAGTAGGGCCTTAGAAAAATAGAACTTTTACTTAAAAGGTTGTCCCTATGAAAGTGACTTTTGCCGATATTCAAAAAGCGCGCGAGCATCTGAAAGGCGTTATTTCGCCAACCGAGATGACCCATTCTATCAGCGCCAGCAAACTGATCAATCAGGACGCCGCCAACGCGGAAACGGAAATTTATTTTAAGTATGAAAACACCCAGCGCACGGGCAGTTTCAAGTTCCGCGGTGCTTATAATAAGATTTCAAATCTGACACCTGAAGAAAAAGCGCGCGGAGTGGTAGCAAGCTCGGCCGGAAACCATGCCCAAGGTGTAGCCTTGTCAGCGACAATTGCTGGGGTTCAAGCCACGATCGTCATGCCAGAAAATGCTTCGATCAATAAGGCGGCCGCAACCCGTTCCTACGGAGCAAATGTTGTTTTACATGGCGAAATCTATGACGAAGCTTTCGAGCACGCACAAAAATTAGAAAAAGAAAAAGGTTTTACGTTTGTTCATCCATACCAAGATCCTTACGTGATTGCGGGTCAGGGAACGATCGGTATTGAGATCTTAGAAAAGGTTCCGGATTTAGACACGGTGATTGTACCCATCGGTGGTGGGGGATTGATCAGTGGTATTGCCTTAGCAGTAAAAACCATTCGTCCTAACATTCGCGTGATTGGTGTACAAAGTGATCGTTCCCCCGGTATGGCTTATATGTTCCGCAAGGAAACTTTGGCGCATATTAAACGCACGCCGACGATTGCTGACGGTATTGCGATTAAAAATCCGTCACCAACGATGTATGAAAACTTTATTTCAAAATATGTCGATGAAGTCGTGACCGTCAGTGATGACGAAATTGCGGAAGCGATTGTGTTTTTGATGGAAAGAACCAAAGCTGTTTCTGAAGGTTCGGGGGCGGCGGCGATGGCGGCGATCATGAATCGTCCGTTAAAGCTGGGAAAAAAATGTTGTGTCATTATTAGTGGTGGCAATATTGATCTGAACATCGTTTCAAAGATCATTGATCGCGGTCAGATTTTGCGTGGACGCTTGTGTGAGTTGTCGGTGATCGTGGATGACTTGCCAGGGAATTTAAATCGTTTGACGGAAGCAATAGCGAGCCAAAAGGCAAACATATTGGAGGTCCGTCATGATCGTGTTTCCCAAGGTCTTTCCTTGCGGGAAACGCGGATTGATTTTGTCCTTGAAACCACAAGCATTGAGCATGTGGAAAGAATCAAGAAGGCCCTTGAATCCACCGGGGCAAAAATCTGCCTTAAGGAAACTTAAGGCAGACTGTAAATTTATTATTTAGCTTGAGAGCGAACAACAACCCATTTGTTATTTTGGCATTTGCGTACGACGCGAACCTCTTTGCCAATAGCATAATCGTATTCATCCGCCGTAAAGTAACTACCCTCGGTGCAAGAAGGCGTGGGGTTGTAGATATATGATTCACGTTCTTCCGGCGTCATGAAAGATCCGTCACGACAGATACGCGGAACGCTGCGAACTTCGCCACGGACATAAAGACTCATCCAGCCGGTGCTTCCTTCGATACAACCCATTTTGAAAGTGCGAATTTTTACGCCGCCTCCAGTATTGCCGCCACCCCCCACGCCCTGGGTCCAAGCAAGCATCGGAAAAAGCAAAGTCATAAGTGCTAAGCCGAGTTTCATATATAGTCTTCCTCTTTTTTTTCGTTTTTAACTTCAAGATTAATCACACCGGTATGGGTCCATGAGAATAAGACGTTTCTCGCGGCTTCTTTTTCAGATTTTTCCGTCAATTCCCGCAAGGCTTGATTCACCTTACCGATAAAGGTTCGAGCCAAAGGGCGGGTCGTCGCCAAGGACACAGTTTCATAAGTACCGGGTTTATCGTCGGACAACTGGGCGATAATACTGACAGTCATTGAAAGATATTCTTTTACGGAAATGTCACCTAAATCTAAAAATTGAAACTTTGTAACGACGCGACCATCTTCAACGGTCCACAGTCCGCTTCTTAAAAGGCGTGAAGAAAAATAACGGGCCAAGTCCTCGGATATGCCAAGTTTGGCTGACGTTCTTTTAAGCGCCATCAGTTCGGTGGTAATAAACGGGATGACGCAGAATAAGGTGAACTTGTGATTCTTGCGAATTTCAGACTTTACTAAGTCCAATAGATCTTCATCGCTCAGGTTTTCATCAGAAAACTGGGAGCTATCTTCTTTGGCATATTTCCAAAGTGATAAGAGCTTTAGCTCATTTTGATCCCAAGATCTTAACGATCTTGAAGATGGATTCCCGGTTATCTGCATCAAGTCTTCCGATTTTTGCTAGGACATTTTCTTTATTACTAGATTCAAAGGAAGCCTTAGAGGCTTCGATAATTTTTTGTTCTAAGAGTTTTTCAACATCAATGCCCATGAGTTCTAAAACACAAAGTAAGCGGTCGGTTTTCATTTCGACTTTTCCTTGCATGTAAACATTCATTTGACTGGGCTTAAGATTTAAAGAGGCCGCAAGATCTTTCTGTCGAACACCCAAGGTTTGGGAAAGGGTTCGAATCTGGGACATGACCTTATCTCGTTTAGATTCGGTAAGTTCTTGAGGTTCACCCATCATCATCGTCCTAGAGAATTAGTTTGCTGATCTGTGGTTTACTTGCTTTAACGGGGCTTTTCAATGGGTAAAGATTACAGAGGAAAGGCAGGGGCCTCTCCTCTGTAATAGGTCTATTATAGACCGCGTACTGGAACCCATTTATTGCTTTTGCAAACAACAGTGATGGATTTGTCAGCTTGCTCTTCAGACAGGTTACGGAAATAGCTGTCAGCGCGAGCCACCGAGTAAGCCCCTTCTACGCAAGTAGATTTAGGGTTACGAACGTAAGCTGCTTTTTCAGCGGCCGTCATGAAAGTACCATTTTTGCAAACGCGAACTTCAGAAGTTTCTCTGTCTTGACCTGGAAGCTGTTTTACGAAGATGGCTTTTGAGCCTTCAGTACAAGTAGTGCGTGGGTTGTAGATGTAGGCTGCTTTTTCAGCAGGAGTCATAAACGTACCGTTTTTGCAAACGCGCACTTCGGTGATGTCTTTGTCCGTAGTTACATTGTGCTTAACGATAAGGGCGATGTTCCCTTCAGTACAAGCAGCAGATGCAGAACCAGCGATCAATAAACCAGCGATAAATACAAGAGCTTTCATTTTTAATCCCTCCTAATGGGTTTGTTTGTCTCTTCTTGTGGGACAGGGTATATCCCCGCCCAATACTTTTCCTCAAAGCCAGACGCAGCGCTGTAAAGTAAAGAGTTCTGTTAACTGAATGGAATAATCCGTTATCGTTCCGTCGTCCTTAGAACTTTTCGGTTATCGCGAAAAAAAAAGGGATCTTTCAAGATCCCTTTTTTTTGGTCGAAACAGAGATGGGAGTAGAGTGAATCGAAACTTGGAGCAATTGGTCAGCGTCCGTGGTCGGACGGGCCGCTAGCTCATTTAAGCGCCGTTCAAAGAGTTCTATTTCTTGGCTTAAAGCGGTCCATTCCTCTTGGTTCACCGAAAGTAAAACCGTCAAATTTTTTCGTTGAGAAGAAGGGTGCGTATCAATCCCACGTTTTGCGATATCAAGCGCGCGCTGGTGAAAGCGCTCCACGATGAATGAAGAAGTTGCTTGATCATGAGATCGCAAAGAGGGGTCCAAGGTCACTTGACCATTCAAAGATTTTTTCCAAAACCCTTCCGTAAATAGAAAATCGATGGATTTTTCAATGCTGTTTTTATTTAAAAGTCCCCCCAACATGCGTTCGATCGTGGGGCTGTCGGCAGAAAAACCGCGCACTTCAGCTAAAGCCATGACGTAAGGATTGAACCAGTTTTTTAAAAGGTGAAGCGACTTACCCCCCCCCCTGGGGCGGGAGGAAATATGTTCGGCGATGCGCTCTTTTTCTTGAGGAGTAAGAAAAAATAATTCGGCAAAAAAGGGCAGGTTTTTTGGAGTGATGTTGCGCTGACGATTTAAAACTTGAGAAACAAAAGCTTGAGAAAAGGAATCGACTTCGCGACAACGCTTTCTTAGGCTGAAACCGCCATTTTTTTTCAGATGCATGTACATCTCGAATAAAAAATCACTGGCAGAATCAAAGTCTGCGATATCCGGTCGCCGCGTTTTTGTGTTGTTTGAGTCCATTTTGTCCCCTCGTCGGCAAACTAAGAGAAAAAATGGATTTCAAACAAGCCCTATTGCAGATTAGAAAAGTTAAGGCTTGTCGCAATTTTTTAAAAATTAATATTACGTTCGTAATGGCAAGTATAGCCGTTGGGATTTTTGACCAAATAATCCTGATGGTAGTCTTCAGCTTTCCAAAACTCAGTCGCCTTCACGACTTGAGTGACCACGGGTTTTTTCCAAGCTCCGGATTTATCCACTCGGACAATCATTCTTTCTGCGGCATCTTTTTGTTCGTTGGAGGTGTAAAAAATAGCGCTGCGATATTGGGTTCCAATATCATTGCCTTGGCGATTCGTGGTTGTCGGATCGTGAATCTTAAAAAAGTGAACAAGCAGCTCTTCAAATGGAAGCTTTGTCGGGTCAAAGGTGATCTTCACGGTTTCGGCATGACCTGTGGTCCCTGTCTTTACGATATTATAATTGGCATTTTTAGTTTCGCCCCCCATGTAACCGACTTCAACATCCGTGACACCAGGAATTTTGCGCAATAAATCTTCCATGCCCCAAAAGCATCCACCCGCGAGATAACTTACTTCCGTCTTAGTCATAGGGGTTCCTTTCTTCACAGCTTTAGCTTGTGCAAAACCACTAATACAAAATATGAGTATGAAAAAGTATTTGGCAATATTCATGTTAGAACTATACCACAAAACAAAGGCCTGGCGATACCGGCCTAGCACTAGGCCAGGCTATTCTTTGCCGTAACCGCCGCCAGACCCTGAACACAAGGTTACGATATCACCGGGTGCAAACTGTTGAGTTCCCAAAACGGGAAGATTCTTAGTTTCACCCTGACGTTCGATCAGGATTTCGCCAGCGTCACCGTGTGTACAGTTTTTAGAAATACGCGGACGATGCAAGGTAAGGTCTGTCATCCAGACACCTTCCACGGCTTCTTTGATTTCAAATTTCATGATCAAACCGCGGCCGCCAGGGTTTTTGCCTTTGCCGCCGGTGGATTGACGATGATCAATGCGTTGAACTTTAACGGGGAAATCCCGTTCGAGCTGTTCAATCGAAAAAGCTTTGGTGTGGGCGGAAGCGCCGGCTTCAGAAGGTGTTGCACCGCTGCCCCCGTGAAGAGTCAGAACTTTGTTTTTAGAATCATTTTTTAAATCAAAGCGCAAAGAACAGCGACTGTCCAAAGCTCTTTCACCTTTTTGATGAATCTGCGAAAGCGCCATATCCAAAGCTGTTTCGATAGCCGCGACTCCGCAAGTCATGCCTTTGTAAGTAGGGGCTGGATATTTTCCGACAAGCCAGCAGCCGGAGGGTTTGGTCAGTTGCAGCACCGAAAAAGAACCTGAATTTGCGATCTGCTCAAAACCATAAAAGCGCGCTAAAGTATAAAAGCAGGCGCCTAAAGTTGCCGACTCGGTCAAAGACACTGTTTTTGCGCTGCTTGTGCCCCCGAAATCCAAGGTGATTTTACCATCGTGGATATCCATCGAAACGCGCAAAAGCTCGCCGCTGTCTAAAACGACATCCACGCGAGTCTCCCCCGAAGAGCGTTCATTGATTTTTTGCCAAGCGGCGTTTTTAGAAAGTTCTAAATAGTCTTCAATCAACTCACCCGTAATGGTGAACCCCGAAAGCTCAATCGCCTCAATCAGTTTTTGGGCTTTTTCGGTAAGATCTTGGCATTGTGTTTTTAACCATTCTTTAAAATAAGGCGGGCAGGCAGGATGTGCTTGAATCGCATCAAGTATGAGTTCATTCAGCTGATTTTTTTGTCGCAACGGTGTTGGCGGAATACGAATTCCTTCTTCTTCCACAGACTTTGAGATCTTGACCTTGGTTTCCATCGGGCGACGGGTGACCCAAATAAGGTCTTCAGAAACGGCCATCACGAAAGTCATTTCACCTAAAAGACTGCCGCCGCTGTAAGGGTCATTTAAAATGGCGATATCGCCTTCTTGAAGCTGTAAATATTTGGTCGCCGTCGATGCCGCCGTTGGCAACGTGCCGTAGGTCACCGGATTAGTCCCACGAATAGCAAGGATATCGCCTTCTAATGTTAAAAGAGCAGACTCCCCTTGAAGAAAGTCATTCAGCAAAGATTGAAACAATTCAACGTGATAATTCATAACTGTCCTTGCAAAGAGCGAACGCCGCAAAGTGCGGTGGCCGTAGACTCGGTGAAATCAAGGGGCTCAATGGTTGTTGCCGCATCTTTTTTAAAGGCGTTGGCGAAAACACTTGCCAGAGGGCCCGTCACGCGCATTTTTTTAGAACGGCGATGCAAGATGGACTCTAAAGCCAAACGTTGCAAAGTAAGGCTTTGCAGTTCTTTTGTTAGTTGACCCAAGTCCGTGTTGCGCACACGACTGTTTTTAGCCAAAGCGAATAAAGAATTTTTAGCGCGTTGAATACCTTGGGCTGAAAAACGATCTGACAGGCCCGGCAGGGCGGTCAGCTTGGCATTTTCTGCCCACATATCTAATAAACCCAGTTTTTGTCCACGTCCTAAGAACATCGGACCTGGCTCCCAGCCGTCTTGGGAGGTGGCAAAGTCAAAGTGTCCAAAAATATTGAGGCTTAAACCCAACGTCGGCTGAATGCCCAAAGTGTGGGTGCGTAAGTGGGACATCGCTACCGGGCCCCAGTCACTGTCCCAACGTGTACTTTCGCCATCTGGAGAAATCAAGGTGAAGGCTTCAAATCCCAAATGCAAAACATCGGCTTTGTGAGGTTCGCCATAGACTTTACCTAAAGCCGTCAATGAAGAAAAATAACCGTCTAAAGCTTGCGCCTCTTTCGCCGCGCCGGCGTGGCCTTGAGAGTTTAAGAAATAAACATTCTCTTCAGTAAGTGTTTCACTGAGTGCGCCTAGGATTTCATTTTTACGATCTGCAAAAACGGAACTGATAGTGGCGTTAAGAGCATTTTTATTCCAACGTTCCACTTCCGTGTTTGCCGCATCAGCCTTCGGAAGAAAAACCTCGAGGCCTTGGGAGCTTAAAATCTCGACGGCCGCGTTTAAATTTGTGGGATTGGCTTGGGCGTGCAAGAAGTGCAGACACACGCGTTTGCAATCCATCAATAAAATTTTGGCGGCGATGGCTTCAACGTCCGCGGGTGTTAAAGGAATCTCTAAGGTGCCATTAGCCAAAACGCGCTCACGGACTGAAAAGATCAAATCTTTTTGAGTCAATTCGCGATGAGACCCGGTCAGCTCCAGCCAGTGCTCAAATCCTTCGGTGGTGATGTGCGCGACCGCGCCGCTTAAGTTGTGGTCTAAAAGTTTTTTGGGAATCTTAAGGCTGACAAATGCCTTTTCAGGTTTGCTTGCCGCATTTTCACTTAAAAATGATAGAAGAGTTTGTTTAATACTCTCGCGGGCTAAATACACCCTTTTTTGCGCTAGGGGATTAGCGCCGGTCAGGAGGGAGTATTCTGCGAAAGACTCACCCACATTGATTCCCAATACACAGCTATTCTGCATTTTTAAACGCTCTCTATCATTGTCTTTAGGAAGGAATATTGTTAAATCAAAGGCATCGATATAGCAAAAAAAATATTGTAAGAAAAGGATTCTGACGAAGGGTCTGTCGAAAGGAATTTTAAAGTGAAGATTTCTCCTGAAATTTTAAACCTTGTGCCCTATAAACCCGGCAAACCCATCTCTGAAACTCAACGTGAATATGGTTTAACGACCGTTTATAAGCTGGCAAGTAACGAAAATCCTTTAGGTCCTAGCCCGAAAGCCATGGCCGCAGTTCGACACGCGCTTGATCATCAGCATCTTTATCCGGATCCTTCGCATTATGAACTACTCCATACTCTTTCTAAAGAATGGGGAGTTCCGACTCAGCAATTGGGAATTGGCAATGGCAGTGATGAACTGATTGATCTTCTAACTCGCATTTACTGTGAACCGCATGACGGGGTTTTGACGTCGGTTGCAGCTTTTAATGCTTATGAGGTCAGCGCACCAGCCAACCGAGCTATTATTCATAAAATCCCGATGAAAGAAGGCTATCGTTTCGATTTGCCGGCTATTGCGGATTACTTCATGGCTCATCATGAAAGTAAAAAAATCCGTTTGATCTTCGTGTCTAATCCCAACAATCCAACGGGGACGTACGCTCCGAAGATGGAATTAGAGGCGTTTTTGGAAAAAGTCGGAAATCGCGATGATGTCATGGTTATTTTCGACGAAGCTTATAATGAATTTGTGCGCGCGACCGATTATGCCTCGGCACAAAACTATATTAAGAAATACAAAAACCTGATTGTTTTAAGGACTTTCTCTAAAATCTATGGTTTGGCGGGCTTCCGCATCGGCGCCATGGTTGCGCCTCCTGAGGTTATCGAGGTCTTTAACCGTGTGCGCAAACCGTTTAATGTCAACGATTTAGCGCAAGTGGCCGCGAATGCAGCTGTGCAGGATAAAGAATTTATTGAGCGTTCGCAGCAGACTTGTTGGAAAGGGCTTGATTACTTCTATAAGAAGTTAGAAGAATTAGGCCTGCCATACATCCCCTCTCAGGGTAATTTTGTCATGTTTGACACTCTTCGCGATGCTGCCAAGGTCAATGAGGCCCTTTTGCGTCGCGGGATTATTATGAGACCGCTTTTTAACTACGGTTTTAAAACGCATTTACGTCTCAGTGTTGGTAAAGAACACGAAAACCAAGCGGCAATTCAAGCTTTGGCCGAAGTGTTAAAAGAAATCCCGACGTTGTCATAGCGTTAGGAAAGAAAAAGGCTGATCAAAAATAACCAGCCGTCGTACGGAGAAATATGGGAATGGTAATCACGATCGATGGCCCCGCGGCCTCTGGAAAATCATCAGTAAGTAGAGAACTTGCTCGTCGCTTGGGCTGGCAATGGGTTTCTACGGGTGCTTTCTATCGTGGTTTGGCCTATGCGGCCCTGCAAATGGATATCGATCTTGATGACGTGAAGGGTTTAGCAGACCTGACTCACAATCCGGTATGGAGTGTGAAAATGGAGCAAGATCGCACGCGCGTTTACTTCAAAGAACAAGACGTCACCGATCAAATTGCTCACGAAGATGTGGGAAATTTCGCTAGCAAAGTCAGTCACTATCCCGATGTTCGTAAAGCCTTGTTAGACGCACAAAGAAACTGCAGCAACGGTCCGCAAGGACTTGTGGCGGAAGGCCGTGATTGTGGCACCGTGGTCTTCCCGAAAGCAGAAGCCAAAGTTTACCTCACAGCTAACAGCGAACACCGTGCCGCACGTCGGGCTGCGGAACTGGGTTTAGATCAAGGGGACATGGTAAAGGCGCAACAGCAACGTGATCTTCAAGACTCTACTCGCAAAGTAGCACCCATGGCGGTTCCTGAAGACGCTTTAGTGGTCGACACAACAGCTTTGAACTTAGACCAAGTGGTCGATGAAGTTGTTAAATACGTTAAAAACAAAATCTAAAAAATGATGCGACCAAAAAATCTATGAGCCTCGAAGCTCTAAAGAGGGTTGGTCTATGTCTTTTAAGATCTGATCGATCACCCGGCGCTTTAGAGGGGACGTCGCGGGCGTTTCCCGGTGCAGCTGACGAATTTGCTCTGCCACCTTCTTTTTTGCGTCCCCATGAAAAGTCACAAACGCACTTTTTAAAAGTAACATCGAAGTCGCGCCTAAGAGTTCATTCTGTGATTTGATGCGATCATTGGTCGGCAAAAAATCACTGCATAAGGAGTCTTTGATCCCTTTGCAAAAAACAACGTAGTCACTCCATTTACCGGAAGCCAAATCCGCGATCTCGGATTTTTGTAAAAGATTTGATGAAAGAAGCTGTTGGTTGATAATAGCTTCTTTGACGATTTTATAGCCGCGGTTCACTTTAAAACCCTTGATTTCGGGCGCACCCATCAGGCGTTGTAAACAAGCTCCGGCCACATATTTAGTCAGCAGGTCTTCAGAATTTGCATAAGCTTCGGTCAGACAATGCAGCGGCGCACGCATTTTTTCGATCAACTCGTCAGCTGAAGAAACCTTTTTGGGCAGGGCTAGTATTTCATCTTGGAATTTATAGAGCTCGACAGGTTCTTCGACGTGGCAGGATATTTTAGCTTGCGCCACTGAACCGAAAGCCAGAAGAAGACCTAAAAAAGCGATCTGTATTTTCATAAAACCTCCTAGGCCCTAAAAGTCGGGCGACGATAGCGTTGGGGGTTGTTGGCCTCATCGGCTTTGCGGATAAAACTTAATTGTAATTCTACCATCGAATCAAAAACAGTTAATAGGCGATCATGGGCGCGTGATTCTACCGCAAACCCTTGGCTTTCACCCACAAGCTCGATGGTGTGGTGGATCGCTTCCAAAGTGGAATAGCAGGCCGCATGGGGCTGCTTTCGCACGCGAAAGTTAGAGGGCTTTTCAGGGTTAAAACAAATGCGCGGCAGCTCGGTTAGGTTTTTACTTTGTCGCATCATCTTTTTAGCCGTCAGCCATGTGCCATCAATCACAAAGATGGTTAACTTTTTAGTTGGATCAAAAAGCTGCGCGCGGGATTCTGGCGTCATTTCGGTCAGGTTTTTCGAGTTTCGTCCGGGATATAAAATCACGCACTGGCGATTTTTATCATTCAGGATCTGATTCACTTGTTCGTCTTCGCTATAGTCTTGGCCACGAATTAAAAATGAATTTTCCATACATAAAAAGGACATGCGGCCGGTGGCAATACGGCGGCGCACTTCAATCGGGTGAATCAGGATGACAAAATCAATCTGGGGGTCAAAGCGCTGGATGCGGTGGCAGTAACAAGAAAATCGAGGCTGAATGCAAGCGGTGCAAAGTTCGCGATAGACGGGCGCGGATTCGGAGTGTTTCTTTCTTTGCTCTAAATATTCTTGCACGTTCAAAGGCGACCTCGTTGGCTGTAGAGCCTTTAGGGTCTCACAAGTGCGATTAGAGGGGAATTCCTGCCTTTAAAAAGGTCTAGGTGTCTTTTTTATCGGGCGCTTTTTGTCGGTTGCCTTTGGGGTGTAGAGTCTATAAAAAGGGCGTTCCCGTTTTTAAAGAAAGAAGAGCTTAAATGGAAGACTTTATCCCCCCAAAACCACCCAAATCATTCCGCATCGTTTTGGACTTACTTCGTTCTGAAAAACGCTTGGACACGGTTCTTTTAGAAGCTATCAAGGCACAAAATGAAGATTTGAATTTGCGTGAGATCTCTCGCACGAAATACAAAGAACTTTTTAAAGAAGGCAAAATTCAAATCAAAGGTCAAAACGCAACACCCTCGTCTTCTGTGGCTAAAGGTATCACTTACGTAGATATCTTCGGTTATAAAAACAAATAGTCATCGACATGGATTTACCTGTTTCTGAAGCTGCCGAAAGAAATAAAGAGCCGATTTTAAAAGTTTTAAAACAAGTGATTCGTGCTAGCGATCGCCGTCTTTTGGAGATCGGCGCGGGAACGGGGCAACATGCGGTATTCTTTGCTCCGCAATTTCCTCAATTAGAATGGACGGCCACTGAAACCGCGGCTCCGTTGCCTTTATTAAATCGTCGTATTCAGGAAAGTCAGGTTCCGAATCTGACACCACCTCGCAAGCTGACGGTGGGCGAAGACAGTATTCCCAATCGCACGTATGACGTCGTTTTTACCGCGAACACCTTTCATATTATGTCGTGGAAAGAGTGTAAGACCCTGATCAAAGAGCTGAGTGGGGCGTTGCAAGAGGGCGGCCGGGTTGTGATCTATGGGCCTTTTAACTATGGTGGCACTTACACATCGGACAGCAATGCGGAATTTGATGAATATATCAAAGAAAAGTTCCCAGGCGGTGGCCTTCGCGCTTTTGAAGATGTCAGCAATGCCATGGCCAAGCATGGTTTTGAGTTGGTGCGAGATTTTGAAATGCCTGCGAACAATCGCACTCTTGTTTTCCGTCGCTTAAAATATATCGGGAAGAAATAGCCAAAAAGGTTTTGACGCTGAACTCGTTGCCTTTCTACACTTTAATGGCAGGGCAGAGGGGGCTTTTGTGAAGTGGATCGTTTTGGCAGTTTCCGTTCTTTTTTCTATTCCATCTTGGGCGTCAATTTATTTGGTGGCACCAAGAACCGTCGTCGTACAAAATCAAGCAGGTGTGAGCTGTTTCGCTGAAAAAAACGCGGCCGCCGCAGATCTTGCGGCCCCGCACTTTCGTATTCCGGTGACTTTGGCAAATCCGCAGCGCGCCAGCTTTACGCCGACATCCTTTCGCATTTTTGTTTTTAACAAAGGCCAAATTCATACCTGTGAATTCAGCGGTGAAGTGATGCATGCTTCGGGAATGGGGTTGCCCATTCCGTATGGCTATCAAATGACCAGCTCTTGTGATTTGGGATGTGGGGGGATCGACGTTCCTGCGGGTAAAAAACTAACCGCGACTTTAGAGGTTATTGGTGAATGGGTTTTTGCCGACGGGACAAAAAAAGCCGGTTTTCAAGAAACCAGCTTTGAAGTGACCAACTAAAAATCTTCGGTGATTGTGGGCGGACGAGTTTCGTAAATCTTTTGATACTCTTTGCGGCGTTCTGGCGGCAAATGAGCCATCAAATATTCGTGAGAGAGTTCTTTGAAATTCTTCTCGCGAATCAGTTTAGAGATCTCCTTCACCGCGCGTTTCCCCCAGGGAGTTCTTTCGCAGGAGGCGCGCAAAGCGGTGAATTCGGGTGCTTCTTTGATACGAAAAAACTGCATTTTTTCACCCGGATGATTTTTTTCAAACTCCGCCATTTCCAGGTACACGCCTAAGACACCGTCGATGCGTTTTGCTTGTAACATCGAAAAAAGTTTGTCGATGGATCCATCACCATGAAAGCCATAAGATTTCGTACTTTTTTCCAAAAGCGGCGTCAGCGCTTGCGGATAATAACGACCGTTCACAAAGCCCAAGCGAAACTGTTTTTTCTCGAGTGTTTGTTCCATGATGATTTCGTTGGGGACGGCGTTCACGGATACATATTTGCTTGGCGCTAAAGATTGCAGCGTGATCAAACCAAAGGGCAGACCTGCAGTGATCTCTTCTCCGAAATAAAGAAAATTGCGGCGTTCTTTATTTTCCGCCAATACGAGGGAGCAGATCTGCTTATTTTCTCTGATTACTTTCATCGCTCGCAAAAGGGGAATGCGCACGAAGCGATGATCGTAGCCCGGCATGGATGAAGCCAAGACTTTATAAAGTCCGCCCAGGGGGCCATGCAGGTTTTCAGAATTTAGAATTGCGTCATTGCTTGAAGTGTAAATAAATGGCGGCAGCTCATGAATCATCCACTGAATTGTTTTCTTGTTGGCAGGATTTAGGCTCAAAGTTCCATCGGGGGCGGCGATAGACGTGACTCCGAGGAAGCATAAAAACACGAAGGCTAAGAATTTCATTTTTTCTCCGTATTAAACTCGGGGCGGCTGTCGTATATTTTTTGATATTCTTTGCGCCGATCGCTAGGCAAGGTTGATAAAAGATATTGATGAGCAATGTCTTTAAAGTTTTTATCTTTAACGACTTTTGAAACAGCTTTCAAAGTTTTCTCGCCCCACGCGGTTTTTTCACAGGAGGCGCGGATAGTCGTAAATTCAGGCGCCTCTTTGACGCGGAAGAATTGCATTTCCGGCGTATGGGGGTGTTTTTGTTCATAATCGGTCATCTCAAAATAAAAACCCAACACTCCGTCCAAACGGCCTTTACCCAGCATGGATAATAGGTTGGCGACCGAGCCATCGCTGACAAAATTAAAAGATTTTTTATTCCCTTTTAAGACCGTTTCAAGTTCGGGACTGTAAAAGCGTCCCTTGACGACACCCAGTTGAAAGGGACCCGCATCCAGGGTTTTTTTTGCTGAAACCTGGGCATGGTCTAAAACGAACTTGGTATCGGGAGTAGATTTCAATGCTATGAGGCCGGGGGGGAGGGTGATGGCCACCTCTTCGCCGAAAGTCAGAAAATGGCGACGGGCTTCATTTTCTTGAAGAAGCAGGGTGCAAAATTGCTTTTTTTCCCGAAGTAGTTTTTCGGCGCGGACAAAAGGAATGCGCAAAAAGCGATGGTGGTACTGGGGGAGGGCCTGGCTCAGGCTTTTATACATGCCAGCAATGGGGCCTGCGGCTTTTTCTAAGTTCACCAACAAATCATCGGAATTTAGCACGATGGCTGGCGGCATATCGTGGATCAGCCATTGGATTGTCTTTTCATCAGGGGGATTAAGAGTTTGCGGCGCCGCGAAACTCGGGCCAGAAACGAATATAAGCGCTATTAATAAAGAAACTGCCGTCATAGAAGTCCAAAATAAGAGGGTTCTTATGACTTGATCTAAATGACGGCGGGTAAATGTGTAAAGGATTAGACGCAACCTAACAAACTTGTCATGCCGACGGGGCTTAAAGGTCCAGCTGGGGGCGTTGGTCTATACGCGTAAAAACCTTTGACTCCCTCTCAGGAGGTGGCTAAACCAGTCTTTCACTTAAAGTGAAGAAAGGTACGGGGAGAGCACAAAGAGGTTCTCTTACGTAGGAGGTTATTAATAACAATATGACTAAACAATTAAACAAGGCCGAGCTTGAGAAACAGAAAGTTCTAGCTTTCTTGGATGCAGAAGATTCTAAAATCCCTGCTAATCCTGGCATCTTGAATGCTAAATCTGGAAAAGGTGAATTCGAAGACCTTTTCAATGCTTCCATGAAAGAGCAAGACTTCAAAGTCGGCGACGTTGTTACTGGTACAGTAGTAGAAGTTCAATCTGACTATGTCCTAGTAGACATCAACTACAAATCTGAAGGCCTTATCGCTATCAATGAATTCCGTATCGTAGACGGCGTTCGTGAAGTGAAAGCTGGAGACAAAGTAGAAGTTTTGATCGATCGTATTGAAAATGAGAACGGCATGATCGTTCTTTCTAAAGATAAAGCAGACATGCTACGTGCATGGACTGACATCTCTAAAGCAGCAGAAAACGAAGAAGTTATCGAAGGTACTGTTGTTGCTAAAGTTAAAGGTGGCTTGAGCGTTGATATCGGCGTTAAAGCATTCTTACCTGGATCTCAAATCGATCTACGTCCGGTTCGCAACATGGACGTTTACTTGGGCAAGAAATTCAAATTCAAAGTTATCAAGTTCAACAAAAAGCGTGGCAACATCGTTCTTTCTCGCCGTGCGCTTCTTGAAGAAGAGCGTGATTCTTTACGTTCACAAACTTTGGACACTATGGCTGAAGGTTCCATCGTTACGGGTGTTGTTAAAAACATCACGGACTACGGAGCATTCATTGACCTTGGTGGTATGGACGGATTGTTACACATCACAGATATGTCTTGGGGCCGCGTAAAACATCCTTCAGAAATGTTGAATGTGGGCGACGAAATCCAAGTTAAAGTTCTTAAATACGACAAAGAAAAAGAACGCGTTTCTTTGGGTATGAAACAATTGACTACGGATCCTTGGGAAGCTGTTAAAGCGACTTACCCTCCAGGAACTAAACTTAAAGGAAAAGTCGTCTCTCTTGCTGAGTACGGCGCATTCGTTGAGCTTGGTGAAGGTATTGAAGGTTTGATCCACGTTTCTGAAATGTCTTGGACTAAACGTGTAAAACACCCTTCTCAAATCGTCACTGTAGATCAAGAAGTAGAAGTTGTAGTTCTAGAAGTAGACACTGAAAACCGCCGCATCAGCTTGGGTATGAAACAGCTTCAAGCAAATCCATGGGTTGAGTTGAAAGAGTCTTACGCTCCAGGAACTATCATTGAAGGCGAAGTGAAATCTGTTACAGATTTCGGTATCTTCATCGGTATCGAAGAAGGCATCGACGGCCTTGTTCACATCTCTGACTTCTCTTGGACTAAACGTGTAAATCACCCAAGCGAAATGTTCACTAAAGGAACAAAAGTTCGCGCGGTTGTTTTGGGCGTAGACATTGAAAATGAACGCTTCTCTTTGGGTATCAAACAACTTGAGTCTGACCCTTGGTCAAACATCGAGAACAAATACGCTATCGGTACACAACACGATGTTAAAGTAACTAAAACAGCTGATTTTGGTGCTTTCGTTGAGCTTGAGTCTGATATCGAAGGTTTGATCCATATCTCTGAACTGACTACTGACAAAATCGGCGCCGTAGAGGAATTCATTAAGCCAGGTCAATCGATCAAAGCTGAAGTGATCTCTATCGACAAAGACGCTCGTAAAATCGGCTTGTCTGCTAAACTTGTGAAACTTCGCGAGTCAAAAGCGGACGTTGATGATTACGTTAAAAAAGCGACAGCAACTTCTAAGTCTACTTTCGGTGACTTGTTTGCTGACCAGCTTAAAAACGTAAAAACGGACGGTAAGCAGTAATCTGCTTGTCCGCCGAAGCCTCTCCGCGATGTTGTGCGCAGCGCAACTAGCGGAAGCGAAGGTGGAAATTGACTGCAAAGTCATAAAAGGGGACCCTAGATGGGTCCCTTTTTTTATTTGTAGCACCTAGAACGGTGCTCTCTTTGGAGTCTTGCATGCAGCAAAAAAACAGCTTCTACAAAAAACTAGCTATCATCATCCTTGTTTTCTTCATCTTAGGCGTCTTGGTTAAGGTCAGCGGCGGCTTCTTTGGTGAATCAGAAAAACAGATCACCGCGAAAAACACCATTCTTCAATTAGAACTGAATGGCGTTATTTTAAACGGCAAACGCTTCATCAAAAATTTGGAAAAATACGCTGAAAAAGACAAGGTCAAAGCGATCTTAGTAAACATCAATTCACCAGGCGGCTCGGTCGGTCCTTCGCAAGAAATTTACACGGAAATTAAGCGCGTGCGTGATGAGCTTAAAAAACCGGTGATCTGTGTTTGTACCGGGATCATTGCCAGCGGCGCTTATTACTCTGCCATGGGTTGCGATAAATTGGTGGTGGCGCCAGGGGCTTTGGTGGGTTCGATCGGTGTGATCATGGAATTTGCAAACATCGAAAAACTTTATGATTGGGCTAAGATTTCTCGCTATTCCATCACTTCTGGAAAATTCAAAGACTCAGGAGCTGAATACCGTTCGATGCGCGAAGATGAGCGCGAGCTATTCCAAACAATGATCAACGAAGTTTACGGTCAGTTTAAAACGACCGTGATGACTGAAAGAAAATTAAAAGAAGAGGTCGTGACAGAATATGCAGATGGTCGCGTGTTCACCGGGGCTACGGCCGTGAAGCTGGGCTTTGCCGATCAAGAGGGGTTCTTTAAAGATGCGGTGAAGCTTGCCGCGGAAACTGCAAAATTGGGTGATGATTACGAAGTTTTCGAAGTGCCCAAAAAACGCATGAGCATCTTTGATCTTGGTGGCGGCGACAAAGAAGACGACGTTAACACCTTGGCCGATTATGCGGATGTATTAAAAGGCAAGGCTTTCGGCAATGATATCCAAGGGGCTGTGAAGTTTGTTTTGCGCAGCCAGTACTTGAATCAACCTTTGTTGTTGATGCCTGGATTCTGGGAGCAATAGTTAAGATGGCCTCCACTGCTGCGAAAGCTTCGGCAAAAAATAAAAAGAAGACAAAGAAGGCGATTAAGAAGTCGCCTGTCCGCCGAAGCCTTGGCGAAGGTGGAAAATTCCAAATCGGAAAAAACATCTGGCCCTTAGAGCGTGATGTTTTAGTTCGCCCTGATCGCATGAAGTACGTGCGAAAATTAATTAAGCCTGAGGGGTGTGTCTTTTGTCGAGCGGCTAAAGAAGTACCTTCGGTGGACACTCTTTGTGTTTATAAAACTGAACATTCCATGGTGGTTCTAAATAAATTTCCTTATAACAGCGGGCACGTTTTAGTTTTGCCACTAAAACACTGTGGGGATTTGTTGAAGCTGACTGAGGCCGAGTTCAATGATTTACAGCACACGATTCGCAAAGTGATGAAAGCTTTGATGGATGTGTATGAGCCTGGTGGAATCAACTTAGGGCTGAATCATGGGGCCGTGGCCGGAGCGGGAATTCCGGAACATTTGCATTATCATGTGATTCCAAGGTGGGCGGGAGATGTGAACTTCTTTCCACTCATTGCTGAGACAAAGGTCTTGGTCGAAAGCCTTGAGCAGACTTACGAGAAGCTTTGGAGTATTTTAAAAAAATGAACAGAGGCGTGACTTTTCAAACAGCGCCATTCACTCCGGCAGTGAAGTGGTTGCTTATCGTGAACGTGGCCGTGTGGTTTGTTTTTCAAGTCATCTTGGAAAGATTTCTGCATTTTCCATTCACTTCCATATTTAGTCTTTATCCAGGCAAAGTTCTTTTTGAATTTCAGATCTGGCAATTAGGCTCGTACATGTTCCTGCATTCAATGCAGGTGACTCACATCCTGTTTAACATGCTAATGCTTTGGTTCTTTGGCGCCGAGCTTGAACAGCGCTGGGGTACAAAATTCTTCGTCTTCTATTATCTGTTCTGTGGTATTGGGGCGGCGATTTTATACTGCGTGGGTGTGTGGGGTTATGCCCTGGCAACGGGCTCGCAAACAGGCTTGATCGTGCCGGTGATTGGCGCTTCGGGGGCCGTCTTTGGATTGCTTTTGGCGCAAGGTCTGATCTTTGGTGACCGGGTGGTTTATTTCTTCATGCTCTTTCCAATGAAAACACGTTGGTTTGTGGCCTTGATGGGGGTGATCCAGTTTGCCTCGATGATGACCTCCAGCGTGAGTGGCGGGGAAGTGGCTTACTTAGCCCATCTGGGTGGCTTGGCCGCCGGCTTTATCTGCTTAAAGGGTAAAGACTTCATGGATCGCAATGAGTGGAAGCGTCGCCAGAAGGCCAAAGGCAAAGGGCGGAATTTACGCCTGGTCGTTGATAATGAAAAAGACGATAAGCCGCCCAAATATTGGAACTAAGCCCCATGACGCTATGCAGAACCGCTGCGGTGGTAACAGAGTAACATCTCCGGGGTTTTGACACCTTGGGGTAATTTAGTTATATCTTTGGGTTCTTTGGAAAAGGGGATTTTATGTCTTTGGCTCAAGCTAATAAGAATTTGAAATTTGATAGCAGAATGATCGAACGCAACGTATCTGTTGGCGAGATGTCTAAAGAAGAGCTAAAAAAGCATTTGGATTCTCTTCCAGATCTTGCTCACAATGTTGAGACTTTTACCATCGATGGTAAAAACTCTTCCAATGAAGAAGAAGCTCACTAGTTTTAAAATTTGAATGATTGAATTTTCAGACCCTCTTCTCTCAAGGAAGAGGGTTTTTTAGTTTTAGAGTCTTAGTGAACGTGGCTCAGTTTTTTAACCAAAACCTGTGACGTCTGGCCTAGAGCTTCCACTTGCATGCCCACGGGTAAAAGCAGGGAAGCAAAAACAAAGGCTCTTTTTTCACGATTTAAAAGATTCAGGTCGGCGATATTAGCGCTGCTATCAAAGGTGCTTAAGAGCATTCCCAGTCTTCGTTCATACATCATTGTATTGTGAATAAATACGTAAGCATTCACTGGTAAGCCGGTCACGGCCATGCAGCCACGTTTTAATATGACGGCAGTGGCCAGGCCGACCATGCGGGCTGCCGGGATAAAGCAGATTCCCGCAGCCCCTGTCGCCACCACCATCTTGATATTACGATGAAGGGCATACTCCGCATCCCATTCGGATTGCAGGCGTAATGCGGATTCTTTGTGCGCTTCTGTAAGAGTGGGAAATTTTCTTTGTAAAACATTGAATGCTTGGTCTTGTCCGTAAGGATTTTGCAAAAGATCTTTTAGTGCTTCGCCTAATTTTGATTTTACATCCGGAGCTAAAGCGGACAGGGACTTTAAATCTTGGCTTAATAATTCAACTAATTGCATGTCGTCTTCTGACAAGTTTACCAGGGCTCGGATGTCGCCATTGGCTTTTACTTTTTCTAAGGCCTCAAGCCATTCTTGATCAGAGGGATGGGCGGAGGTCATAAACATGAGCAGTGGAGAAGCCGTGATAAGATTTAAGTACTCTTGATGCGCTTGCTGGCGGATCTCCTGGCGGCGTTGACTTGAGTATTTGAAGTATTCTTGGCGCAATAAGTTCAGCGCTTTTTTCTCGCGTATAGAAAGGTCTTGGCGATCGTAAATGGAAACTCGTTGTAACATAAAACTTTCGCACACGTTTTTATCTGACAGCAAGGGATGACTTGCGGGGATCAGGTTTTCTAAAATAGCGGGTGTGCTTTTTTTATTTGCGATATAACCCGCCAGATTCGCCATGTATTCCTGACAGAACTGGCGGGAATACCGGTTCTGTAAATCACGATAGAATTCTTTTTCATGCTCGGTGATCACAGGTAAGTCGGCCAATTGAAATAACGAAGCGTCGTAAATATGTCTTAAAAAGTTAGTTGGGACACTGAGGCCGTAAGGATGAAATGGGATGAAGTTCACTTGTAAATCAAGTTCGGCATCAAGAGATTCCGCGACGATTCCCCCATCGGGAACCATAAAAAGTCTTTTCGACGGCTGGCTTAAGATCAAGGCCTGGCGCATCTTAGGAAAGTTTTTTTCAGCCAGAGCGATCGCACCGTGCGAGCGGATCCGCGCGCAATCTAAAGTGACCAAAACGCCGTCGGCACTTCCCCAAGAAATAAGTTGGGGGATTTTTTTTTGCGAGGGGTTTTTAAGACAGTCGATCGTGAAATCCAGTTGTTTTTCGTTCACGAGATTTGAGGTGCGCAAAATTTCGTAACGGGCCATCAGATACTGCAGATCCGTATCGCTATAATCTGTGTCGGCCATAGCCGAAGGCATGCCCGCAAAGGCGAACAGCATTCCCAAAATGAGACACTTTAAAACCAACGACACTCAAGACCTCCATAACGGTGGTGTTGCCATTCTTATGCCTGCGATAAAGCGCATAAAATGTTTATGAGTGCGCTAAGAAACCCGAAGCGCCATTATTGGCCACGATCTGTTTAACCGGTGATCAAAGGGGACTAAAGGTGGCGTTAATCGCTTTTAAGCTGGGTATTGACCTTGCAGCGACAAGGACGTGTTTAAAATCTTTTTTACTCTTTTTATGGGGTTTTTATTTTTCTCTTCCGCAAGCCCTGCGCAAGAGCATTCCTCCGTGGTGCTTTATATTTTCGTGGAAGACGGCCAAGCCTTCACGCGTGAAGGACGGGAACTGATGTTGGACTTTCTAAAGACTTCTTTACCCGGCAAGCGGATTGCGCTGGTGAAGGCGCAAAGCCGCCGTTTTTTTGCCAATGAAAAAGCCGTTCGTCATGCCGTTGTCACCCAATTAGAAAAGGCCTTAAACCCCGGTGAAACCGTCAGCCATCTTATTATTGCCACCCATGGCAGCACGCTGAAATCGGCGGACCAGTCACAAACCTTGCTGCAAAGTTTAGGGAGATTTGATGCGAGCGGTGCCGATCAAGATTTAAAGCAAGTGCTAAGGCCGTTGCGAGGTCGGATGGAAGTCGACGCCCATGTGATTTTAGATTCATGTTCCACGATGTGTGGTACTAGCGAAGAGGCGGCAGCTCGCGCCACCGCGTTTATGAAAGAAATTGGGGCCGGCGATGGGACTTTATACGGTGCCACCAATAATGAAGTGGACGTGCGAAAACTGGGCAGCCAAGCTCGAACATGGGAAAAGTTAAAGCCGCGTTGGAATCTGCTTCGCAATGCTGTTCTGACTTCTTTTGCTTTGGGTGTTCCCTTGGCTTGGTTTGGATTAGATGGGGGAGCACTTTCCGTGAACCCTTACATCGCGCATGGGCAAGTCACGCTTTATGGATCAGCCTTAATGATGTCGATGTTTCAATATATGGAACCCGTGATGATCTTTCTTTATGAAAAAATGAAGGCCATCAATCAAGGTCGTATATTTGTGTTTCGTAAAAATCGTTTGCAAGGGATGACGGAGATTTCTAAACGCATTGAAAGTTTAGAAAGAATCTACCACGCGCGTTCTTGCACGCGCGTATTTCAATAATTAATTGCTGCTGTTCGCTTGAGAGTTTTGATTCGTCAGGGAGCTTTCGCGAGCAATCGCTGCCGTCACGCTTTTTTGGCTGAACGGTTGCCATTCTTCACGAATAATTTGGAAGGTATCGCCCGATTTGATCGCGTAAATAGTTTTTACGCCATAGTCGACGTGTTTATCAGATTCGTAGCGCTGCAAAGTTTTAACTAATAACTGTTCGTTGTGTTGAACGATGTAGGGCTGAGAAAGACCGACTTTGATAAACTCATACTGAGTTTTCAATTTCGATTTGTGAGCCTTCCAACTGCTGCGATCAAATCCGGGAGCTTTAAAATCAGCCGCGTAAAAGCTCATGTATTTTTCGATATCTTGATTTTCCCAGGCTTGGCGCCAGCTTTCAACGAAAGTGCTTAAGGCTTTTCGGCGTTTGTCATGTTCGTCACGTGTTACATAGTTGACGTGATCAAAGATTAAAATCGGTGTTTCACGTAGTTTGATGTAATCTTCTAACTTTTTGATGACTTCGTTACGTACCACGACGCAACCGCGTGAGCCGCGAGTTAAAGCCACGGTGTCCGGAATCGCATGAAGCCAGATGCCGGAGCCGGTTTTGTTTTCGCGCTTATCAAAAAGATTAGGGTAGTTCGTGGTGAAAGCCATTACGCCATAAAGGCTATGCGGGATCTCTGGTTGAGCTAATTTTTTTTCTAAGAAATAAATACCTTCAGGAGTTTTGTGGTCATCGCGCTTGGTTTTGTTGCCACCCATTTTGCCGATGTCTGTCGGGTATTCATCCACTTTTTTGATATTTTCGCCATTGCGCTCAAAAACGGAGAGTTTGCGTTTTTCTTTGTCTACCAAGAAAACGTATTTGGAAAATGCGTCCGTCTCAGAGATTTGCAGAAGCGAATCTGGCAAAACTTCAATCGCCTCAGTTTGAGACGTAGGAATACGTGTGTCATCTGCCATCGCCGCAAACGGAATCAAAGATAAAGCAAAACCCGTGAGGAATAATCTCATATGTATTATTATGCGCTGAGACATGTGAGACTTGTCAAGTCTCTGGACCTGGATGTCCAAAGCTTAGACGCTTTGGTCAACATAAAGTGCAAATAAGAGCAGCCTTACATCTTAAGACCTTGGCCTATCCCTCCGATATCTTTTCTATACGAGGTCATGAATGTCTGAAGCACAAGCTCCCGCTCCGAAACCCAAGAACACCGCGATGATTATGCAAATCGTATTTGCCGTCATCAATCTTTCCGTCATGGGTGGTGGGGCCTATATGGTTTATGCCTCGACAATCGGTTGGGAGAGTCCTTCCATCTCTGAAGAAGATGCTTCGCGTGAATTGGCCTCTGTCGCCGATGAATCTGAAGCTGGCCCTTTGATTTACACTATGGATTCGTTCACGGTGAATCTGGGAGGCGAGCCAAAGCGCACCATCCGTGTTGGTGTGAATCTGCAAATGCTGGGTAAGGAAGGCTATGAAGAAGTGATGGAGCCTGAAAACCGCGCCAAAGCCCGGGACCGTATCGTGCGTTTGTTAAATGAGAAAAATTTTTCCGAACTCGATAGCATCCAAGGGAAGCTTTTTTTGAAAGATAAGATAGCTGGTGAGGTCAATGGCATCCTTCACCGGGGCGTCGTGAAAGACGTTTTCTTCTCTGATTTTGTGGTTCAATAGCGGCTGGGCCGGCAGAGCGCAGCGGCCTCGGGCCGCGGAGCTGAAGCAGTTCCTCTACATAAGTCTTATCTATTCAAACATTCTTGAGTTCAAAGTTGCTTGCGCCCAAACTATTACGCAATAGGAGCAACTATGAATCGCGTCTTTGTATTAATATTGGGCCTGCTATTGTCCGTATCGGCTCACGCCGTTGATCCCGTTCCGGCGCCCGCAAATCCGTCGTCTCCTGCCGCCGCGCAGCCCGGAGCTACCGACATCATTGGCACTATTAAAAATTGGACGAATACGGCTGAATTAAAAATCGATCTGCCGGTCACCAAATTCACACTGGCCAACGGTTTAACGGTGTTGCTTTTAGAAGATCACACCGTTCCCATGGTCAGCTATCACACTTGGTATCGCGTAGGCTCGCGCGATGAAAAACTGGGAACCACGGGGGCCGCCCACATGCTTGAACACATGATGTTTAAGGGGGCTAAAAAATATGACGGTAAAGCTTTTGACCGTATTTTCCATGAAAATGGAATCACCAATAATGCCTTCACCACGAACGACTACACGGGCTTTTATGAAAATCTGCCAAGTTCAAAATTAGAACTGGTGATGGATATGGAAGTGGATCGTATGAGTTCTCTCGCTCTTAGTCCAGAAGATCTTAAGAGCGAAAAAGAAGTCGTTAAAGAAGAACGTCGGTGGCGCGTGGATAACAACCCGATGGGCTTAGTGCGCGAAGTGATGATGGGGACCATCTTTAAAACTCACCCCTATAAGTGGCCGGTCATCGGTTATATGAAAGACATCGAAGCTTATGATGTCGAAAAACTTCGTTACTTCTATAACACTTTCTATGTGCCCAACAACGCAGTTCTGGTTGTGGTTGGTGACTTTAAAACGGCGAAAGTAAAAAGCCTGATTGAAAAATATTACGGCAGCCTTCCGGCAAAACCATTGCCGGAAAGAAAATACGACGCAGAGCCGGAACAAAAAATCCAACGCAATACGATTGTGCGTAAAGATGTGCAAAATAAATCCTTCGTTGTGTCTTTCCAAAGCCCTAAGCAAGGGCATGCAGATATGTACGCTTTGGATTTAGCGGCTAGTATCTTAGGTGCGGGAACATCCAGTCGTTTGCACAAGCGCTTAGTTTATCAAAAACAAATCGCGACCTCGGCGTACGCTTATAACTATGCCATGATTGATTCTGGCATCTTGGGTGTGGGGGTGAATGTAAAACCCGGTCTTGATACGCAAGAATCTTTAGAAATCGTCTATAACGAAATCTGGAAACTGCGCAATCAACTTGTGACTCCGCAAGAGCTTGAAAAAGCAAAAACCTTGGTCATGAAAGACATGGTGGATTCTTTAAAAACCATGGACGGAAAGGCGCGTTCGTTGGCCGTCAACGAAATCGTGACCGGTTCTTATCAAAGTCTGTTCACGGATTTAGAAAAATACCAAGCCGTCACTGCGGAAGATATTAAGCGTGTTATGAACGCCTACACTCAGCAAACGCAAAGATCGATTGTGACTCTGCAGCCGAAAGAGAAAAAGGAACAATAAGCCATGAAAAGACTGTTTATATTTTCTCTGACGCCACTTTTCGTTTTACCTTTGGTTTCTTGCTCAAGCTCTTCATCTAAAAAAACGGATGCGCCGCCGGCGGGATATGTATCGAAGGGAACCAGCACTTTCCAATTACAACCGTTTAAAGAAGTGACTTTAGAAAATGGTTTAAAAATTTATTATATCCGCGATACTTCCTTGCCTCGCGTAAGTATGACGATGATGTTTAAGACGGGCACGATGCAAGAGGCCGCCAACCTTGCGGGTTTAAACTCTTTGACGGCGTACTTGTTAGAGCAGGGCACAATCAAGCGCAATGCGATGCAAATTGCCGATGATTTTGGTCAGATGGGTTCGTCTTTAGATATCAACCCAGGCTCTGATGTGACTACGGTGTATGCCGATTCTTTAAGTACGCAAAGTGATACGTTGTTAGATCTTTTTTCTGATGTGACAATGAATCCGGCCTTTAAGGACGCCGAGATCAATCGCATTCGTGCACAGATGAGCGCGGCTTTGCAAAAAAAGATCGACAACCCGTCAGAATACGCCAACCGCCAAATGGATCAGTTCCTTTTCGGAAATCATCCTTATGGTCGTGATGAAAACGGCACTCAAGAAGGATTAAGAGCTTCGCGCAAACAAGAAATCATTCGTCATTATTTAACTTTTTATCGTCCCAACAATGCGACCTTAGCGGTGGTGGGAAAGTTCGGTGACGACTTTGAAGGCAAAGTGCAAGCGGCCTTCTCTAAATGGTCTCGTCGTACTATTCCGGTGGTGCAGGTGGAAGCGCCGCCTGCGATTGAAGGAATTCGGGTGAGACTCGTTCTTAAAAAGGGTTTGCAACAGACCCAGATCCGCATTTCTGAACTGGGTATTGCGCGCAACAATGATGACTTCTTAAGGCTGCGCTTAGCTAACGAGTCTTTAGGGGGTGGTTTTGCAAGCCGCTTAAATCAGAAGGTGCGTGATGATCTGGGTTTGACCTATTCCATCAGTTCAAGCTTTGAGGCTAGGAAAGATCGCGGCAGTTTTGATATCGCGACTTTTACGAAAAATGAATCTGCCGGAAAAACCTTGGATGAAACCCTGGCCGTGCTTTCGAGCTATCTAGAAACCGGGGCCGATGAAAAAGAAATCGCGGCTTCACGCAATCAATTGATTGGCCAGTTCCCAAGAGCGATCGAAACGGCAGACCGTTTGGCTTACAATTTGTTGGCGTTGGATTTTTACGGGATCTCGATTGATTATCTGACCAACTATAACAAAACGGTTTCGTCAATTTCCGCCAAAGAGGCGCATGCGGCGATCAAAAAAGCGTTAAACTCTCAAAACGTGAAAGTTTTGGTGTATGGCGATGAAAAGATCGCGGCGCAATTTGAAAAATACAAACCAGAAATTGTCAGAATTAAATAAGTATTGAATATTTATAAAATTAAAAAGCCCCGCACGACAATGCGGGGCTTTTTTTATTTTTTCTTAGGTGGTTGGGGATGACATTCTAGCTTGGCCTCCGGTCCGTGCGGCAGACAAGTTCCACGAATAACATCTTTGCGAGGGGTTTGAAACATACACTTTTCATCCTGCTTTTTGTTTTCGCAAGCTTTAAGAGCCTCTGGGGGCGCTGGCGGATGTTCGTGGTCATGATGATGATGATCATGTGGTGGCGGTGGTGCCGGGGGAGTCACGCTGCCCTCTACCGGAGCTTGCGGGTGAATGGCGGTGGGCTCGGTCGGCTTGGAACTACAGCCCATGAGCAGGGCCATCAAAGTTGCAGATAAAATGACAGATTGTTTTTTCATAAAGCTTCCTTCCTTTTAAGAATCTTTTCCAACTTAAGGGCGAGCCTAAAGTGATGCAATGGGATTGGTTTTTTTAGGGGGGAAGTTTGCTAAGGGGCAAAGAATTGAGAGAGGGCTCAAATAAAAAAGCCCCGCTTTAGTGACGAGGCTTTTTGAATTCAGTAAAGAATGAGGCGGCTTATTTTTTCTTTTTCTTTTTAGCGCGAAGGAAGATGATCGCTCCTAAGGCGGCAAGGATTAAAGCGCCTAGCAGAAGCAGGGTCTTGTTGCCACCTTTGGCTTCTTCCATGCCATCACCTTGAAGCATATCCGCTGGCATGGCGGATCCAATCGGGCCCCCCAATGTTTCAGAACCGGGACGAATAGGTCCTAATTCGGGCTTCATCAACAGATTTTTCGACGCGATTACTCGCAGACTCATGACCGCTTTAAAGAAGTCTTGGCTGTATTTCGTGTAATATTGCTTGTGTGCACTGAAGGTGACAAGGATCGCGATTTTATCTTTGATCGTCGCCAAGTAACGGGTGAAATAGTTCCCGACTTCCGACCCCAAGTGAAGGGAGTCGATCCAGGTTTGGTCATTGATTTGAACACTTTTGGCCTTATAAACGATTTTAGACTCTCCTGAGCCGCCACGACCGGTCAAAGCAATCGGAGAGTTTAAGTGAGACTCATAAAGAGCAAAGGTGTCCGTGGGACCGACTTCTTTAGCCGTTAAGATGATGATGGCTTCTTTAGATTCTTTGGTTTGCTCGCTTCGGCAGACCCATTCGGTTTGTTCCAGGTTGCATTTCCAAGTCTCGGGCATTTCAAAAGCGATGTAGGCATTACGAAAGACTTTTGCTTGAGCGCTAAAACTGAGTAGAATGATGGCGAGCGATGCGAACAAACGTAACTTCATGCAGACCTCGGCTGGTTTATTTACACTCCGACGCTGTCGGAGTAGAATTTTTATTAAGTATAATAACAAAATCGCCTGTGTTCAAAGCTCAAAGGAGAAAAATCCGGTGAAGAACTTATATCAGCTGACAACATTTGTGACAGTCATTAGTGAGGGCAGTATGACAGCGGCGGCTGACAAGCTTTACTTGACCCAACCGGCGGTTTCTCAGCAAATTCGCAACCTAGAGGAAGATCTAGGTGTAGAGTTGCTGGTAAGAGGCGTAAGATCGATTAAAGCCACTCCTCAAGGGGAGGTCTTATACGAATACGCTAAGAAAATTATCAATCTGACACAACAAGCGGAAATCGCCATTAAATCCATCGGCAATCACATGAAGGGTCAATTGCGCATTGGAACTTTGAACTCCTTAGGCCTGCACTTGATGAGTCCCATCGTGGGACGACTGATGCGCCACAACCCAGAGCTGATGTTAAAGGTCGATTATGGCCGGGGCGAAGACCTTATTAAAAGTTTCAAAAAAGGCAGTTACGATATTTTGATTCTTCCGGATGTGAAAGAAGAGTTCGGGACGGAGCTTGATGGCTGCGAACAAAAATTTGTAGCCAAAGAAGAAATGTGGCTTGTTGGATCTAACAAAGATGAAAAAATGCCTCAGCAAATCAGCTTGAAAGAACTGGGCGAGTTTCCTTTGGTGAATTTCACCGATGAATTCCCGGGCTTTAATAATCTGGTGAACGAAAAAATGAAGTCTGCAAACATCGAAGTGCCAGCGGTCTTTGAATCGGCCAACGTGGGGACTTTGAAGCGCGTGATTGAGCTTGGTTTGGGGTGGGGATTTCTGCCCGCACATTCCATTAAAAAACAAGTTCGTTCGGGTCGCTTAAATCGCGTGTACGTCAAAGACATGCATTATGAAATAGATTTGATGTTCTATTTCCGTAAGGGTTCGGAAAATAAAGCGTTGGTAGAAGTCTTCTACCAAACTATGGCCCAACAGGAAAAAGGCTGACGGGCCGTTGAAAAACGGCCATCTGACTGCGTTGTGCGGTTCGCACTTGCTCTCCGGCGTACTGCGAGTACGTCTGCGTGGCAGCGCGAATCCTCCGCCTTGCATCTGGACATTTTTGAACGACCCTCGGTTTCGCGTATTTTTTAATCTCTCCGTTTTCAATTTATGGCTATGGCTTGACTCTTTGGCTCTTGAATTTCAAACTCCTTAAAACTTTTTAATCTGTTATTTTCTGGAGTTTGTATGAAAATTAAAGCGGCCGTTGCTTGGAAACCGAACACACCCCTGTCTATTGAAGAAATTGATCTTGAAGGTCCGAAAAAGGGTGAAGTTCTGATTAAGGTCATGGCGACGGGCGTTTGTCATACAGATTCTTTCACTCTTTCGGGTGCAGATCCTGAGGGTCTTTTCCCGGTGATCTTGGGCCACGAAGGTGGCGGAATTGTGATGGAAGTGGGCGAGGGAGTGACGACTTTGAAAAAAGGCGATCACGTGATTCCGCTTTACACTCCCGAATGTCGCGAATGTAAATTCTGTCTTTCCGGTAAAACAAATCTTTGCGTGCGCATCCGTTCCACTCAAGGAAAAGGCTTGATGCCCGATGGGACTTCTCGTTTTTCTAAAGACGGCAAAATGATTCATCATTACATGGGTTGTTCCACATTTGCAGAATACACCGTAGTTCCTGAAATCGCGTTGGCGAAAATCAATCCCAATGCGCCACTGGATAAAGTGTGCTTACTTGGTTGTGGTGTCACAACAGGTATCGGTGCGGTTCTAAATACGGCGAAAGTTGAAAAAGGTGCGACCGTGGCCGTATTCGGTTTGGGTGGTATCGGACTTTCTGTGATTCAAGGTGCTAAGATGGCGGGTGCTTCGCGCATCATCGCGATCGACATCAATGATGAAAAATGGGAAATGGCGAAAAAATTTGGCGCCACTGATTTTGTGAATCCAAAAAAACACGACAAACCTATTCAGCAAGTCATTGTTGAAATGACGGAATGGGGTGTCGATTATTCATTTGAATGTGTGGGCAACGTACAGTTAATGCGCGCCGCTTTAGAGTGCGCGCACCGTGGCTGGGGCCAATCTATCGTGATCGGTGTGGCGGGAGCGGGACAAGAGATTTCAACTCGTCCGTTTCAGTTAGTGACGGGTCGTGTGTGGAAAGGGTCTGCATTTGGGGGCGTTAAAGGTCGCACTGAGCTTCCCGGTTATGTGGATCAATATATGTCGGGCGCGATAAATATCGACGACATGGTCACATTCACAATGCCGTTAGAAGACATCAACAAAGCTTTTGATTACATGCACGAAGGTAAAAGCATTCGCAGTGTGATCAAGATGCACGAGGCTTAATTCATGCAAGTTTTAAAAACTCACAAAACTTTTGAAGGTAAAACCCAATTTTGGGAACACGAATCAGTTTCGACTAAAACCAAAATGAAGTTTTCCACTTTTATTCCGGCAGGCCCCGTTCGCGGTTGCCTGATCTGGTTGTCGGGATTGACTTGCACGGATGAAAATTTCATCACCAAGGCGGGCGCACAAAAAGTACTGGCTGAAAAAGGTTTGATGGTCATTTGTCCTGACACTTCACCGCGTGGATTGCAGTTGCCGCAAGAACATGACTCTTGGGATTTCGGATCGGGCGCAAGCTTTTATCTCGATGCCACGACGCCGGGATACAGAGATCACTATCGCATGGAAACATACATCGCGGATGAATTGCATTCATTGATTCAAAAAGAATTTAATGTTCCCGCAAATAAAATTTCTATCTTTGGTCATTCCATGGGCGGTCATGGAGCTTTGACATTGGGTCTGCGCCATCCGCAAAAGTTTGTTTCAGTTTCGGCGTTTTCACCCATCGTCAACCCGGTGAATGCTCCTTGGGGAGTGAAAGCATTTACGGGATATTTAGGTGAAAATAAAACTGTATGGGCCGAGCATGATGCGACGGAGCTTGTTCGCAGTGGCAAACGTCATCCACAAGCGTTACTGGTGGATCAAGGCGGTGACGATGAGTTTTTAACTAAAGGTCAGCTGCTGACGGACAATCTTACGAAAGCCTGCAAAGAAGCTAGTCAAAAATTAGAAGTGAATATGCGCGAAGGTTACGACCACAGCTATTATTTTATTTCTAGCTTCGTTGAAAACCACATCGAGTTTCATTCGCGCTTGCTTTAGTGATAAGCGTGCCCACAAAATGCCAGGATGGCTAAAATAACCAGCTTAAGAAGTTCTTTGAAAAACCGAATAGTACCTTGTGTGGGGTATCTATCCATAAAAGTCTCCTTGGTTAGAAGGGGACTTTTCATCCATAAAAAAGCGGTCCTCTGAGACCGCTTTTTTATTTTGCAAGTTCCGTATAGAGTTCAAATATTTCTATTTCGTAGCTCCGCTTGATACGTGTCCGTCGCTCGGATTAGCGACCTACTTAGGTCCAGCCACGTTTCATAAATACACAAACTCTCTCCTAAAGCCTCGTTGTTTCATTGGGTCGGTGACCCGATGAGTTCCTCACACAAATCACACGGTGAGGACTTATGACTCTATTAAAAAATTTTGAGCGTACGGTGCTTGCTCTGACTGTAGGATTTTTTCTTTTAGGTTGTCAGGGACAGACACAACCCCTAATTCTTGATAATGGCGATATCGTAACAGATGATTCAAGCCAAGCTATTGACTCCACATTGCCGGACGTGGCAGTCGATGAACACGATCACGAACATGCGCATGATGATGGTCTTAACTTCGAAGAAATTATTTTCCCTTACGGTTGCACGCGCGCTTCCAGCACGCAAATCGGCGTGGTCAAAACGGGCAATGCGAAAGTGGATAAATTTGTCAGTGGTTGCGTCAGCGCCACAGGCAGCACGAAATGGTGCCAACAATTGACTCGTCCAAATCCAAGCAGCAAATCGACGTTCACTTGTACTTATGGCAGCACCATGCCTCATCAATTGGTTCACCCGGATGAAGCCACGTGGAAAAATGCTTATCAAGCAGTGAAGCTTGTCAGCGAATTAGAAAAAATGGGGATCGCTGTTTATCAAATTTATAACTGGTGGAGACCTGAACCCTACAATGCCAATGTGGGCGGGGCAGCAGGACGTCATCCCTTTGGTACTTCCGTTGATGTTCGTTTTTCAACGATGAAGGATATGGAAAAAGGCCACGCGCAGCTTTGTAAATGGCGTAAAGCCGGCCGTCTGCGTGCTTTAGGATATTATGGCAGCACAGGTTTGCACTTTGGTATTGGCGATAAGACCGCAAATACCTGGGGCAAAGGTTGTCCTTAATCCGTTTTCGGTAAAGCTTCTGCGGGATCTTTTACAAGAAAAAATCGTAACGAAATCGGTATCCCTCGCGGCCATCGCACTTAGATGGGCTGCGAGCGATACGCATAAACTTCACTCCGGGCACTTGTTCTTTGATCTTCACGTGCGAAAACTTTTTCCAGTGAGGACCGAGCTCTTTAAAATAACGTTCGCCATTTAATTCAAAACCCGTTCCGAAGACAGCTGCCGATACGAACCTAATTTGTTGCTGCAGTCGTTTTTGCATTTTTGCGACATCAAGGTCTTTGTGCTTGATATTGCAGTTTTGCGTTTCGATGTAAATTTGTGGAACTTTGTTTTGGGCATTCACTTCGGCCGTTACGCTTGAAAAAACCCATTCCTTTTTGTCATCGTCGCGTTCCTTGTCCGACGGAAGCGTCACGATGATTTGCGATTTGTTTTTAAAGACCGTCGGATGCGAGGCCTCGGCGGCTAAGGGTCTGAGCTTTTGAAAAACGTCCTCTGCCGACAGAGGTGCGGACCAGGCCATGGCTCCCGAAAGAAGAAATGCAATGGCAATGACGGTCTTAAAACATCTGAATGAAAACATAACGAAAGTATAGAGCCTTTTCCTAGGTAATCCACCTTAAACGCAAGAGGCCGGGTGCGACAGAAACACTTCTTTGATGCCTTTTGAAACATTTTATGAAAATTTGGTCCTCAAATCTTAAAATCTTAGGGAGGTTCCATGAAACCGGTTATTTTATCTTTGCTTGTGTTGATCTCAGCCTCTTTTGCTCAGGCAGCGGCAGATTCTGTGGCGGTTTTTCATCGTCCAGAAAAGGTGGTTGTTCTGATCAATGAACAGTACCAGGGCCGCCTGCAAGGCTTCATGGATCACTTCGATGTACAAAATGACTTAGATGTAGAAGCTATTGATGGCAGCGTACTTGTAAGGTGCGGACGCAAAGTTGATGCCGCCTCTTGCACCTTGACTTTTTACCCTTCAAAACAAGTGCGTGTCGGGAACAAAACTTTGGACGCTGCTATTCCGCTGATCGAAATGAATTTGCCAGAGGTCGAAAACTTTGAAATGAGTTTTGAAAGCTCGCGCGAAGACAAAATGAGTTTAAAAATCCAAGATGGAATTTTGAAGGTTCAGGCAAGTAAGCGAGTTCTATAAACTCGCTTTTAAAAGATCACGCTGTCAGGTAAGCCCAGGCGAGCCGCGATGATACGCACGATTTCACTCGCGGTTTCTTCCAAGGCACGTTCGGTGACGTTAAAAACGGGCCAGCGACGATTCTGTTTAAAGATCTTTTCGGCGTATTCAATTTCTTTGGCAATGTGGCTCATGGAAGCGTAAGAGCCCCCTGGATCCTGGCCAAATTTTTCTAAACGACTTTTACGAATACGCTGTAACGAATCCATATCAATGATCAAGCCCACGATACGGCGTTGATCCACTTTAGACAATTCTTCTGGCAACGGAGTATCTAAAACCAAGGGAACGTTAGCCACTTTCCAACCTTTATGGCTTAAGAAAATGGACAGCGGAGTTTTACTGGTTCTGGAAATACCCACGAGCACGATGTCGGCCTTATCAAGCTCGGCAAAAGTTTTTCCATCGTCATGCTTCACCGTGTACTCGATGGCTTCAATGCGCTTAAAGTATCTTTCATCCACCGCACGTAAAGCACCCACGTGAGATTCGGAATGCACCCCAAAAAAGGTGTCCAAAGTTCCCAGCAACGGGCCTAAAAGATCATAATAGGGAATGCCTTTGCCTGATGCGAGTTCGCGAATTTTGGCTCGCAGTTGTTGGCTTGCGACGGTGTAGGCCAGCATTCCGCGACGCTCGAAACATTCTTCGATCACGGCTTCGGCTTGCATTTCGGTGCGCACGTTTTTACAGCGGACGATATTGATTTCTTTAGAGGAATATTGCACTAACGCCGCCCGAATCATCGTCGCCGCGGTTTCGCCGGTGGAATCTGAAAGAATATAAATCGTGTAAACTTGTCCGGCGTCTGTCATGGATGACTCTTTAGTCCGCAAAACCGTTGATCAGTTCGGTACGCACGTGTTCGATGTGTTCTTTCAACCAAAGATCCGCGAGGCTAGAAAATAAAATGAAGGCAAAATCAGGTGTGACCTTCACCAGCAAGCACGTGGTTTTATTTTGCGGATCAAGATGTGAAAGTTGCAACTTTTCTAACATTTGTGAGGAGGACGTTTTTAGCACACTTAACATGGTCATCGGTGGCAGTTGAATCCATAGTTTGCCATTAGCGTTCTTTAAAAGCTGAGTTTGTCCTTGCTGGAACGAGGCTTGGGCGCGCCATTGGCCATCATTATTTTCTAATAAGATGCCAGCATCAAAAAGCATCGCGAGGCGAGAGAAAACCACGATGGCGCGATCAATGTTGTCTTTAGGCAAACCTAGCGAAAGACCGCGCACCAAGCTAAGATCACGGGACACTTCAAAAGCCGCGCGACGTTCGGACTCTTCCACTTTTTGATCGAAATCATTTTCTAAGATGGATTCGAATCGACGTTGTAAGCGGTTGAATTTTGAAGCCAGCGATTGAGTCAGTTTTTCCATTAAGTCTCCTACTGAGCATATAGATAAGT